>NZ_MCWZ01000311.1 GCF_002877365.1 Vibrio sp. 10N.261.55.A7
ATTCGTACTCTCTTATCTCGATGGGAAAACCACCCTAAGGTCGACTTGGTGACGACTGATGGCTTTTTGTTTTCTAAAAGTGAATTAGATAAGCGCGGTATTATGCACCGGAAAGGGTTTCCTGAATCTTATGACACCAAGCGCCTAGTTAATTTCTTGACTGACGTAAAAGCAGGAAAAGGGAATGTTGAAGTGCCGGTTTATTCGCACATCACTTACGACATTACCGACGAAGTAAAAAAGATTGATAAACCAGACGTGATCATTATTGAAGGGTTAAACGTGCTGCAAAGTGGGTTAGATTACCCAAATAAGCCAGCCAGCACCTTCATTTCTGATTTCTTAGATTTCTCTATCTATGTCGATGCGGAAAGTGATGTGATAGAAAAATGGTATGTAGAGCGTTTCTTGGAGTTTCGCCAAGGGGCATTTATGAAGCCGGGCTCCTATTTCAGCCATTACACCTTGTTAAGTGAATCAGAAGCGGTCGATAAAGCCAAAAACATCTGGCAGTCCATCAATGGGCAAAACCTTGCTGAAAATATCCTGCCGACAAAAGATCGCGCTCAGTTGATTCTCAAAAAAGGGCAAGACCACGCTGTTGAAAAGGTCATGCTACGTAAATAATCTGTCTCTTAATGAAAACGAGTATTGAGGTGCAAATTCAGTATTCAAAAGATCGGCAACATAGTTTCAATCATATTGCCGAACAATCAAAGAAGTCTGACCAAATACGCTACTTTAGCTCCGCTCCATATTGGTTCGTTTTCTCTTCACCTTTCATAAAACCACACTCTACCAGAATCCAAGCACCGCAAATTAATGCTGCAATGGACGTCACCATTTCAAGCGCACTGGTTTGTGCGACCGCACTTGGATCGCCCATTGGCACCGCCATACGACCAAATACGAGGGGCACATTGAGTAATAGCCACCAACTCGACTTCCCTCGATCATGCCATCGCTTAGCGGTGATCGCTAAATCTGGAACAAGCACCAATAATAGGAAAACAGGTAAGATGATGTGAGCCATCGCGGGAAACAAGACGTTGGAGCCCGTGGCAAAGCCCATAATCGCCGCGTAGTAGATTACGTTCCAAACCCAATAGGTCTTCCTACCGACTCTTCCTTCAAATGAAAATAATAGTGGTTTTAACTGCATTTAACTTACCCTAAAAAAACAAACAAAAATTTCTAACTATGAACAGTATTATAAATCAACCATTTAAGGTTTTTTGAAAACACGAACGATCCATGTCTCGAATGTTAACGGTTAGACTTCGTACTTGGCTAGCTTGCTCTTGCAGCACGGTCATCAATTGACGAGATAATTCTCTTTTCTGCTCTTCTGTCCGCCCGTCTAGCAATTCGAAACCAACATGAATAAAGTCAACACTGTCACCTTGCTCACCCACTAACCAATGATGGCAACGCAGTGCCCTCGATTTAACTGAATCAGGATCAAACAAGCTGCTTTTTAGGGCGACATCATGTAAATCTTCCAAAAGCCCTTGTACGTTTACGCGCTGATCGATCGAGTTTGAATATTCCATAACGAGGTTTGGCATTGCTTTTCCTTTTTGACTTTAGATCTACTGTCAGTATTTATCGAAGCGAATTCTCAACACTAATACCAAGTAACGAAGCAAATGCCGAGACAATCACTGCTATTCTGTTTGCTGGATCACTTCGAAGAGCGGCACGATCGAATAATGTCATGACCCTAATCACTAACTGATGTGATTAATCTATTGTATTATTGCGCGAACGCGTTTATTTTTTATATCGAATAATTTTAAACCTCAAAATATTGGAGATTTACCTATGCGTCATCCTGTAGTTATGGGCAACTGGAAGCTTAACGGCAGCAAAGAAATGGTTACAGACCTATTAAACGGTCTAAACAAGGAACTTGAAGGCGTGACTGGCGTTGATGTAGCAGTGGCTCCACCTGCACTTTACATCGACCTAACTGAGCGCACTCTGACTGATGCTGGTAGCGCAATCATTCTTGGTGCTCAAAACAGTGATGTAAACAACAAAGGTGCTTTCACAGGCGACATGTCTCCAGAGATGCTAAAAGAATTTGGTGCATCTCACATCATCATCGGTCACTCAGAGCGTCGTCAGTACCACAACGAATCTGACGAATTCATCGCTCAAAAATTCGCATTCCTAAAAGAAAATGGCCTAACGCCTGTTTTCTGTATCGGTGAATCTGAAGCTCAAAACGAAGCTGGTGAAACTGAAGCAGTATGTGCTCGTCAAATCGACGCAGTGATCAATACTTCTGGTGTTGAAGCTCTTGAAGGCGCGATCATCGCTTACGAACCAATCTGGGCTATCGGTACTGGTAAAGCAGCAACAGCTGAAGATGCACAGCGCATCCACGCTTCTATCCGTGCACACATCGCTAAGAAGTCTGCAGACGTAGCAAGCAAAGTTGTCATCCAATACGGCGGTTCTGTTAAACCAGAAAACGCAGCATCTTACTTCGCTCAGCCAGACATCGACGGTGCTCTAGTTGGCGGCGCTGCGCTTGACGCAGTAGGCTTTGCAGCTATCGCTAAGGCAGCAGCAGAAGCGAAAGCATAATTAGATTTCTTATCTAGTTAGACAATAAGGCCAGCGATTGCTGGCCTTATTAGTATCTGCGATAAGCCAACGCACGCGAAGATAACGGGCGATGCTAGTGCCTCATTCAATATTCTTGTATCCTAGCGTTTTGATATTTCAGCGTATGGACGATGCACGATAAACACGGCTTATTAACAGCGCCAATTTCCACTGTGCTACGTCAGATGGCTATCCCAATGACCTTTGGTATGGTTGCCATTTTAATGTTCAATGTGGTCGATACCTTTTTCATTTCTCTTCTTGGCACTCAAGCCCTTGCCGCAATCAGTTTTACTTTTCCTGTTACCTTTGCAATAAACTGCATCACCATGGGCATCGGTATTGGGATCTCCACCAGTTTGGCCCGGTTACTCGGTCAAGGTCAGGCCAAACAGGCCGCCTACTTTTCAACGCACGGATTGATACTCGCTTTATTGCTTGTCTCAATCGCATCATTGATTGGTTTACTCACGATTGAACCGCTTTTTACCTTACTCGGTGCAGAGACTCACCTACTCCCATTGATTAATCAATACATGGCTGTTTGGTATTTTTCGATACCACTTCTGGTGATACCTATGGCGGGAAACAGTGCTATCCGTGCAACGGGCGATACTAAAACCCCAGCAAAAATCATGATGCTGGCAGGGCTGATAAATGGCGTTCTCGATCCCCTGTTGATCTTTGGCCTTGGCCCTTTCCCTGAATTAGGAATACAAGGTGCGGCAATCTCTAGCGCCTTAAGTTGGTTTGGTGCCTTAGTTTGCTCACTCTATATACTCATCAAGCGTGAAAAGTTACTCGCCTTTCCAAAAATCTCGAACCTGTTGGAAGATTGGCGACAAATATTGAGAATTGGCACCCCTGCCGCTCTGTCTAATGCGATGATTCCATTTTCAGGCGCGATTCTGATGATGCTACTCGCTTCACATGGCACGGTAGCGGTGGCAGCATTTGGCGCCGCCCAACGAGTCGAGTCCTTGCTAATTCTGGTTCTCATGGCGCTTACCTCGGCTTTAACACCTTTTATGGCGCAGAACCTTGGGGCTAAAAATCCAGGGCGAAGTTTTTCAGCCTTGTTTGTGAGTATGCGTTTTGCGATTGTGTTCCAACTGATCATATTCATTATGATGGTGCCGCTAAGCATGCCTATTGCTCGTCTTTTTTCTCAAGAGCAGCAGGTTCAAGACTTGTTATGGCATTATTTGTTGGTGGTGCCTTTCAGTTATGGTTTTCAGGGTGTAACCATGATGTTAATTGCAGGGTTGAATGCACTTCACAAACCCGTACTCGCCTTTCAATGGGGTGTGATTAGGTTATTTCTTTTGACCTTACCTATCGCTTGGATCGGTAACTGGTTTTATGGCGTCGAGGGGCTGTTCTTTGGTATCGCCATAGGGAATATTTTAAGTGGTGTATTGAGCTATCTTTATGCGCTTAGACTGCGCCGTGTACATTGTATCTAAGAGAAACGTTAAGCTGGGCGACACTTTTTCAACTATTGATTCCCCCCTTTCATGCACTTAAAGCTATTTCTCTATGCCAAAGAACATAAAAAGCCGACGCTCTATTCGAGCATCGGCTTTTTGAATTTCTTCTTAAATAGTATTTTAGTGGCGAAAGTCTTAACCAGATATTTCTATCTATTCCGCAATCGCCTCTTCGTCATCAATCTCAAGCTCTATATCTAACGGCTCTTGAGAGATGATAATGCCTGTATTATCAGCATAAAGGAAATCTTCAGGCATGAAGGTCACGCTGCCAAAGTTAACCGCGACATCAATTTCACCAATATCATTAGCGACCGCGCCAACAGGAATCGATGCTAATGCCTGAATACCAATGCTCATGTCTTCGAGTTCATCAACTTCTCGAACACAGCCATAAACAACAATACCTTCCCACTCATTTTCTTCCGCTAATGCCGCTAATTCAGCATCAATCAGTGCGCGGCGTAAGGACCCACCACCGTCAATGAGTAATACTCGACCAACTCCGTCTTGCTCAAGACAATCACGAATTAACCCGTTGTCTTCAAAACATTTAATCGTTGTCACTTGTCCAGCAAACGAAGCACTGCCACCAAAATTGCTAAAAAGTGGCTCAACGACGTCAACCTGATCTAAGTAAATATCGCAAAGAGCTGAAGTATTGTATTCCATAGTATTTTTCCATACTGATAGTCATCTCTATCGAGTATATCGGCTCAATAAGTCATTGCAATGATAAGGCGCAATTAACTGATTAGAGTTTGAGCAATGACAATGCCCGTAAACAGTAGATTGGTAAGCAAAGCACACTTAACCACAATCGGCATCATAGGTGCAATTTGAGCGGGTTGTGTCGCCTTCCACACCGCTTGCCCATGTTTAAAAACAATCACTAAACTGAATAGGAAGGGAAGTGTCAGCCAAAGAGGCGCAGGCTGAAGCAGTAGATAGCTTGCAAACATCACTAGGGCGCTCACTAAGAGCAACGTATGATATTGCTTTGACTTTAGCTGACCCAAGCGCACAGCTACCGTTTTCTTGCCACATGCCTGATCGTTTTCGATATCACGCATATTATTCACATTCAGCACCGCTACCGCAAAAAGGCCACAACCCATTGCAGGTAAAACCAAAGCGCTGTCTACGTACCCAGTATGTAGGAAGAACGTGCCAGCAACCCCTAATAACCCGAAAAAGATGAATACAGAGATATCACCAAGGCCGACATACCCGTATGGCTTATTTCCTACCGTATACGCAATCGCAGCGACAATCGCGAGTACGCCTAGCCCAATAAAAGCGATAATACTTTGCACACTATCAAGAGCATAAAAAACCAAACAAAGACCAGAGGCCATGGTGAGAGCAATGTTGATCACCATCGCTTGCTTCATTGTTTTTAACGACACAGCACCAGACTGAATGGCACGAACTGGGCCAAGCCGTTCATCATTATCGGTGCCCTTGACCGCATCACCATAATCGTTCGCCAGATTAGATAGAATCTGCAATAACGTAGCCGTGACGAATGCTAGGACAGAAATTGCGAGAGAAAAATGCCCTATCGAGTACGCCAAAACGCTACCAGTAAGAATAGAAACTAACGCCAGCGGAAGAGTTTTGGGCCTAGCGGCATCTAACCAAATTTGGAATGATTGCTTCATTGTATTATTCATTTACGCTCATTATTTTCAGATTGTGTCACAACCACTTCTATCAAGCAAAAACTAAAAAAGGCCACCGAAGTGACCTTTATTTCATCAAATTTGAATTCAAATTGATGCGATTATTTTACACGACCAACGTATTCCGCAGTACGAGTATCAACCTTGATCACTTCACCAATAGAAATGAATAGTGGTACACGAACCACAGCGCCTGTTGCTAGCGTCGCTGGTTTACCGCCAGTACCTTGTGTATCACCTTTAAGGCCAGGATCCGTTTCAGTCACTTCAATCTCAACAAAGTTTGGTGGCGTAACAACGATAGGGTTACCATTCCAAAGCGTGATCATACAAGTGTCGTTTTCGACTAGCCATTTAGCGTTATCACCAACGGCTTTAGCTTCTGCTGCAATTTGCTCGAAAGACTCGCTGTTCATAAAGTGGTAGAATTCACCATCGTTGTACAGGTAATCTAGATCGATATCCATTACGTCAGCAACTTCTACCGACTCACCTGACTTAAAGGTTTTCTCTAGTACTTTACCTGAAAGCAATTTACGGATTTTGACGCGGTTGAACGCTTGACCTTTGCCCGGTTTCACTAACTCATTTTCGAGAATGACACACGGCTCGCTATCAAGCATAAGTTTGAGACCGCCTTTAAATTCATTCGTGCTAACAGTAGCCATTTTTTCCTCTTACCATTTTCGAGTTTAATTTAATGCCGCACATCATAACCCGAATTGCCCCATCTGTTGAGCAAAACTGGCTCAAACAGCTAGCGAATGCGATCTCAGACCCTGTAAAACTGCTTGAGACGTTGAATATCGATGCGTCAGAGTGGGAGTCCGGCTTCAAAGCGAAAACGTTATTTGCACAACGAGTTCCCCTAAGTTTTGTCAATCGAATGGAAAAAGGCAATCCGCATGATCCCCTGCTCAGGCAAGTATTGCCTTTAAGCGAAGAGTTTGAAGTTCAAGACGGCTATTCGGCCGACCCTCTTGGCGAACAAAACAACCAAGTGCCTGGGTTGCTGCACAAGTATAAGAATCGAGCGCTTTTCATCGTTAAGGGTGGCTGCGCAATTAATTGCCGATACTGCTTCCGAAGACATTTTCCATATAATGAGAATAAGGGCAGCAAATCCGTTTGGCAGCAGGGGCTTGATTACCTTAAAGCGCATCCAGAAATTAATGAGGTTATCTTATCGGGCGGTGATCCGCTCATGGCCAAGGATCATGAGCTTGAATGGCTCATCAACGCCGTCGCTGATATCCAACACATCAAGCGCTTGAGAATCCACTCTCGATTACCCGTTGTGATCCCCGCTCGCGTAACGGATGAGCTGCAGCAGCTACTTTCAGAGACTCGTTTACAGGTCATCTTTGTCACGCACATCAATCACGCGAATGAAATTGATGATGAGCTGACGAATGCCATCACGAAACTCAAGTCAGCCAATGTCACGATGCTCAATCAAGGCGTCCTGCTAAAAGGGATCAACGACAGTGTCTCAGCGCAAACGAAACTCAGTGAAGCACTCTTTACTGCAGGCATTCTGCCCTACTACCTGCATGTTTTGGACAAGGTTCAAGGCGCGGCACATTTCTATATATCAGATGACGAAGCCAAAGCAATCATGGCGGGGTTAGTTGAACAAGTGTCAGGCTATCTGGTACCCACCTTAACTCGAGAGATCGCGGGGCAAAAAAGTAAAACGCCGCTCGATCTTCATCTTGAATAATCTTATGTTTCAATAACTTTAAGGGCACTACCCCCTAGTGGAATAGTGTGACTTGTACATAGAATCTCTTCAATTTCGCTTCTTGCAGCACGTTTTTTTGATGAAAAACAATGAAAGCTTCGATCATGAAATATGCGATTCAACTACGCATATTGGCTCACATCGGAATCTACTACTTTTGTATAGGATACGAGCTTACATAATTAATGGATTGAGGTAGATACATGTTCTATATACACATGCTGCTGTTACTGTCGGTCATTTTCATCGGTATTCGCCATGGGGGCATCGCATTTGGTTTGCTTGGGGGGCTAGGGGTTTCAATACTGGCCTTTGTTTTCGGAATCACCCCAGGTACACCGCCAATCAGCGTAATGCTCATCATCCTTGCCGTTGTTGCGGCTTCGGCTACCTTAGAGGCGACTGGTGGTTTAAAGCTCTTAGTCAAATTTGCAGAAAAGCTGCTTCGTAAGCACCCGAACCAAATCGTATTCTTAGGGCCACTGTGTACTTACTCTCTCACCGTGTTAGTGGGCACTGGCCACTCAGTCTATCCTCTACTTCCTGTCATCTACGATGTGGCTTACAAGAAAGGCATTCGCCCAGAGCGCCCAATGGCTATGGCCACGGTTGCCTCTCAGATGGGGATTACAGCCAGCCCAATCGCAGCAGCTGCGGCCGTTGTTATGGCAACTGCCGCTGACAACAACCTCGACATCAGCTTGGTCAATGTTCTCATGGTGACGATTCCAGCAACACTCATTGGCTTGCTAGCCGGTTGTACATGGAGCCTGAAACGCGGTAAAGACCTAGAAGCTGACCAAGACTTTATTGAGCGTTGTAAAGATCCAGAGTTCAAAGCTCAACTCATTGATCTCACCGAAGAGACCTCTGACGATCACAATGGTGACGCTCAAGCCAAAAAAGGACTAGGAATTTTCTTGGCAGGTATCGCAACAGTGATCTTTGTGGCGATGTTTGGTAAAGACTTAGCGTTACTGCCCGATGGCGTAAACATGTCGGTGGCCATTCAGTTCTTAATGCTGTCTGTCGGTGCGGTGATATTGCTCACGACTAAAGTTGATCCTAAAAAGATCGTTCACAGTAATGTGTTTATTGCGGGTATGACGGCGGTCATCATCATCTTCGGTATCGCCTGGATGAGTGACACTATCATTGGTCACCACAAGCCGTACCTTATTAGCCTAGTGAGTGATTTAGTGGCCGCGCATCCATGGACATTTGCAATCGCCATGTTTGTGGTTTCTGTCTTTTTGAAGAGCCAAGCGGCGGTTCTGACCATTATGCTGCCACTTGGGTTTGCCATGGGCATACCAGCGCCGGTATTGATTGGTGTGCTTCCGGCTTGTTATGCGTATTTCTTCTTTCCATTCTATCCAAGCGATCTTGCTGCGATCACATTTGACCGCTCAGGGACCACTCAGATTGGTAAGTACGTACTGAACCACAGCTTCTTAATTCCTGGTTTCATCGGCGTCGTAACCGCCACGATCGTCGGCTATCTCATCTCGATGGCCATAAACTGATGATTGACTGACGTAAATACTAGATACAAAAAAATCCAGTTGGTTTCCCAACTGGATTTTTTTAACAATGAGCAAAAGCCTATTACAGGTAAGCCTTTAACCAATCATTTTAGAACAACTCTTCTGCAACCTTGAACAGATCGTTACGAACTGGACGTTTCAGATTCTCAATGGCATCGATGATGTCATGGTGAACAAGCTCTTCTTTTTGAATACCCACACAGCGACCACCGTGACCTTCCATAAGAAGATGAACCGCGTAGTTACCCATGCGTGATGCCAATACACGGTCAAACGCTGTCGGGCGACCACCACGTTGGATGTGGCCAAGTACCGTTGCACGCGTCTCACGACCCGTTGCGTCTTCAATTGACTTAGCCAGCTCGTTCGCGTCCATCATTAGCTCAGTTAGCGCAATAATTGCGTGCTTCTTACCCTTAGCAATGCCATCTTGAATGTTAGCAATCAACTGATCTTTATCGAGACCCGTTTCTGGAGTAATGATGTACTCACACCCACCCGCAATCGCAGACATAAGGGTTAAATCACCACAGTGACGACCCATGATCTCAACAATAGAGATACGTTGGTGAGAAGAAGAAGTATCACGTAGACGGTCAATGGCATCAATAACCGTGTTCAGTGCCGTCAAGTAACCGATGGTGTAATCTGTACCCGCAATGTCGTTATCGATCGTACCTGGTAGGCCAACACATGGGTAACCCATTTCAGTCAGCTTCTTAGCACCCATGTAAGAACCATCACCACCCACAACAACCAATGCTTCGATGCCGTGTTTCTTAAGGTTTTCGATACCTTTTTGGCGAACTTCTACATTTTTAAACTCAGGAAAACGCGCTGAACCTAAGAACGTACCACCACGGTTGATAACATCAGATACACTAGAACGATCAAGCTTTTCAATGCGATCTTCAACAAGGCCTTGGTAGCCATCGTAAATACCGTAAACTTCAATACCCGCCGATAACGCAGTACGTACCACGCCTCGAACCGCTGCGTTCATACCAGGTGCGTCTCCGCCACTTGTTAAAACACCGATCTTCTTAATCATGCTCACCCTCGAATTTTGTAATTAAACTAAAATTTAGTACCAGCAGCCAAAGTGTGCCACCAGTGAAATCCTTTCAATGCTATGCCGTATGTTACCTTTACAATAAAGGAATACTACCTTTTATTTGCCAGGCTCTACGTCACTAAAACAGTTATGCCGTAGTATTACTTTTATCAGAATACACTTCGTTGATTCATGTCAGAATCATGCTCTTTCTTTTATAGCTCAAAAGATATCGAATCGCCTGTCATTTGTCTTGCTGTTTTGATTAATATTCTATGACCAATGGCGCTATCGCTACCAATCCTCTTCTAGCTGAGACTTCTCACCATTTAAAACCACCGAGTATGGGTCTTGGTGAATCAATACATCCGCGCCTGGGAACTCACTCATTAATCGGGCTTCAACATTGTCTGAGATACGGTGCGCTTCAATCAGCACGATATTGTCATCAAGCTCCAAGTGAAGTTGAATAAATCGAGTAGGCCCCGCCATTCTTGTTCTCAACTGGTGAACACCAAGTACACCCTCTATATCCAAACAAGATTGACGGATCTGCTCGAGTTCTTCATCAGGAAGCTTCCGATCCAGTAAGGTTTGAATGGCCTCTGTCACCATTCTAAAGGCGCTATAAAGGATGTAACCACCAATCGCCACCGCAAACACCGCATCAGCCTGAGTAACACCAAACCAGCTTAAGCCTAAAGCCAACATGATTGCCGCATTCATGTAAAGATCGCTTTGATAGTGCAAGGAATCAGCCGCAATCGCCTGGCTTCCCGTTTTCTCCACAACGTACTTCTGAAAGCGCACTAAACCAAACGTCACGACCATGGCAAACATGCTCACATACACACCCAGCTCTGGTGAGTGAAGTTCATGCGGACGGAAAAAGCGGTCGACACCATTTAGAATAAGGAAACAAGCCGACCCTGAAATAAACATCGCTTGCGCAAGCGCAGCTAAGGATTCGGCCTTACCATGACCAAAAGTATGCTCTTTATCGGCGGGTTGAAGGGCGTAGCGAATGACAATGAGGTTGACCACTGAGGCGGCAATATCGAGTAACGAGTCAATCAATGAAGCAAGTAAGCTGACGGAGCCTGTTGTCCACCAAGCGAACACTTTCACAATGAGCAAAAGGGTCGCAACAGCGGTTGCTGTCCAAGCCGCCATGGTCACTAAACGAGCGTATTCAGGTTTCATATAGCACTAATAACTTAACGAATATGATCTAAGTATAACCTGTCATTGGACAAAAAAATATCAAACAAAAGGCAGCCACATGGGCTGCCCTCTTCATTTATGGAATCAGTCTTTATGACTCTTGCACGCGCTCTTGCATCTTGTCGCTGCACTTTTGCATTTTTTCTTGTTGAAGCTCAACAAACTTTGTCTTTTGCTCGTCAGTCAGAATGCTCAGCATCTGTTGCTGCTTTTCTAATGCATTCACACGACGCTCAGTTTGCTTCTCTACCATCTGTGAAGCCAGTTCAGTCGCTGCTGCTTGGTCGAATGTATCGGCTAACACTAAAGATTGAATCTCTTTCTGATGCGCTTGTTTAGCGGCAAGCTTCTCTGCAAAGTTCTCTTGAGCATTGGCTTTCTTGCTTGCTTTATTCGTTTCACGCAGCTCTGTCATTTGGTCTTTTTGCTCATCCGTCAAATCAAGTTGACGCATAACACCGCGGTCAAACCCACCTGAACATTTACCGTGTCCGCGGTCGTGGTCTGACTTACCACCAAATGCAAAAGCACTGGCTGTTGCAAACGTAAGAGGAATGATTGCCGCTGCTAAAACTAATTTTTTCGTTGTATTCATAATTGTACCCTCAGTAATTTCAAACATTTTTATTGTTAATCACTGCCGTTGCAGCGCATGAGTTTAGAATACGCCGCCACATGTAAACGTGCGTTTAGTAAGCGTAAAGGTTCGTAAAGAGAGAAAATTAAACTCTTCGCTTAGTCATTTTCGAAGTAATATAAAGAAGAGAAATAAGACAGTAATACTACCGAGGCACCTTGTAATGGCACATATCCTACTTATCGATGACGACACAGAACTCACAGGCTTACTCAAAGAAGTATTAAGCTACGAAGGGTTTACCGTCACAGAAACGAATGACGGAGAGTCAGGGCTTGCTGAGGTCAGCGACAAGATAGATCTTATTCTTTTGGATGTGATGATGCCTAAGCTCAACGGTATGGAAACACTTAAGAAGCTGCGCGAAAGCTGGAGCACACCAGTATTGATGCTTACAGCAAAAGGCGAAGAGATTGATCGCGTAATTGGGCTTGAACTCGGGGCTGACGACTACTTACCAAAACCATTCAGTGATAGAGAGTTACTGGCTCGAATGAAGGCCATTCTTCGACGAACCCAAACGCAATCCTCACCCAAAACCGTCGACTGCGTGGAGTACCTTGATATTAAAGTTTACCCAGGCAAACAAGAGGCCTACTGCCAAGAGCAATTGTTGGACCTGACCACCACTGAGTTTGCGTTACTGACCCACTTCATCCAGCACCCAGGTGTCACCTTAACGAAAGAAACCCTAAGCTTAGACGTGTTAGGCAAGCGCCTCGCTGCCTTTGATCGAGCGATTGATATGCATGTTTCTAACCTACGTAAAAAGCTGCCAGATCCAGAATCTGGAAAATCAAGGATCAAAACCCTTAGAGGGCGTGGTTACCTATTGATTGAGGAAGACTAATGCGCTTGCCAAAAATCACCAGCCTATATGGCCGTATCTTCGCCATATTTTGGTTCACCATGCTGCTAGTATTGCTGGCCGTACTCTCATTGCCGCATCTCGATCCTCGGAAAACACGCGACATTCCAGCTGATCACCTCCAAAAACTCATTAAGATCAAGCAGAGCATTGAAGCTCGCCACAAAAACGACACCGACCTTGGGCGAGTGATCTTCAATCTTGAAGATCAAAAGCATATGCCGAGAAATTCAAAGCCTCGTATCTTTATTTCTGATCTCGAAGGCAATGTGTTAACAACAAAGAAACACCACGACTTCAAGATAAGAGCGCTGAAAAACTTCATTACCAGCCTTGATTCTACCGAATCCCCTAAGCAAAAACTTTACGGCCAATACATGGTTGCCGGCCCTTTGCCAATCACATTGGCCCAACGAGATTTGTACCTGTACGTGGGTGTCAGGTGGGATAAACCCTCCCCTTTCTTACTGCGTCTCTTTGATCGACCTTTCCAGCTGCTGTTTGCTGTCATGCTCGTCAGCACCCCATTACTGCTGTGGTTAGCGTGGGCTCTGAGCCAACCTGCACGCAAATTAGAACGGGCGGCAAGACGTGTCGCGAGCGGTGAGTTCATTGTTGATCCACAGCTTGAAAAAGGGACATCTGAATTTCGTCAAGCTGGAGCGAGTTTCAACCAGATGGTGGAAGCGGTGAATAATATGCTCTCTGGCCAGCAACGTTTGCTGTCTGACATTTCTCACGAGCTTCGCTCACCATTAACTCGATTAAGAATGGCAAGCGCACTGGCCACACGAAAGCAAGGAGAGAGCTCAGAGCTGACTCGAATTGATACCGAAGCACAGCGACTCGAGCAAATGATATCCGAACTGTTAGAACTTTCTCGCATGCAAGCGGATAGCCACCTCAACCGAGAGGAGCAACCGCTCAGCAGTTTATGGGAAGAACTGCTGAAGGACGCCCAGTTTGAAGCCGAACAAATCGATAAAAACTTGGTGTACACCGACATTCCACAGCGAACAATATCAGGCAGCCCTAAGCTGCTCATGAGCGCGGTAGAAAACATTACCCGCAACGCCATTTACTACGGTAAAGATCAGGTTCAGGTCACGATGATCGTAAAGGATGACACTTTATTCATTGATGTCGAAGACAACGGCGATGGCGTGCCTGAAAACGAGATTAACGAGATTTTCCGACCATTCTATCGAGTCTCAACAGCGCGAGACCGTAACTCTGGTGGTACAGGGCTCGGGTTAGCCATCACTGAGTCAGCGGTTCGCCAACACAGCGGCACCATCAATGCGAGTCGAAGTCCGCTCGGTGGCCTGAAAGTGTCGATTCAACTGCCTTTACACAACGACGTTTCTCGACAAAGCAAATAACCACACACAATATGCAGTTGATAATGATATTTATTATCATTAAGGTAAATCCTTCTATTAAGGAGGATTTACCATGCGCCACCAATTTCCAGAACTGCCTTACGCCTACGATGCTCTTGAACCTTATATTGATGCCAAGACCATGGAAGTGCACTACAGCAAGCACCACAGGGCTTACTACGACAAGTTTGTTGCGGCGATAAAAGGGACTGAACTCGAATCAACCGCGCTAGAGGATATTTTTAGCTCCATTTCTCAGCACTCACCAGCCGTAAGAAACAACGGCGGGGGCTACTATAACCACATCCTTTATTGGAATTGCATGACCGAAAAAGGCCAAAGTCAACCTTCTGGCGCTGTTGCTGAAGCGATCATTGCCACTTTTGGTAGTTTTGATGCCTTCAAAGAGCAATTCACTCAAGCCGCAATCAATACGTTTGGTTCTGGCTTTGCTTGGCTTATCGTTCAAAACGGTGAACTGAAAATTACATCAACAAGCAATCAAGATAACCCATTGATGGATGCGGTTGCCGATCGCGGCGAGCCAATACTTGCGCTTGATGTCTGGGAACACGCTTACTACATTAGCTATCAGAATAGACGCCCTGACTATATCGATGCGTGGTGGAATGTCGTCGACTGGGACGCCGTCAGCGAGAATTATGCGACAGCAAGAGCCGCAAATTCATAATTCATTGATACCCCATTCCATAATGATACTTGGCGGCACTCAAAAGCCGCCTTATACTCGTTCCAAACTCTCAACAACAGATAATCCAGCATGTTTGATATTGCTCTCTACGAACCAGAAATCGCCCCTAACACGGGAAACATCATTCGACTTTGCGCTAATTGCGGAGCGAACTTACACCTCATAGAGCCACTCGGTTTCGATCTCGAAGAGAAAAAAGTACGACGTGCAGGTTTGGATTATCATGATCTTGCACGCGTAAAACGTCATGCAAACCTCGAAGCCTTTCTTGCTTATTTAGACAATGAACGCGAAGGCGATTTTCGAATTTTTGCCTGTACCACCAAAACAACCGGACATCATGTTGATGCAAAGTTTGCACAGGGTGATGTACTGATGTTTGGCCCAGAGACGCGCGGGCTTCCTGCTGACGTCATCGAGAGTTTGCCAATGGAACAGCGGATCCGTATTCCTATGATGCCAGACGCCCGCAGTTTAAATCTGTCGAATGCCGTTGCGATTATTGCGTTTGAAGCGTGGCGACAAATGGGTTTCGACGGCGCTTTATAAGAGCCGAAGAAGAAGCGTCAATAACAAGAATCGTGAAAAAAGAAACATAAAAAGAAAGGCAGCCCATCGGCTGCCTTTCTTATTCTGCAAAATAAATCAAAGTGTTAGTTCAATTTATCTCTGTCTTGATCGTCTTTCTTCTCGTACTCGCCTTCAAATGTACTGCCACTTGAGTCAGAGTTGAATGGGCCACGATGAAAAGGGTCTTGCTCAAATGGGCTTTGACCAAATTGATGCGCACCAAAACCAGCACCTCCTGCCGATTTGACCACCATTTTACCCATTAGATATTTCGCGATAGCCGCTCGAGGGGCTGGCAATAAAACCAGCATACCAAACGCATCGGTCATAAAGCCCGGTGTTAACAGTAGAACTCCAGACACAGCCAACATCACGCCTTCGAAGATTTGTTGCGCGGGCAGCTCGCCTTGATTTAAACGCCCTTGCACCGACTTTAATGTCTGTAGGCCTTGGCTACGAACCAGTGAGGCACCGACAAAAGCCGTCACTAGAACCAAGCTGATCGTTGGCCAAAGTCCAAGATAGTCACCCACTTGGATGAACAGACCAATCTCTATGATCGGTACAAAAATAAACAGTAATAGTAAGATAGGAAACACACGCACTCCTTTGTTGAATCCAGTGTACGCGTAAACACATCAGGAGCTCAAATGAATCGTGTAAAAAACTGTATCTCTAACGATTCCTACCAATCATTGAAAAGCCAACCACCACATTAATGACTAATAAATCAAGGTTATGAATAACCCTATTTTTATTCGTTGAATAGTTTAAGAATAGTGATCCAGTTACTATTTTTATGTATCAAGTTCAGTATCATGTGCAACAGATGTTAGGAAAGATTTCCTAGCCCACAATTCTGAAGAAGGGATTCTATTACGCAGAGTTGGGGAATATTTTATTAATTTTCCAATAATAATTCTCTAAGGATCCCGTTATGGCTACCCCATCTAATGCTATCGCTACAGCCAATCCAGCCACTCGAATCGAAGAAGATCTTTTAGGTCAACGTCATGTCCCGGCCGATGCTTACTACGGCATCCACACTTTGCGCGCAATAGAGAACTTCAACATCTCGAATTCAACCATCTCTGACGTACCTGAATTTGTACGTGGCATGGTGATGACTAAAAAAGCAGCGGCGCTCGCAAATAGAGAACTCGGCGTGCTACCAAAAGATGTAGCGAACCATATCATTCAAGCCTGTGACCTTATTCTTGAAACCGGCAAGTGCATGGATCAATTCCCATCAGATGTATTCCAAGGTGGTGCGGGCACCTCGGTTAATATGAATACCAACGAAGTAATCGCGAACGTTGCTTTAGAATTAATGGGGAAAGAGAAAGGTCAATACGAATTCATCAACCCCAATGATCATGTAAACAAGAGCCAATCCACCAACTGTGCGTACCCAACAGGCTTTCGTATCTCCGTTTTCAACAGTGTGCGTAAGCTGATCGATGCGATTGAATATCTTAAAGGTGCCTTTGACCTTAAGAGCAAAGAGTTTGAAAACACACTGAAAATGGGTCGTACTCAACTTCAAGATGCGGTGCCAATGACGGTTGGACAAGAATTCCATGCTTGGTCAGTCACACTCAATGAAGAAATTCGAGCACTGCAATTCACCTCTAAATTACTGCTAGAAGTAAACCTTGGCGCGACGGCTATCGGTACCGGTCTAAACGCGGTGGATGGATACCAAGAAGCGGCGGTCAAACACCTTGCAGAAGTGACTGGTCACGACTGTGTACAAGCGGAAGATTTAATTGAAGCGACTTCGGATTGTGGTGCCTATGTGATGGCGCACGGTGCTCTTAAGCGCTTGGCCGTTAAGCTATCCAAGATTTGTAACGACCTTCGTTTACTCTCTTCTGGCCCACGTACTGGTCTTAACGAGCTTAACCTTCCAGAACTGCAAGCTGGCTCATCAATCATGCCTGCAAAAGTAAACCCAGTGGTACCGGAAGTCGTCAACCAAGTGTGCTTTAAAGTATTGGGTAACGACAACACTATCTCGTTTGCGGCGGAAGGCGGACAGCTGCAACTGAACGTGATGGAACCGGTTATCGCTCAAAGTATGTTTGAGTCACTCGACATTTTAACCAATGCCTGCGTGAATCTACGCGACAAATGTATTGACGGCATCACCGTGAACAAAGAAGTGTGTGAAGGTTACGTGTTTAACTCGATTGGTATCGTCACCTACCTTAATCCGTACATTGGCCATCACGAAGGGGACATTGTCGGTAAGATTTGTGCCGAGACCGGTCGCAGCGTAAGAGAAGTCGTACTTGAGCGTGGCTTACTGACAGAAGAGGAGCTCGATGACATTTTCTCAGTTGAAAACCTAATGAGACCTCAGTATAAAGGCAAGCGTTACGAGTAACCTCTGATTTTAGGGTCCCAAATGGGGCCCTTTTTTAGACTCATTGACAATAAATCAAAATTACAAATACGTCTGAGTAACTCATATTAACCATTTATCTTATTTAATTTAACAATAAAAAAGAGGTGATCACATGATCGCAGTTGAACTATTTGTGGTTCTATTCTTTATTTTCATCGGAGCCAGAATTGGTGGCATTGGCATTGGGTTTGCTGGCGGTGCGGGTGTTATCGCGCTGTCTCTCATTCTTGGTGTACCAACGAGCCAGTCGTTTATTCCCGTCGATGTCATCCTCATCATCATGTCTGTCATCACGGCTATTGCAGCAATGCAGGTCGCCGGTGGTATGGACTGGCTGGTGCAGATTGCGGAAAACTTTCTACGAAAGCACCCTGAGCGCATTACCTTTTACGCTCCGATCGTGACTTTCTTCATGACATTAATGGCGGGTACCGGTCACACCGCTTTCTCTACCCTGCCAGTGATTGCAGAGGTGGCGAAAGGTCAAGGTGTTCGCCCTTCTCGCCCGCTATCGATTGCTGTTGTAGCTTCTCAAATTGCCATTACCGCATCGCCAATATCAGCGGCCGTAGTCGCCTTTGCCGCTATGTTGGCACCGTTTGGTGTTGATTACCTCACCCTGTTAGCTATCTGTATTCCAACCACATTCCTAGCGTGTATGGTCGGTGCATTCGTGGCTAACTTCATGGGCTGTGAGCTAAAAGACGATCCTGTCTATCAAGAACGTTTAGAGAAAGGACTTATCAAGCAATCGAGTAGCCAGCAGAGAGAAATCCTGCCAACCGCAAAACGTGCGACCTTTATCTTCCTTGCTGCAATTGGCTTTGTCGTGTGTTACGCCGCGGCTATTTCAGGCTCTGTTGGGCTAATTGAAAACCCAACGCTAGGTCGAAACGAAGCGATCATGACCTTCATGTTAGCCGCCGCTGCCGCTATCGTTCTGTTTACTAAGATTGATGCCTCTAAGATCCCGGCCGCGGCGACATTCCGTTCAGGTATGACAGCCTGTGTGTGTGTACTCGGTGTGGCGTGGTTAGGCTCTACGTTCGTTAATGCTCACGTTGATGGTATTAAAGATGTCGCAGGTGCTTTGCTGTCTGATTACCCATGGATGCTGGCACTGGTTCTATTCTTTGCGTCTATGCTGCTTTACTCTCAGGGTGCAACGACGGTAGCGCTTATGCCTGCTGCATTGGCTATCGGTGTCGCGCCACTTACCGCAGTTGCGTCTTTTGCTGCAGTAAGTGCCCTATTCGTACTGCCAACCTACCCGACACTGCTTGCTGCAGTTGAAATGGATGATACTGGTTCAACTCGCATTGGTAATTACGTGTTCAACCACCCATTCTTCATTCCGGGTGTTGCAACGATTACCACAGCGGTAGCACTGGGCTTTACCTTCGGTAGCCTATTTATCTAATCATGACCGTTCGCTAACGAATCTTTACGGTATGGGTCTGATTATTCAGGCCCTTTTTATTTCAGATGAAACTTATTCGCCCTCAAACCTGTCTGATTGAGTTAAGATAACTCATCCTAAAATAAATAGACGGTTCGTATGCGCTTATTTTCTCTTGTTTTCGCTCTCGTTTTTGCGTTCAGTGCTCTGCCTGCTCACGCACTCTTTTCAAACAGTTCGGATTCATTATTCTCCCAGGCAGATAACAATACCTTCGTACCTGTCGACCAAGCGTTCCCGTTCAATTTTTACCAACAAGGCGATCGCCTCTTTCTCGACTGGCAAGTGAAAGACGAGTATTACCTCTATCAAGATCGAATCACCATCAGTGGTGAAAACCTCACCTTGGGCGACATTGAAATGCGCCAAGGCAAGCCTTACGAGGATGAGTTTTTTGGCAAGGTAAACATCTACACAGAACCCTTGCTGATCAATCTATCGCTGAGCGACTACCAAGATAAAGCACGCGTAATTGTCCAATACCAGGGGTGTGCAAAAGCAGGGTTCTGCTACCCGCCAGAGACTCGTGTTATCGACATTGCCCCCTTTGAATTCTCAAGCGAAAACAAGGTGGAATCTACTCCAAAAACACTGGCAAGCAGTGAACCATTAAGCATTGAACCATTGAGCACAGAGGCAAACCCATCTCAAGCGAATCTGCAAACCTCTCAAGACAGTGACCTCGCGAATACGATCGCTGAAAACTGGTGGACGCCTTTACTGTTTCTAGCACTCGGTGTGGGCCTTGCCTTTACGCCTTGTGTCTTGCCTATGTACCCGATCTTAACCAGCATCGTTTTAGGCAGTGGTAAATTGAGCCAAACTCGCGCATTAGGCCTGTCGTTTGTCTATGTGCAGGGAATGGCACTCACTTATACATTACTCGGCTTAGTCGTCGCATCAGCTGGTATGCAATTTCAAGCCGCAATGCAGCACCCTTATGTGTTGATTGGGCTCAGTGCACTGTTTATCGCTCTCGCCGCTTCGATGTTTGGCTTATACAGCCTGCAACTGCCAAATAGCCTACAAACTTGGCTCAATAACCTCAGCAACCAACAAAAGGGTGGCAGCAGTGTTGGCGTATTTGCGATGGGCGCAATCTCCGGCTTGGTGTGTTCACCTTGTACCACCGCACCATTGTCTGGCGCCCTACTCTACGTCGCGCAAAGTGGCGATCTGCTCACTGGCGGGATTGCGTTGTATGCGTTAGCGATGGGGATGGGAATTCCATTAATGCTCGCGGCGGTCTTTGGTAATAAGCTTCTGCCAAAAGCAGGCGCGTGGATGGACGTAGTGAAAACACTGTTTGGTTTTGTGCTCCTTGCTGCGCCAATCTTCCTGTTAGAACGCATATTGCCATCGCTCTGGACGACGATTCTATGGTCACTACTTGGCTTGGTTGCCTTCGGCTGGCTGTATCACCTCAAGAATCGACTTCCATTTGGCGGTTGGAAACAAAGCGCGGTAGGCATCGTCGCGGTTCTTGGTTTATTTGCTTCCGCGCAACCTGCACTCAATTACTACTTTAATCCGAGTCATGAATCTCAGCAAAAGACCGTTGAGTTTATTCAAATCAACAATGTCGCTGAGCTTGAGGCGCAACTCGCTATAGCTAAGCAAAATAACAAACCCGTCATGCTCGACTTCTATGCTGACTGGTGCGTCGCGTGTAAAGAGTTTGAAAAATACACCTTCCACCACCCTGACGTAGAAGCGCAGTTGCAAAACTTCACTTTGCTGCAAGCGGACGTCACAAGAAATAGACCGGAAGACATTGAACTCTTAAAGCACCTCAAAGTACTTGGTTTGCCAACCATTGAGTTTTGGGAAGCAGACGGCGGAAAAGTTGATGCAGCAAGATTAACCGGATTCATGCAAGCCGAACCATTTTTAGAGCATATCAATGCACTGCTCGCGCTAAATGAATAACCTGTAATCAACAAAAGAGTTGGGTGATGATTACCCAACTCTTTCACATTTTAGGAAGAAAAATCAGGCAATAAGCGTGTATTGGTTGTCACGCACGCCCCAAGTGGTAATACTAAAATTAACTTTTTCCTAATAAGTGCATAACTGTATGGAACCAACCTATTCGATAATCATTGCCGATGACCACCCGTTATTCCGTAATGCACTATTTCAATCCGTTCACATGGCCGTTAGTGGCGCAAACCTACTGGAAGCGGACTCTCTAGACGCACTTCTTAGCCTATTGAAAAAGGAAGAAGAACCAGACCTCTTACTGCTTGATCTCAAAATGCCAGGCGCTAATGGCATGTCGGGCTTAATTCACCTTCGTGCAGAGTACCCAGATTTACCGATCGTCGTGGTCTCAGCCAGTGAAGAAGCATCGGTTGTCAGCCAGGTGAAAAGTCACGGTGCCTTTGGGTTCATTCCAAAATCGAGTGATATGCGTGAACTGATCAGTGCGCTTAACCAAGTTCTGAACGGTGACCCATTCTTCCCAGAAGGGCTGATCACCAATAACGCGGCGTGCAGTGATTTAGCTGAGAAAATTGCAGCGCTAACACCGCAACAATATAAGGTGTTAGGCATGCTGTCTGACGGTTTATTGAATAAGCAAATTGCGTATGAATTGAATGTGTCAGAAGCCACCATCAAAGCACATATGACGGCTATCTTCCGAAAATTAGGCGTTAAGAACCGAACTCAAGCGGTTATTCTGCTGCAAGATCAACACAACTAGAAACCAGACTGACCAGAGTGAAGCTGTTTAGGCAGCTTCTTCAGGTAAGCAGAGACCAATTTTAATCACTTCGTGATCCTGCACTTCAGCCACCACCCAATGCAATCCTTCCCAATCAAAGCTATCACCAAGCACTGGATATTGCCCAATCTGCTCTTGCGCTATTTGTTTGAGCGTCATGCTCTGATCTTCTAAAGAAACGGTAATGCCATAAAACGCCACCACGCTTTCGATTGATGTGGTCGCATCCAGAAAGAAGTCTCCATAGAAACGAGCCGTGTCTTCTTGTTCAACTGGCGCTTCACTGAAAAGCTGACTCAGCGCATCAAGGTCCTTATCTTGCCCAAGCACACATAAGGTATCGTTCGCTTCAAGAACGGTACTGCCTGATGGGTGATACAGTGTGTTGTTTCTAAACAAGGCCGTGATTCTCGTTCCCTCAGGCATGCTGAGGCGCTTAAGGGGCTCTCCGATACACCATTTTTCGGCTTTCAGTTTGTAGACAAACATTTCCCACTCACTGGTTGGGAAGATTTCAATGCCACTTCGATAAATTGGGCTTGGCTTAGGTGGCAGGGAAACGTTCGCCATAGAAGCCGCTTTCATTAAGGTTCCACCTTGAACAATCAAAGAGACCATGACCACGAAGAACGCGATATTGAAATAAAGCTGAGCGTTTGGTAGCCCTGCCATCATAGGGAACACCGCGAGAATGATTGGCACAGCGCCTCGCAACCCAACCCAGGAAACAAACCAGCGTTCTTTGGTATTAAAGCTTCTAAAGGGTGCTAGGCCTAACCAAACGGATATTGGGCGCGCAATCAAAATCATGCCGAAAGCCAATGCTAAAGCAGGGAGCATAATGTCAATTAACGTAGACGGTGTGACCAACAAACCCAAAACCAAGAACATCACAATCTGGCTGAGCCACGTCATACCATCAAGGACGCTAAGAATGGAATGACGAGAACAGGTTGGCTTATTGCCAATGAGCAATCCAACAAGATAGATTGTTAAAATTCCGCTCCCGCCCAAAATCGTCGATAGAGCAAAGAGCGCGATACCGCCACTTAGCACCAAGATCGAGTACATACCTTCAGGCAGCAGAATACGATTGACGAGCGACCACAATAACCAGCCACCAGCAAAACCAACCAAGGCTCCTATTCCAAATTGCATGGCAAAACTCGTTGCTAGGAATCCCATTCCCATGTCCATTTCAGGGCTTGATAGGATAGCAATCAGAGTAACCGTCAGAAAAACGGCCATAGGATCATTGGTGCCAGACTCAATCTCTAGGGTTGCACCAACACGCTCATTGAGGCTTTTTCCTTTCAGCAGTGAGAATACGGCAGCCGCATCGGTTGAACCAACAATTGCGCCAACGAGAATCCCTTGCAACAGCGTTAAGTCGAAAAGCCACGACGCCATTAGGCCGGTGATCGTTGCCGTACACGCAACACCGATTGTCGCCAAAGAGAGTGATGGCCAAAAAGCCACCTTAAAGCTCGATACCTTAGTTCGCATACCACCATCGAGGAGAATGATCGCTAGCGCAAGGTTGCTCACTAGGTAAGTGAGCGAGTAGTCATCAAATTTGATACCACCAGGGCCATCTTCACCCGCCATCATTCCAACGAACAAAAAGACCAGGAGAATGGGCACACCAAGTTTTGAAGATGCTCGACTGATAAGCACACTGATCGCAATTAATGTCGCCCCAGTGAGAAACAAGCTATTGATGGTATTTACGTCCAATTCATCCTCCTAAAAAATGCTTTTTCGAATGTTATAATATAACAAAAAACAGCGTTCAATTGTTAAATAGTTATCAGCAACTTACCTCAGTTGACTGATTTTTTCGCGACTTACAACCTCACTGTTCTTTTTATTACACCAGATATGAACTCAAAACCATATCCGTATTAGACCTTTGGCTAAATTAACATCACATTAACATCACACTTCTATTCTCAAACCCTTATTTTTAGGCGTTTTTTACTTTATTGGTCACGACTAAAGTTGAAAAGAATCCTTGCCTTCGCCTTGCTATTGTACAAAGTGAAACATTTCATTAACAACAATACATCGTAAGGAGACGACGATGGCATTTGAAAATAAAGATGACGCCAAAGCGTATTGGGACAAAAACGTCAAAATCATGATCAAACTGATGATCGTATGGTTTGTTGTTTCGTTCGGCTGCGGCATTCTTTTTGTTGATGTTCTAAACCAATTCCAAATAGGTGGTTACAAGCTTGGATTCTGGTTTGCTCAACAAGGGTCAATTTATGCATTTCTAGGGATTATTTTCTACTACGCGTGGAAAATGAGACAGCTTGATCGCGAATTTAACGTAGACGAATAAGGAACACCTCAGATGGACTTGAAAACTATCACCTATCTCGTAGTAGGTGCCACATTTGTGCTCTATATTGGTATTGCCATTTGGGCACGTGCTGGTTCAACGAAAGAGTTTTATGTCGCTGGTGGCGGTGTAAACCCAATTGCAAACGGTATGGCGACCGCTGCTGACTGGATGTCGGCTGCATCATTCATATCAATGGCTGGCTTAATTGCCTTCATGGGTTACGGCGGCTCCGTATTCTTAATGGGTTGGACGGGTGGTTATGTACTCCTTGCCCTACTACTCGCACCTTATCTACGTAAGTTTGGTAAGTTCACGGTACCGGAATTCGTTGGTGAGCGTTTCTACTCGAACACCGCTCGTATCGTAGCCGTAGTATGTCTTATCATTGCTTCCGTCACTTACGTAATCGGTCAAATGAAAGGGGTAGGTGTTGCCTTCGGTCGTTTCCTAGAAGTGGATTATGACACTGGTCTTCTTATCGGTATGTGTATCGTATTTATGTACGCCGTAATGGGTGGCATGAAAGGTATTACGTATACGCAGATTGCTCAATATTGCGTCCTCATTTTAGCTTACACTATTCCTGCAATCTTTATCTCTCTGCAACTAACGGGTCACCCTCTGCCTCAGATTGGTCTCGGGAGTACCATGGTCGGAACCGATGTCTATCTACTCGACCGGCTCGATCAGGTGGTCACCGAACTCGGGTTTACCGAATACACAACTCAAGTTCGTGGCGATACCTTGAACATGTTTGTTTACACAATGTCACTGATGATCGGTACTGCAGGTCTACCTCACGTAATCATTCGTTTCTTCACAGTACCTAAGGTACGTGATGCGCGTACATCAGCAGGTTGGGCGTTATTCTTCATTGCTATCCTATACACGACAGCTCCAGCGGTATCAGCAATGGCGCGTCTAAACCTAATGGAAACCGTGAATCCAAGCGCGGGTGAATACCTGGCTTACGACGAACGTCCTGACTGGTTTAAGAACTGGGAAAAAACAGGTCTGTTAGGCTTTGATGACATAAATGGTGATGGCAACATCAACTACACGTCTAGCGCAGAAACAAACGAGCTAAAAGTAGACCGTGACATCATGGTTCTTGCTAACCCTGAAATTGCAAAACTGCCAAACTGGGTCATCGCTTTGGTTGCGGCAGGTGGTCTAGCAGCGGCACTATCGACGGCAGCGGGCCTATTGTTGGCTATCTCCTCGTCCATATCGCATGACTTAATCAAAGGGGTCATTAACCCGAATATTTCCGAGAAGAAAGAGCTGCTCGCCAGCCGGATATCGATGGCAGTCGCCATTGCCGTCGCGGGGTATTTGGGACTGAATCCGCCTGGATTTGCCGCCGGTACGGTAGCACTAGCCTTTGGTCTAGCCGCTTCCTCAATCTTCCCGGCACTGATGATGGGTATCTTCAGCAAAACCATCAACAAAGAAGGTGCTATCGCAGGTATGATCACGGGTATCAGTATCACTCTGTTCTACGTGTTCCAGCACAAAGGCATCCTATTCGTTGCTGATTGGAAATACTTAGAAAGCTGGGGAAGCAACTGGTTCTTTGGTATTGAACCTAATGCATTTGGTGCAATTGGTGCACTATGTAACTTCATTGTAGCCTTCGCTGTATCTCGTGTAACAGCTGAAACGCCACAAGAAGTGAAAGACTTAGTTGAACACGTACGCGTACCAGCTGGTGCAGGTGATGCGGTTGATCACTAAAATCTAACCTAAACCACAAAAGCCCCTTCGGGGGCTTTTTTAATCTGCTCAATCCTGTACTTTATTTATAATTACAAATAGTTAACCAATTTAAGCGTCTTTAGCTGCAAGGAAGCCTCTATGTTCAAAAACAAGCACCTCGTCGTTGCTATGCTCATCACGCCTGTTCTCTCAATTCTTGCTTACGTTGGCACTGATATGGCATTAAGTGAAAAGCCACACGCTGCGAAAAAAGGCGAAGCCTATAAGCTGCTGAGCAAATCTAACTGCCGTTACACCAGTGGATTATGCGACATGCAGAATGGTGAGTTTAAGGTTCAATTTCGTTCAGAGAGCATTACAGATACTCAACTTCATCTTAGTTTGACTTCAAAGCTCCCACTGCAAGGCATCAAACTTTCACTCGTTGATAATATAGAAGAGACAGGGACACCCGTCAGTATGCAGCCTCTTGATGACAGTGAGCTTAACTGGAGCATTCATCTACCAGCACCTAATTCTGATGAAAGCTGGCTTAGAGTCGCTATTCAATCAGAAGACACCTTATATTATGGTGATACGCAAACCGTATTCGTCACCTACGAGACGTTGCTTGATAAAGCAGAATAGACAACCTAACGCCTAGAAAGCTGTAATCATTGATTGCAGCTTTTTTCTTTCGCGCTCTCTACAAATTTAACCATCTTTTCTTCCCTCCCATTTCTGTTTTAAAAGAGTTGTTTTTATATTTTTAATTGATAATAATTATCATTAGCAATTAAATGGACGAAATCTCATGCAAGAGCAACAACTACTCTACTCACAGTTTTACAAAGCACAGGATCGCTTTTTAGAGCAAAAAGCTCCTTCTGGTTTTGAACCTGACATTATTCAAGACTATATCCATTGGGGAATATCTCTAGCGTCCCATCATGAGGCGAATGCGAATAATGAGAACCTGTTGCTGTGTGAGCTCTATCTTCGTCAGATCTTTTTCCACTTAATCGATGCGATTGAGTCACCACATCGGAGCCTAACCTTTCGTCAGGTTTGCCTAAATTCAATATATTCGCCGCTCTTTAATCTAAAACGACACTACTATCAGCAAGTGGGCGGCAGGCCACGCTTCTCAGCCTTGCAACAAAAACTACAACACGTCCAAGCCCCTTTTGGGTAAAGGACAGAAGGATAGAACATGACCCAGACCTACAGAATTGAAAAAGACAGCATGGGGGAAGTGAACGTCCCACAAGATGCGCTTTACCAGGCACAAACACAGCGCGCAGTGGATAACTTCACCTTTAGTGCACACAAAATGCCCTATCGATTTATCCAAGCACTGGCTTACATAAAACAAGCTGCTGCAGACAGCAACGCTCAGCTAGGGCTACTCGAAGGCGATATCGCGAGCGTTATTAATGAAGCAAGCCAAGAGATCATTGATGGGAAACATACCGATCAGTTTCCAATTGATGTTTTTCAAACGGGATCGGGCACCAGCTCGAATATGAACGCTAACGAGGTCATTGCGACTATTGCTTCACGGATCTTAGGCGGAGATGTCAGCCCAAATGATCACGTCAACATGGGACAAAGCAGTAATGATGTCGTCCCGACAGCGATTCAAGTCAGTGTGACAATAGCAGCACAGTCTCATCTACTGCCCGCCCTTGCGCATCTCACGAAGGTCATCGAGAACAAACAAGCAGAACTCGCTAATGTCGTCAAAACAGGTCGAACGCATTTGATGGATGCTATGCCTGTGACCTTTGCGCAAGAGCTCGGCGGCTGGAAACATCAAATAGAACACGCCAAAGCAGCCATCGAGAATAGCCTAATCTCGGTTAGCGCATTGGCTCAGGGTGGCACCGCAGTTGGAACAGGGATCAACGCCGATCCCCGCTTTGCTAAGAAGTTTGCCGACAACCTATCTCAATCGACCAAGCAATCCTTTACCGCGAGTGACAATTTCTTCTTCAACCTAAGTAGCCAAGACGCGATCGTTTCTCTATCAGGACAATTGAAAACGGCTGCGACCGCGATCATGAAGATCTCAAACGATCTACGTTGGATGAACTCAGGCCCGTTAGCAGGACTGGGTGAGATAGAACTGCAAGCCTTACAACCTGGCTCTTCCATCATGCCGGGCAAGGTTAACCCGGTGATACCAGAAGCGGCGGCAATGGCGGCGGCACAAGTCATCGGTAACGATACAACGATCACCATTGCGGGTCAGTCGGGCAACTTTCAGCTCAATGTGATGCTTCCTGTTATCGCTCATAACATTTTGGAGAGCATAGAGTTACTCGCAAACAGTTCTACGGCTCTAGCCGACAAAGCCATTGCGAGCTTCACCGTGCGACAAGACAACTTAGATCTTGCTCTCTCCAAGAACCCCATTTTAGTGACCGCCCTCAACCCAGTGATTGGCTATTTAAAAGCAGCGGACATTGCCAAGAAAGCCTACAAAGAAGGTTTACCCATTCTTGATGTGGCAGAACGAGAAACGGAGCTTCCTCGCGAAGAGCTTACCCGACTTCTTGATCCTAAGGCATTGACCTTAGGTGGGATTGCCAACTAACCAATCCAGTCACGATGGATTAAGGCCTCACATCGAGGCCTTAATCCTATTAGAGTTTTAATGCTAGCTAGAGCACTCGATTGAGGATTGCACGAAGTTTCAAAGGCTTAACTGGTTTCGGAATAAAGCTAAATCCATTCGATTCAATCCCCTCAAGCATCTCTTCTGTTCTGTCTGCACTGATGATCACACCTTCAAAAGTATTACCTAAGCGCAATCGACATTGCTGCAAGACTTCTAAACCGGTTCGGCCGTTATCGAGCCTGTAGTCAGAAAAGATGACATCGGGCACCCAGCCACCTTCAAGCGATCGCATGCTTTGGACCAAATCTTCTGCGGTTTTAATTTCACACCCCCATCGAGCGAGAAGATTTTCCATGCCGACCAATATCTCAGGCTCATTATCTACACAAAGAACCTTCAAGTGCGACAAATCTGAAACCGGCGTTGACGCTTGGATGATAGGTACGATCTGATCACTCTGAGCTCGGCTCAATGTAATCGAGAAAACACTGCCCTGCTGAGGCCACGAGCGCAATGAAATTTGATGGCCTAAAACATGGGCTATCCCTTTAGATATTGCCAACCCAAGCCCAAGCCCTTGATCAGAACGAATCTGACTTCCTCGAGTAAATTCATCGAAGATCTCTTGCTGCTTGTCTTCGTCAATACCAATACCGTTATCCCAAACATCGATACGTACCTGGCCTCCAACACGGCGAACACCTAGGCAAATCTTGCCATTGGGGCTGTAACGAAATGCATTGGTTAAGAAGTTTTGCACCACTCTCCGAAGCAGTTTCGGGTCAGACTGTACAATCAATGACGACGGAACCATCTTAAACGACAAGTTTTGCTGCTTAGCGAGCGCGCTAAATTCCGCATCTAGATTGGACAGAACATCATTCACAGCAAAGCTATGAATGTTGACCTCTAACTTACCGGACTCTAAGCGAGATATGTCCAGCAAATCTCCGATCAAATCTTCTGCTGCTTCAAGAGCACTTTCGATATGCGTTGACAGCCCTTTGACTTCATTGTCTTTTGCGACTTCAGAAAGCGAGGAAGCAAACAGCCGAGCGGCATTGAGAGGTTGCATCAGATCATGACTCACCGCAGCTAAGAAGCGAGACTTCGATTGAGACTCATGCTCAGAGCGCTGCGTTGCACTCACCAATTGTTTATTCAAACGTTCCAGTTCTTGCGTTCGCTTTAACACTCTCACTTCCAGCGTTTCATTGGCCTCTTTGAGCGCCTGCTCAGCGTCTCTAAATACGGTAATATCGGTAAAGCTCATCACAAACCCGCCGCTTGGCATCGGGTTACCCTGCACCTCAATCACTCGCCCATCAGGGCGGATTCTCGATGAAGTGTGCCGCGTACCTTGCTCTAAGTGCTGAACTCTTCGGCGAACATGACCCTCAGGATCACCAGGACCACAAAGGCCATTTTCGGCATTATGACGAATGACGTCAGCAATCGGTCGCCCGACCTGAATCAGCCCAGCGGGGAATTCAAAAAGTTCTAAGTAACGTTGATTCCATGCCACCAGCCTCAATTGCCTGTCGACGACAGCAATGCCTTGGCCGATATGCTCAATGGCACCTTGCAATAACCCGCGGCTGAAGTCATAGAGCTCAGAGGCCTCATCGACAATCGTTGCGACTTCTTCAAGCTGCATGTTCTTACCCTGCAATGCAGAAGTAAGCACTAACTTAGCAGATGACGCACCGAACACACCCGCAAGAACGCGCTCGGTATGGCGAATCAATGATGAAGGGGCTTGTTGATTGGGCAATAACGTTTCATGCTGTTGGGCCCAGTATTGATTGAACGCACTGCGAACTCGCGTTCGACCCACGAATCGAGAGGCCAGCATCTCAAGCTCAGCGACGGTGACACGGCTTTGATACAGGCTCTGGTTCTCACTCTCTGGCATTGGCGTGCCAATAAACGATGCTGACTGTAAGCGCTCACTTAGGCTTGCTCGGGTCACCATAGAGATCAAGATGTAACACACAGTGTTAGTGACGACACTCAACAGCATCCCCCAATCCGAGCTTTTTATTCCCCAGTCAGCAAGAAGATCAGGCGGGGTAATGATCCAGATGAGGGCGTTATTACTCGCATCACCCGCCAGTATCCCAGTTTGGCTCATAAGCGTGATAAGCCAAATGCTGAAGCCGACGGCCAAACCAACGTAGACCCCCTTTCGGTTTCCTTTGCGCCAGTACATTCCACCGATTAAGGCAGGAGCGAACTGGGTGATCGCAGCAAATGAAAGAAAGCCAATCGCAGATAGAGAATGAATCGTATCAAGCGCCTGATAGAAACCCCACGCCCCGATGAGAAGCAGTAGAATCAATGCTCGACGGATGATCAGCAACAAACCGGAAAAGTGACGATAGTTACGGTCAGTAATTCGCATCCGTCTAAGTAACAACGGCATCACAAGGTCATTAGATACCATAATCGCCAGAGCAATGGTCGAGACAATGACCATACCACTTGCCGCAGACGTGCCACCTAAGAAGGCCAGTAACGCGAGATTATTCGCCCCAACCGACATAGGAACACTGATAACAAACGTGTCTGCTGGGCTACCTGACAATAAGCTTTGCCCTACCCACGCGATAGGTAAGACAAAAATCCCCATCAGTATCAAATAAAGTGGGAACAACCAACGAGCAGTATGAAGGTCTTGGGCACGTTCATTCTCCACCACCATCGTATGGAACTGCCGAGGCAGACAGACAATCGCGACCATGGTCAGCAAGGTATGAATCAGTAAAGTGGGAATATTGGGCGACTGATAAGTTTGCTTCGCCACAGAAATGAGATCGACTTGCTCTTGATTCCACGCCAAGTAAATAATGAAAAAGCCAACGGTCAAGAAAGCCACCAGCTTAATCACAGACTCAAATGCGATCGCCATCATCATGCCGCGGTGGTGCTCGGTATTATCAATATGCCGAGTACCAAACAGCATGGTAAACATGGCTAACGCGCCTACGACAAACCAAGAGACATAACGATCTTGGTAGCCTAAATCACTCGCGAGATTGGGGGCGACAATGTCCAGCCCCATGGTAATCCCACGTAATTGGAGAGCAATGTAGGGCAATATTCCGGCGACGGCGATGAGAGTGACCGCCACAGCAAGACCTTGTGATTTGCCGTAACGAGCCGCAATAAAGTCGGCAATCGAGGTGATGTGTTCACGCTTAGCGGTAAGTACGAGTCGAGCAAGCACGCGCCAACCAAGGGTAAAGACTAATATAGGGGCGACATAAATCGGAAGGAATGACCAAGGGTTACTGCTCGCCTGCCCGACCGTTCCATAGAAAGTCCACGAGGTACAATACACCGCAATCGATAAGCTGTAGATCCAAGGCCGCCACTTCGCAAGCCAATTGGTTTGACGATCGCCATACCATGCAATCAAAAACAAAATGCCGAGATACGCGAGCGACACCGGTATGACTATCCATCCTTGCATTAGAGTTCCTTTCTAATATTTTCTATCCCAACAAAAAACCTCTCCAATTGGAGAGGTTTCATTTAACTAGGGATAACCATTAAGCTCAATCACTTGAAGCTAATTCTGTGCTTTCGCCTCAGCTTTATTCATATCAATCGTCGACGAGCCTTGTGGGTCAACTTTAACGAAGAGAGACAAGAGCCCCATCAACGCCATTGCCCAGAAGACATTTGCTCCCCAGTTATCGTAACCCCAACCACTCAATGTGGTCACAAGCGCAATCACGGCACCCAATGGAATGGCATTGTACAACGCCTGCAGTGCCACCATCTTGTGCTCTTCCTCTTGTTGTATGTACTGAATAGCAGCGATATGAGCGACTGCAAACGTCACACCATGAAGCAATTGAATCATAACGAGTGCGTACAGTTCAGTTGTGGAGGCCGTCATTCCCCAGCGCACCATGACACCGACAGAAGCCGTTAGAAAGAGAGCACGCAGTGTCCACCCAGAAAAGAAGCGCTTACTGAACGCAAATACCATGACCTCGGCAACCACGCCCAAGCTCCACAAGTAACCAATAATATCGGCAGAATATCCCGCACCACGCCAGTGAATCGCGCTAAAGCTGTAGTAGGCGGCGTGACTGCCTTGGATAAGCGCAATAAGCGTAAGAAATTTGATGACCGGCCATTCCCGCAATAGCTCTGAAACCTTGGGGCGCTCAACTGACTGAGTACTTTGGGTCACTGGCATCGTACTGATGCTTCTCATTGAAATAACAAGCGAGAACAGCACCCCAGCCAAGGCCGTATACAGAATCATGTCACTGCCATACAACGACACAAGGTAGCCTACAACGGTCGAGCCACCAATAAAGGCAATCGAACCCCAAAGGCGTGTTCGGCCGTAATCAAGCATTTTTAAGCGTGAGTAGTAGTTCGCTAACGCATCTGACAGCGGAACAATCGGGCCACAACAAAGGTTGAACAATACCGTCGCGAGCGCCATTAACCAGAAACTTCCACCGGTGAAGAAGTGAAAAGCAATAAACAACAGCGCCGCTAAACTTAGCCAGCGAAGAGCAGGCAGCAAATGCTCTGCTTTATGAATTCGAGGTGTGATCACTAGGTTTGCAACACAACGCGTGGCAAAACCAATACCCACCAACACACCAATATCGGTGGCTGAGATACCTTGTTCTTCAAACCAAAGCGCCCAAAACGGTAAATAAACACCGTAGGCAAAGAAAAAACCGAGGAAATACTGAGATATCCAACCATAGGGAGATGGCGTTAGCATCGTGTGCTCCTAAAACATGGCAAAAGTGCAAGCGCGCCTATTATGGGCCTTGATAGCCAGATAAAAAAGGGAAGAATACGTTTTACAGGTTTTCCGCTTTAGCCATGCTTTTTGCATCCTTTTTATCCATTTACATTAGACCAAAGTCGTCTGGAGGTAATGGTGAAATTTGTCACACTGACTATGAGGATATTTACGCTATAGGAAAGGTCATGCCCGATAAATTTAATATGCAGTCTCCACCTTTTGACCGCCTGACGCCAGCGCAGCAACATCAATTGCGCTCCTCGCTCGATGTCGCCTACTACCGTGGCAAAGAAATCGTTCTGCAAGCCAACCAACCTTGTAACCATCTCAATATACTCATCAAAGGGGCAGTTGAAGAGCGTGAAGAAGATAACTCAGAGATCTACGCGCACTACGCCAATGACGACATGTTTGATGTCAGAGCCCTCTTTGAAGGCACTGCGCGTCATCAATATGTAGCGTTAGAAGATACGCTTTCTTACCTGCTTCCAAAAGCCGTCTTTCTCGAACTTTATGAAGCCAATGGACAGTTCGCCGCCTATTTCGATAACAACCTCAAGCGTAGACAAGCGCTCATTGACGCCGCTGAGCAGCAGCAAAATCTTGCAGAATTTATCCTGACTAAAGTCGATAAATCGATCTATCACCCACCCATGTTCCTAAAGCCCAATCAGCCCTTAAATGAAGTGACACAGTTACTCAAAGAGAATGGTGTTGATGCCGCTTTAGTGAAGCTTAACGAAGACGATCCTCGCCTCAACGATTATCCGACGAGTCACCCCTACGGTATCGTGACTCGAACCAATATGTTGCATGCGGTTATGCTCGACAAGCACCCCGTTGACGCCGATGTGGGCACCATCGCAACCTTCCCTGTTTTGCACATCGATGATGGTGACTTCCTATTCAACGCCATGATCACCATGACCCGAAATAAAATGAAGCGTCTGATGGTCTGTGATGGTAAAGAAGCCGTGGGCATGCTCGATATGACCCAAATTCTCAGTGCTTTTTCGACTCATTCTCATGTACTGACGCTCAGTATCGCAAGAGCAACCAGTGTGGAAGAACTCGCGCTCGCGTCAAACAAGCAAAGACAGTTAGTGGAAAGCCTGCTTAAAAATGGCATTCGAACCCGATTCATCATGGAGCTTATATCAGCCGTCAACGAACAAATCATTGAGAAAGCCTTTAGGCTCGTAGTACCACCCGCGCTCCATGATCACTGCTGTCTTATTGTACTCGGATCCGAAGGGCGGGGAGAGCAAATTCTAAAAACCGATCAAGACAATGCACTCATCATCAAAGATGGACTGGAGTGGCACAATTGTCAGAGCGCGATGGACCAACTCACCCATACATTACAGCAACTTGGTTATCCCCTCTGCCCTGGCGGCGTCATGGTTAACAACCCTAAGTGGGTAAAAACGCAGCAGCAATGGAAAGAGACGATCAGTCGCTGGATTCAAGGTGCGAAACCTGAACATGTGATGGATCTGGCCATCTTAGCGGATGCTCACGCAGTGGCAGGCAATCACGATCTCCTTGGGAATGTCAGTGAGCATATGCAAAGCCTGATGAAGAATAAGATGCTCGTGCTGCAAGAATTTACTCGTCCAGCACTTCAGTTCTCCATTCCACTGACGCTATTTGGTAACGTGAAAAAAAATAAAGAAGGGCTTGAGATTAAACAAGGCGGGATTTTCCCTATCGTTCACGGCATCCGAGCCCTTTCTCTGGAATATGGTATCGCAGAAAAGAACACCTTCGATCGGATCGAAGCACTACAAACTCAAAAAATTCTGGAGCCTGAAACCGCGGATAACTTAAGCGAAGCCCTGAAGCTATTTTTCAAGCTTCGCCTCTCACAGCAACTATCCTTACATCATAGCTCTAACCGAATTGAGCTTAAGCAACTTGAACGAACCGAGCGAGATCTACTTCGCCACAGCCTACATGTCGTGAAAAAATTCAAACAGTTCCTAAGCTACCACTACCAAATTAGAGACTAGCGCTAACGAAGAACAGTTAAAAAGTTAAAAAGTTAAAAAGTTAAAAAGAGGCATATGATGAATTGGCTAATGAGGCAATATTGGCACTACCGACTGAAGGGCTCTCCCTATCAATCTCTCTTTTGCACGCCTCAAAAAGGGGAGTTCGTCTCCCTTGATTGTGAGACTACGAGCTTGGACCCTAAACGTGCTGAGCTTGTGACCATCGCCGCAACAAAAATCATCGACAATCGCATCATCACCAGCAAGCCTTTCGAAGTACACTTGCGAGCCCCACAATCGCTGGATTCAGGGTCTGTCACCATACACAAAATCCGACACCAGGACCTGGTAGACGGCATTACTGAAAAACAGGCTTTGATTCAATTATTAGAATTCATAGGCAATCGCCCACTGGTTGGCTACCACATTCGCTATGATAAAAAGATATTGGATCTCGCCTGCCAAAAACACCTTGGTTTTCCCCTTCCTAACCCGCTCATAGAAGTCAGCCAAATCTATCATGATCAACTTGAGCGACATCTACCCAATGCCTATTTCGATCTTAGCCTCAGCGCGATTTGTAAGCATCTCGATCTTCCATTGCAAGGTAAGCATGACGCCCTTCAAGATGCGATTTCTGCCGCACTGGTTTTTGTTCGGCTAACAAAAGGTGATCTGCCTTCACTCTCTACCCCTTACTCACACCGATAAACTCTCGACTGACGTCTCAATTTGTCAACTTAAGTACTTCTAAGCTAAGCAAAAAGCTGCCTCTCATCCTAAAGTCTAATTGTAGAAAAACATAAGGTGGCGGAAAGTGAGAGTCATACAAACTTTCCAATCAAACTCAACCTATCGATAACAAAACGGAAATTTGTTCTGCTAACAACTTTAAAGGCGCAAGGAGAGAAGCAATGAGTGAAGCCCATATTTATCCGGTAAAAGAAAACATCAAAGCAAATACGCATGCGGATAATGACACTTACTTAGCCATGTACCAACAGTCGGTCTCTAACCCTGAAGGCTTTTGGGCTGAACATGGTAAAATCGTTGACTGGATTAAGCCATTCACTCAAGTCAAAAGCACCTCATTTGATACTGGCCATGTCGATATTCGCTGGTTTGAAGACGGCACACTGAACGTATCGGCAAACTGTATCGATCGCCACCTGGCAGACCGTGGTGACGAAGTCGCAATCATATGGGAAGGTGATGATCCTGCCGATGATAAGACACTAACGTTTAATGAACTGCACAAAGAAGTGTGTCTATTCTCCAACGCACTAAAAGAGCAAGGCGTGCGCAAAGGTGATGTGGTTTGTTTATACATGCCAATGGTACCTGAAGCTGCCGTTGCGATGCTGGCTTGTACTCGTATTGGCGCTGTTCACACTGTGGTATTCGGTGGTTTCTCTCCAGAAGCCCTTTCTGGTCGAATCATTGACTCTGACGCTAAAGTCGTGATTACCGCCGATGAAGGGGTACGTGGTGGCCGCGCAGTACCGCTGAAAAAGAATGTGGATGAAGCGCTGACAAATCCAGACGTTAAAAACATTGAAAAAGTCGTTGTCTTTAAACGCACGGGTGGCGACATTGATTGGCACGATCACCGCGACGTTTGGTGGCACGAAGCAACCTCAAAAGTTTCTGCTGATTGCCCACCAGAAGAGATGAAAGCCGAAGATCCCCTATTCATCCTGTACACATCGGGCTCAACGGGTAAACCAAAAGGCGTACTGCACACAACGGGTGGTTACCTTGTCTACGCAACGATGACATTCAAATACGTATTCGATTACCAAGAAGGGGAAACTTTCTGGTGTACAGCCGACGTGGGTTGGATTACGGGTCATACCTACCTTATCTACGGTCCGCTAGCGAACGGTGCAAAAACCATTCTCTTTGAAGGCGTGCCGAATTATCCAAACACGAGCCGCATGAGCGAAGTGGTCGACAAGCATCAAGTTAATATTCTCTATACAGCACCAACTGCGATTCGTGCTCTTATGGCGAAAGGAACCGAAGCAGTAGATGGTACGTCACGATCTAGCCTTCGTGTGATGGGGTCAGTCGGTGAACCCATCAACCCAGAAGCATGGGAGTGGTACTACAAAACCATTGGTAACGAGCAATCACCAATCGTTGATACTTGGTGGCAAACAGAAACCGGTGGTATCTTGATTGCGCCACTACCAGGCGCAACAGACCTAAAACCAGGTTCAGCAACACGCCCATTCTTTGGTGTTCAGCCTGCTCTGGTTGATAATATGGGTAACATCATCGAAGAGACGGCCGCAGAAGGTAACCTTGTCATTCTCGATTCTTGGCCTGGTCAAATGCGTACCGTATATGGCGATCATGAACGATTCGAGCAAACGTACTTCTCAACCTTTAAAGGCATGTACTTCACCAGTGATGGTGCTCGTCGTGACGAAGATGGTTACTACTGGATCACAGGTCGTGTCGATGATGTACTCAACGTGTCGGGTCACCGAATGGGTACAGCAGAAGTTGAATCAGCACTGGTTGCTCACAGCAAAATCGCTGAAGCTGCTATTGTTGGCATTCCTCATGACATCAAAGGGCAAGCTATCTACGCGTACATCACGCTCAACGATGGTGAGTTCCCAAGCGCTGAACTGCATAAAGAAGTCAAAGATTGGGTACGTAAAGAGATAGGCCCAATCGCGACACCAGACGTTCTACACTGGACAGATTCATTACCAAAAACACGCTCAGGCAAAATCATGCGTCGTATACTTCGTAAAATTGCCACCGGTGATACCAGTAACCTAGGTGACACTTCCACTTTGGCTGACCCAAGTGTGGTTGATAAGCTTATTGCCGAAAAAGCTGAACTTGCTTAGGGTATCATTTAGTCTTCGTATTGCATAAAGTCGAGCTATATAAGAGCAAAAAGCAATACGTTTAAAACACACTCGCAATCAAACCGTCACCTATGTGGCGGTTTTTTTATGGGAATAACCTCATAATTTAACATCCCCATACGGGTCGAAATGGGTAATTTTGTTAACTTGGTTACAGATTCCGTCGTTACAACTAGGTGATTAGACCAGTAAATTGCTGCGATTTGCGCTGAATTAGCTATAATCTTGGTCTAATTTCAAAGAACCGTGATTTTTTGACATAAATCGCATACGGATTCTTTGATAATGTGGGAATATTAAGATTCGTCACACGATAATGGAAGATGGCAACACAATGACTGCAAAATCACGCATTCTAGTCCTAAATGGCCCAAACATTAACCTTTTGGGGTTACGAGAACCCGCTCATTACGGCTCTCAAACACTAGCTCAGATCATTGACACGTTAACCCAACAAGCCTCAAACGCTCAGGTTGAGTTACAACATCTACAGTCGAATCGAGAATATGAGCTGCTTGAAACCATTCATGATGCCTTTGGTAAAGTGGATTTTATTATCATAAATCCCGCAGCTTTTACACACACCAGCGTTGCTCTTCGTGATGCCTTACTCGGTGTGAACATCCCATTTATTGAAGTGCATTTATCTAACATACATGCACGAGAACCTTTCCGTCACCACTCATATCTGTCAGATAAGGCTGAAGGTGTGATCTGTGGTTTAGGCGCGCAAGGTTATGAATTCGCTTTGATGGCTGCCATTAAGCACTTGCAATCTAAATAATGACTACGCAATCAAAGTAACAAGATTACTTATACGGTAAACAAACACTCTACAGCTTTCATTGAGCTGTCTTATTCACAAGATAAAGAGAAAGAAAAATGGATATCCGCAAAATCAAAAAGCTAATTGAATTAGTTGAAGAATCTGGCATTGCTGAACTAGAGATCGCTGAAGGTGAAGAATCAGTACGAATCAGTCGCTATGGCGCTGCACCGGCTGCGGCACCAGTTCAATACGCAGCAGCTCCGGTTTCGGCACCTGCTGCTCCAGCTCCAGCGGCGCCTGCTGCTCCAGCGGCATCAGTAGAAGCGGCTCCGGAAGTTGTTTCTGGTCACCAAGTTCTTTCTCCAATGGTGGGTACGTTCTACGGTGCACCAAGCCCAGATGCAAAACCATTCGTTAAAGTGGGTCAGCAAGTCAATGCAGGTGACACGATCTGTATCGTTGAAGCCATGAAGATGATGAACCAGATCGAAGCTGATAAAGCAGGCGTTGTTACCGCTATCCTAGTTGAAGACGGTAACCCTGTTGAGTTCGACCAACCACTCGTTGTTATCGAATAATAGAGGCAGTCTCTCATGTTAGATAAATTAGTCATCGCGAACCGAGGTGAAATTGCACTTCGTATTCTTCGCGCATGTAAAGAGCTAGGCATTAAGACTGTCGCTGTTCACTCAACAGCTGACCGCGATCTTAAGCACGTGCTTCTTGCAGACGAAACAGTATGTATCGGTCCTGCTCGCGGTATCGATAGCTACCTAAATATTCCTCGTATCATCTCAGCCGCTGAAGTGACTGGCGCCGTTGCCATTCACCCAGGTTACGGTTTCTTATCAGAGAATGCCGACTTTGCTGAACAAGTTGAGCGCAGTGGGTTCATCTTTGTCGGCCCTAAAGCGGAAACCATCCGCATCATGGGTGACAAAGTCTCTGCAATTACCTCAATGAAAAAAGCAGGCGTTCCTTGTGTTCCCGGCTCTGACGGCCCACTGGATGATGACGAAGCGAAAAACAAAGCACACGCGAAACGCATTGGTTTCCCAGTAATCATCAAAGCCTCTGGCGGCGGCGGTGGTCGTGGTATGCGTGTTGTACGCAGCGAAGCGGATCTAGTTGAAGCGATCGCCATGACCCGCGCAGAAGCAAAAGCCTGTTTCAACAACGACGTCGTTTACATGGAGAAATTCCTAGAAAACCCACGTCACGTTGAAGTACAAGTCATTGCGGATGGTCAAGGTGGTGCAATTCACCTTGGTGAGCGTGACTGTTCTATGCAGCGTCGTCACCAAAAAGTGGTGGAAGAGGCTCCAGCACCAGGTATTACGGAAGAAATGCGTAAGTACATTGGTGAGCGCTGTACTCGAGCTTGTCTTGAGATCGGCTACCGCGGCGCGGGTACGTTTGAGTTCCTATATGAAAACGGTGAGTTCTACTTCATTGAAATGAACACCCGTATTCAGGTAGAGCACCCTGTGACAGAAATGGTAACAGGCGTCGATCTGATCAAAGAGCAGCTTCGTGTTGCTGCAGGTCAACCGTTGTCTTTCACTCAAGATGATATCAAACTAAGTGGCCATGCCATTGAGTGTCGTATCAATGCGGAAGATCCAGAGCGTTTCCTTCCTTCACCAGGTAAAGTGACACGTTTCCATGCTCCTGGTGGTATGGGTGTACGTTGGGAATCACACATCTACACAGGTTATACAGTGCCTCCTCATTACGACTCTATGATCGGTAAGCTTATTACCTTTGGTGAGAACCGTGATGTGGCGATTGCACGCATGAAAAATGCTCTGAGTGAGATGATCATTGAAGGCATTAAAGTGAACGTGACTCTGCAAGAATCGATCATGAATGACGAAAACTTCCAACACGGTGGTGCGAACATCCACTACCTTGAGAAGAAACTTGGTCTCCAATAAGATTCAGCTCTAAAAGCACAACATTGACTCTAAATGCTCACTTCGGTGAGCATTTTTGTTTTTGCCTATAAAGTCGTCGGATATCTGCTAAACTCAGCGCCAATCTATTTATAACCCTTGTAGAGCACATACCCATGCCTTGGATTCAAATCAAACTCAACGCCACCAATGCCAATGCGGAACAAATTGGTGACATGCTGATGGAAGAAACAGGTGCACTGTCTGTCACCTTCTTAGATGCTCACGACACACCTGTATTTGAGCCTTTGCCTGGTGAAACCCGATTATGGGGTGATACGGACGTTCTTGCTCTGTACGATGCAGAAGCGGACACGTCATTTATTCTCAAGCAAATGAAGCAAAGCGATTTATTAGAAACTGATTTTGCTTACAAAGTGGAGCAGCTCGAGGATAAAGATTGGGTGCGCGAATGGATGGATAACTTCCACCCAATGAAATTTGGTGAGCGACTATGGATTTGTCCAAGCTGGCGTGACGTTCCTGAGCCTGATGCGGTGAATGTGATGCTTGACCCAGGCCTAGCGTTTGGAACCGGTACACACCCGACAACGGCGTTGTGTTTAGAGTGGTTAGAAGGGTTAGCTCTGTCAGGCAAAACCGTCATCGACTTTGGCTGCGGTTCTGGCATTTTAGCCATTGCAGCGATTAAGTTAGGTGCGAAAAAAGTGATTGGTATCGATATCGATCCTCAAGCCCTGCTTGCTTCAAAAGATAATGCCCAGCGCAATGGCGTTGCTGACCAGCTAGAAGTGTTTCTTCCACAGGATCAACCGGAAGATTTATTGGCAGATGTGGTCGTCGCCAACATACTGGCAGGGCCACTTCGTGAGCTCTCTTCAATCATTAAAGACTTAGTAAAACCAGAAGGTGTTCTAGCGATGTCTGGCGTGCTGGACACCCAAGCAGAAGACGTAGCTAACTATTATCGCGACCAATTTCAGCTAGACCCTATCAAAGAGCAGAGCGAATGGTGCCGAATTTCAGGCGCAAAGCACGATTAAATAAGACTTTTCGAGACTAATTGGCTGAATTTAATGCAATTTACACAAACAAATTGTAAATGCTCAAATATTAGTCTTTTCACACAGCAAAAAAATGCGTAAAATGCGCGCCCTTACTGCTGTAATACTGTGAAGACGTTTTGAAAATTGGAAATCATCAACTTAAGAACAATCTAATCGTCGCTCCTATGGCTGGAGTTACGGATAGACCCTTTCGAGAGTTATGTCTTCGCTATGGTGCGGGAATGGCGGTCAGCGAAATGATGTCCTCAAACCCAAAACTATGGAAAACGTCGAAATCAATGCAACGCATGGTACACGAAGGCGAGTCGGGCATTCGTTCTGTACAAATTGCGGGAGCAGATCCACAGCTTATGGCAGAAGCTGCACAATTTAATGTTGAAAACGGTGCGCAAATCATCGATATCAACATGGGTTGTCCAGCTAAGAAAGTAAACAAAAAGCTAGCCGGTTCTGCTTTGCTACAGCGTCCAGAGCTCATTAAAGAGATTCTAACCGCGGTGGTCAATGCAGTAGATGTACCTGTAACACTAAAAACCCGTACTGGCTGGGATACAGAGAATCGTAACTGTGTCCAAATAGCACAATTAGCCGAAGGCTGCGGCATTCAAGCACTGGCGCTCCATGGGAGAACTCGAGCTTGTATGTACAAAGGCGAGGCCGAATATGAACACATTAAAGCAGCAAAACAAGCTGTCTCAATACCCGTCATCGCTAACGGTGATATTGATAGCCCTCAAAAAGCTAAGTTTGTGCTGGAGTACACTGGCGCTGATGCTTTAATGATTGGTCGTCCCGCCCAGGGTCGCCCATGGATTTTTCAGGAAATCCAACACTTTTTGGAAAACGGTACCACTATGCCTGATCTTCCGCATGAGGAAGTGAAAGACATACTGCTTGGCCATGTGGACGCTCTACATGATTTTTATGGAGAGTATTTGGGCCCTCGAATTGCACGTAAGCATGTCGGGTGGTATCTAAAGGAACACGAACAAGCAAGTGAATTTCGCCGTGCCTTCAATGCTATCGAAGCAGCTCCGCTGCAAATTGAAGCATTAGAAGGTTATTTTGATAACGTTGCATCATAATTAATGAGAAGAGTTAGACCGAATATGTT
>NZ_MCWZ01000312.1 GCF_002877365.1 Vibrio sp. 10N.261.55.A7
ATACTTTTTATAAAGATAGCAACTAAGGGAGACCATCATGGACAAGGCTCAACAGATAAAGACGATAGCGTTAACGGCAATCGCACCCATTGTTTGGGGCAGTACCTACATAGTGACAACCGAAGCACTGCCTGCCGATAGCCCCCTTATTGCTTCAACAATTCGTGCCTTGCCAGCGGGAATCTTGCTTGTGTTATTGAGTCGAGCATGGCTAAGCGGAGCATGGTGGGCTCGAATGGCTCTGCTTGGGTTTCTTAACATAGGGCTGTTTTTCTATTGCCTATTTTACGCAGCGACTTATTTACCTGGAGGAATGGCTGCGCTTGTTATGTCTAGCCAACCCGTGCTTGTGATGCTGATGAGCTGGCATTTACTCAAGACAAAGTTTACACCGCTGCAACTGAGCGCCAGTGTTGTCGGTATTTCGGGAGTGAGCCTCTTGGTGTTAAACAGCACCGCCGAACTGAATATTGAAGGCTTATTGATAGCGATATTGGGCACCTTCAGCATGGCGCTTGGCGTGGTGTTAACAAAAAAATGGGGGCGTCCATCGGGTATGAGCATGCTGGGCTTCACGGGATGGCAGCTTCTGTTTGGTGGATTAATGCTATTGCCCGTGTCGCTTTGGGTGGAAGGCATTCCAAGTCAGCTCACGGTCGTGAACTACATTGGATATGGCTATTTGAGTGTCGTCGGCGCCATCGTGGGCTATTTCCTTTGGTTCAATGGCATTGAAAAACTGCCATCGGTCACGGTCTCTTTCCTAGGATTCTTAAGCAGCGTATCTGCCTGTTTCCTCGGCTACTTCATTCTTAATCAAACACTCACACTGGCTCAATTATTGGGCGCGGTAGCAATACTTGTTTCAATCATGATGGCTGCGCCTAGAGCCGCCAAACCAACAAAAATTCAACTTACATTACAAACAGAAAAAGGGAACTAACATGAAAATCACTATCGTATCAGGAAGCCAAAGAGCAGAATCGAAAAGCCTAGCAGTGGCACAGTATTTAGAAGGTCTTGCGAATACCCATTTTGATGACATTGAAGTCTTGGACTTACACGAATTAAACCTTCCATTTTGGAATGAAGGCGTTTGGCAAGGTAGTGAAGAATGGGACCAGTGGAAACCAGTGGCAAAGACACTAAAAGAATCCGATGCGTTTGTTTTCATCACACCAGAATGGCATGGCATGGCGACACCTTCGTTGAAAAACTTCTTACTGTTGACGACTGACGATGAACTGGCCCATAAAGCGGCGCTGCTCGTGAGTGTTTCAGCAAGTGTGAATGGTGTTTACCCGATTAGTGAACTGCGTATGACGGGAAATAAAAATAACCATGTCTGCTTTTTACCGGATCATCTCATTTTCAGAGATGTGGATGATGCTTTCAATGCCGACAACGAATGCACCAATTCTCACCTTCATGCTCGTAGTGAGTATACGATGCAGCTACTGGCTTCTTATGCTTCTGCGTTAGCGCCTATCCATAGAGATATGGTGAATGTCGGTAAGCCTTTCCGATATGGCATGTAGTGACGGGGGCCATTTGGTTCCTTCATTATTGACTGATACCGAGCCGCCCAATCTATCTCGGGCGGCATTATTCAACTGTTGTATTTTTTTAATGAGGCACTAGTCCATTAAAGCGGAAGCGACGATATCGGGGTTGTCTTGAATGAAGCGAATGAAGTCTTCCTGCACTTTGTTTGTCGGCGCTTCTTCACCATTAATGATTTGAATAAATTGAGCGTGTTCAGGGTTAATAGGTTCTATTTGACCATTTACAAGCTTAATCAGGTAGAGGCCGGCATAGCCAATAATGTGTTTACTGACCGGGCTGTAGCCGTCACTTATTTCAACCTTGTAGCCACCTTGATTAATGAGGTTAATGTGTGAGTCAGGGAAGATATTCTCAATCGTGTCCATCTTTTTCAGCAATAGATCAATCATGTCATCATTTTTTAGAATGCTCACATGACTGCTGTTAAAACCAAATTGGTCATCAGATTGTTGTTGAGCGCGAATGTCCAATTGGCTAGAAAGCGGAACCACGCCATCACTGTTTTCACCCATTTTCACAACGCCATCATTATTGTAGGCGTAGAAGAGTTGGTGGTTTGTGTAGTCGGGTAGGTCTTTGCTATAGAGTTGGTCAATGAACGCGCTATTCGGGTTTAAGTTTCGCCATGCAGGCAACACAATGAATCCATGCTCCTCACCCAAAGCGGCTGCTGGGTGACCGCCAAATGGCGTTGCAATACTCACAAACAGTTTTACCTTGTTTCCGTGTTCTCTATCGTCACTTTTATTGAGCGCACTTCTTACTATTAGCCCGCCCATGCTATGAGCCACAACGATCATTGGCATGTCCATTGACGGAACTACGCTCTCTGACAGGAAAATGCTATAGAAAAAATCGGCAAGCTGGTCTAAATCACCCCCTGACGGATAGTAGAAAAACCACGGTTGGTAACGATCTAAATCCATCTTATTGATGATGGGTTGGAAAGAGCGAGAACTGTCGCCTATCCCATGCACAAAGATGACGGGAACCTTGTGTGCAACGTCTTCACCTAATGAAAAAAACATAGTGGGAGCAAGTTCAAGAAATGAGGCCGGATCGTACATGCCCATGGTGGCAACTCTCTTATCAAACAGAGGGTCATCAAGGCTTCTAATGGTCCCCGTTGGATAATACAGGGACGTTTTGAGTTGAGGTCGCTCAGGTTGAGGTATTGCTTTGGCCCATTCTACGGTGGTGTTTTGGGTGAGGGCAATATCAATGCCTTCTGCCAGTTTGTTCGGATACCGGCTCGGATTAAGCTGTAATTCATGTTCTGCAACGACTTCTGAATGATCAAAAAGCTGATCGCCATTCGAGTCTGCATAGATGAGTACCGTATAGTTGCCTTCTGGTAGGTTCAAAGCATAGTGAGTCAGTACTCCGGTAAAGAACATGGTGTCGACGAGCTCATGTTCTTCAAATTCACTCGAATAAGCGGCGATGAGCATGGGCGTACTGGTGTCATCTTCGTTTTCTGTGATTGGCAGACCCCAGACAAAATAAGAGTCTTGGTTGATCATGTGCTTGAGGTTCAACTTGCTCGGCGCGACTTCGTGAACATTGGAGTATTCACTTTGAATAGCCGAATACTTTAGATAGGTACATGAGGTCGAAAATAGAATAGATAACAGTAAAATCGCTTTAGACAACTTATTCAAACCACACTCTCTCCATTTCGACATCGATAAATCCCTATTCGGCCCATGTAAAGTATCACTGATTTGAATGTATTTCAGAAGATTGTATTAGTAAAGGATGGTGCGGGGAAATCATTGGTTTATATAGAATATGTATTAGGGGAGGCGACCATTAGAGCGCAAATACTGCGTAGGGGAATCAATTGCGTTACCATAGGTTTGTTACTCGCTAATTAAGGAAAACTCGATGCCCGCTTCAATGAACGAATACATTGTTCCTATGTACCCAACGATACAAGCATTGGATGTTAATGCACTGAGTGCAGGTGAGCATAAGTTCTGGTTTGCGATAGCGACGGATGCCATTGGACACCCGCAAACACTGGCAGTGAGAGTTTTTAAAGGAAAAAGATCCGGTAAGCGAATCGTGATTACCGCAGGGATCCATGGCGATGAACAAAATGGCATCTTAACCGCGCAACAGCTTGCTAGAGCCTTAGTCGATGTTGAGTTAGCAGGCACCGTTACCATTGTACCCACTGTTAACGTCTCTGGAATTGCTCGTCATAGCCGAGATTTTCATTCGGCCGCGCCTGATAGCTCGTCGGCGAATCTAAACCGCGTGTTTCCCGGTAGCCCTACTGGGGATGACGCAAGTCGATACGCTTTCAGCTTGTGGGAGAACCTACTTAAGCCCAATGCAGACTTGGCCATCGATCTTCATTCTCAAACCAGTGGCTCGACCTATCCATTGTATGTTTTTGCTGATTACCGACTGGAAGATTCCATTAGAATGGCAAGATTGATGAGCCCAGACGTCATACTCAATGATCCCGGCGACCCTGGCATTCTAGAAACCGTATACAACCGCGCAGGCATTCCTTCCATTACTGTCGAGGTTGGCGTTGGACGTTACACCGATTTGGACATGGTCGATAGAGCCAGCCAGGGTATTATGAATATTCTTCGCTCATTAGAGATGATAGATGGCGAGGTCAAACCGACGAAAAATAGCTGTGTTGAAGGCGAAGAAATCGTGAGTGTGAGGGCAAAGCAAGGCGGTTTTGTGATTTGTCAGGTTAAGCTGTTAGACAGAGTGAAAAAAGGCCAATTACTGGCGAAACAATACAATAGTTTTGGAGACGAAATTGAAGCCTACGCTGCACCCATTGATGGAACAGTGATCAGTCATAACGTGGAATCAGTGAGAGCACCAGGATCGTTAGTCGTGAGGCTCATTCGTTAATAGCAATTTGTTAAGAGCAATCTGTAAATGCACTGTTGCTATTACGTAGAGTAAACTGATCGGTGGTCGCTTGTGCAGTGCGATTAGCGCTCACTATTTTTGGTGAGGTCATCGATTATTGGACATTGGCTGTCGGCATTGCCCGGACAAGCTGATACCCAACTTTCCAATTGATTCTTTATATCGGTGAGCTCTTTGATTTTGAGTTCGATTTCACCCAACTTTTCTTTTGTTTTCGATTTTACTTCGCTGCTCTTGCGGTTAGGGTTTTGCGCAAGCTGAACCAGTTCCTTACATTCAATCAAAGAGAAGCCTGCATTTTTTGCTCGGGCAATAAGGCTCAGTTCTTGGACATTTTTAGAGGAGTACTCACGATAGCCGGCATCGCTGCGGTTAGGCGGTGTGATGATGCCCTTGTCTTCATATAAGCGAATCGATTTGCTGGATAAGCCCGTTAAGTTTGCCACAGTGCCAATATTCATAATGTGCCTCTGAATTACTCTCTTTTCCAATTCGCATGAAACGGTATTGCAAATCTCTCTACTGCTTATATTTTGGCATAGGTTGTTGGTGGTCGGCCAAAGGTTTTTTTAAAGGCATTGGTAAAATTGGCAGGATGATGATAGCCCGCTTCATAAGCGGCTTCGGTAACGCTCACCAGCCCTTGTTCTAAATGTTGTTTGGCCACTTCTAATCGACGGTAACGAATGTAGCTGTTTACGGTTAATCCAAATTGCTGTTTAAACTTGCGTTGCAGGTTCGAAATACTCATAGAGAAGCGCAGTGCGATAGATTCAAGCGAAAGAGGGTGACCCAATTCAGACTCAATATAACTGATCACATCTTCTATGCGGTGATCGGCTTGAGGCGATGTTTTCTGGTGTTCTAGCGTTGACTTGGTTTCTTCTAGTTTCAGTTGCGGGGCTAGCTTATTGAGCAGCTGAACAAACAAAGAGTAAGAAAGCGTTTCAAACTGAAGCTTTTCGATAAAGGTGTTGGGTGGCTTTGAGTCAATGATTTGTTCCGCAAGCGCCGTCATTTGTTCATCAATCTCAATCGCTAAGTAATTTTTGTGTGTCTCTAAAAATGCGCTGATGTTGCAATTCAGGCCGAGGCGTTCTTTGATCCATTTCGGTTGAAGCATCAGGTTCATTTTGGTGACGCGATTGCCTTTACAAATATTTCTATGGAAACTCGCTGGCTTATTGAGATTGACCAGTACCGCGACAGGTTGGCTCGCTGAGTGAGGACGAGAAGTATCGAGATCAAACGTGAGATCGTCGTAACCAAACTTGAGCTGCCCCTCAATAAGTAAGGTGACAATGAGAGATTTGGGCGCGGTAGAAATGACGTTCGAGTTAACAAGTTCGTTGAAATGCCCGCCATGAATCGAAAAACCATCGTTGAAACAATAAGAAACGAAATGACCTTCAGCCAGTGGCGCTTCTTCTTTTTCTCCTTTGCTGACAATAATCTGTTTTTCGGTCGCTTCTATTTTCTGCGTGAGCGCGATCTTCTTAACATTCGGCTTTCTCAGCTTTTTACTTTTGTCACTGATGTTGTGATTACTCATAGGCGATTTCTCATAAGAGGTCGGTGATTTTGCACAAGTCATTTATCTTTTCGTTAATACAAATGAAATCTATCATACTTGCGAATTATTATCATTTGCATTTACGGAAGGTTACATGGAAAAGTTCCAGTTTTGTCCTCAAAAACGATCATTGGTCTGTTTAGCGATTGGACTCGCACTCTCAAACACCACCATTGCGGAAGAAGTGAAGCCACTCGAAGAGGTTGTAGTATGGGGTACGAAAGTATCAAGCAGCTCTGAATCGATCGGAGTGAGTGATATGTCGTTAAAGCAAGCGGATCATATGTCTGACTTGTTGCGTGACGTTCCAGGTGTCGATGTGGGGGGGACTCACTCATTGAACCAACGTATCCACATTCGAGGATTGAATGAAACCGATCTCGATATCCGTCTCGACGGCGCGTCACAGTACGCCAAAATGTTCCACCATATTGGTAACTTAACGCTTAACCCTGATATTTTGAAAGCCGTGGACATCCAAGTGGGTAATAACTCTGTGACGCAGGGTGGTTTAGGTGGTTCCGTGTATTTTGAAACAAAAAATGCAACTGACCTGCTTCGCTATGATGAAACGTTTGGTGCACGCGTGTTTGCAGGCTACGCCAGTAATAACAACCAACAAGGTTCGTTAACCGTGTATGGCAAGCTGTCTGACAAAGTGGACGCCATGCTCTATGGCCACGTGATCAGTCGTGACGACTTTACTGATGGTAGTGGCCAGAAAACCTTTGGCACGGCAGGTGATGTCTATAACGTAATGGCGAAATTCGGCTTTGAACCTTCTGAGGAACATCGCTTTGAATTTTCCTATGATCACTATAGTGATGAAGGTGACTATAGCCCACGACCAGATATGTACGGCGGTGCAAACGAAGGGTTAAGTGATGACCTACTACTCCCTACTGTTTATGACCGAAACACAATAACACTGAGCTACCGTTTAGAAACAGAGCAGCACAAAGGTAAGGTATCACTTTACTCGAGCGAAACAGAGATCGAGCGAGATGAAACGAAAACCGGCTGGACATGGGCAAGCCGTGTGTCTGTTAACACTGCAACGAACAACAACACAGGCTTAAACGCGACGTTCCAATCTGACTTCGTGGTCGCTGACCTCGACAATGAGATGACTTACGGTGTGGACTATATCGATAACTCTAGCAGCAGTGCGTATGGTGGTGTTGAGTTTATGGATGAGTCAGCGATTTCGACGGCAGTGTTTGCTGAAAATAAGATCTTCCTTGTGGATAGTTGGTCTGTCACTGGTGGCTTACGTTTCGAAGATTACGAACGTAAAGCGACGACCGGAACACACAGCTATGACGATGTAACGTGGTCACTGGGCACAAACTGGGATATTGACCAACACTGGGCGGTGTTTGCGAATGCTCGAAGCCTATTTAAAGGTCCTGAATTGTTAGAGTCATTCATTCGATACCAAGATAAGACCGTGTTAGCGGATGGGCTTAAAGCGGAAACCGGACTCAATTCCCAAGCGGGCTTTAGCTATAACAACCAAGATGGCGCACATCGCTATGGTGTTACCTTCACGGCCTTCAAAACCGACATCGATGACTACATCGTTGAAAACTGGAATGGCAGTGGCTACACAATAGAAAACAGTGGTGACATTGAAATTCAAGGTTTTGAATTAAGTACCACTTACAGCTACGAACAATTTGCAGGTAAGTTGTCTTATTCAAAATCGGATAATGAATACAAAGAGACAGGGTTACCTGTTGATGATGGCAATGGCATAAGCTCTGACATTGGTGACAGCATTGCATTGTCGATGGATTACTATGCTGATTCAATAGAGACGTTATTTGGTTGGACATCGATCGTGGTTCTTGAAGAAGACAATGTCTTCGAAGGCGACGATAAAAAAGCAGGTTACGATACCCATAACTTGTATGCGCAATGGTTGCCTTCTAACGTAGAAGATTTGTCGCTGACATTTGGTATCGACAATATCTTTGATGAGCAATACGTATCGCACGCATCTCGAACGGGTGTTGCTCGTGGATACGTGATGGACGACTACGAGCCTGGTCGCAACGTTAAACTGTCCGCTGCTTACCAATTCTAAAACTTCCTAAAGCAATAAGGCTCACCTTCGAGTGGGCCTTAGTTTTATCTGCAATCCTTAAAATAAAACCATCTACCTTGGTGAACGAACATAATTATGACGACTTCATTACCAACAAATCAACCTGAGCTATCTTCTCAATCAGAGAAATATCAAGTGGGCCCATTCGCAACAGAGACGATCATTCAATCTGAGCATGCGAGTAAATACCTCACCGTTCTCTGTCGCCATTTTGCACGTAAAGTAGATGCTAAATGGAACGAAACCAGTGGCACCGTCTATTTCCCTGTTGGGGTCACGACCATGACGGTGAGCGATGAGGCTAACCTGCTTACCATTCAATGTGTTTCCGACACTAAGCAGCAACTTGAGCATCAAAAACTGATCATTTCTGAGCATATTGATACGTACTCAAGGAGAGAAACCATAGAAGTATGTTGGAGTAATGACTAATTAGCGGCTAAAGCAATCCACCCATTCAACTATTTTTTAGTTTTTTGAATCGCGAAAGGTAAGGGGTATAACACTCAACTTTTGTTAAGTTTGGCCCATTACCCCTGCCATATGTGGGCTTTTGAGTAATAATTGGTATTTATTTTTAGATGAAAATAAATAGGAATCTTGAGCTGGATCAAACTAAATTCGTTTGTATGACAAATAG
>NZ_MCWZ01000313.1 GCF_002877365.1 Vibrio sp. 10N.261.55.A7
AAACAGACGACTAATACAGCCGTACCTGCCAATCTGGTAAGTAAAGAAATGTTGCCTGCAGCCTCAGTTTCGTAATCCATCACAATGGTGAATATCCAACTTGTCCCCTCAACAGGGTAGAAGTAGAGTAACTTTTCTCTGCCATCGACAGTGATGTATTCAACTTTGTTTTGTCTTATCGCTTCTTCAATTACTGGCATGGAAAGTGTTTGCGATAGACGATTTAGTGGCTGTAATGCGAACTGCTTATCTGGGTGAACCAGTAATGTACTGTCCGTTTTTTCTATGAGCATCGTATACGCGTTCTGACCAACATCCAGATTGATGAGATCAGTGACCAGTTGGTCAATAAGTACATCAGCGCCAACGACACCTCTTAGCGTCGCACCTTGATAAACGGGTTCTGCGATGGTAACTAATAGCTCTCCAGTAATCGCATCTTGGTAAGCGGTGGTTACAATCTGTTCATTCGCGGTCAGCGCATCTTTATACCAAGGGCGTTCACGAGGGTCATAGCCCGCTCTATTTCGTTCTGGGTGCGAACGAAGCATTTCACCTTCAACCGTGCCAAAAAAGATGTCATCAAATCCGCCAGCAACGCGAGCCTGCTTTAGAAATGGCACCACATCTGGTTGGTCGATATTCTGGTTGAACGCTGAAGATATATTTTTCCTAACCTCAATCCAATCGGAAATCCCTTCCGACGCTGTACTCGCAATGCTTTCTGAACGAGAGTAAATGTTTTCAGTTGTTTCATCGAGCAGCTTAAATCCAGACAGCGAAGTGAGAATTATCGCCATCAACATGACAGCTGCAACACTGCAAGCAGTTAACTTATGTTTAAGAGTGAGTTTCATAATCAATCAAAATAAGAAAATAAAGCGCGATAGTACAGATTACTTGCGGCATATGCACTAAGTAAGATCAATATTGTTATCTGGATTCAAATGATATTAAGTCACAGATAAATAAACTTAATTCGTTTGTTTTTTAAATACCCAAACTGACTATTATTTGGTCGACATTATTAGTAGATCATCCAAAAAAGCGATTCTTCACAAAATGTTGTACTATATATAAAACGATTACATGGACACATACATGGAAGCCGAACTTCTTGAAATTCAGAACTTTTTGTCCCAACGACCTCCATTCAATGACTTGCCTCAGGAAGTCTTAGAACACGTCACTAGACACGTTGAAATATCCTACTATCGACAAGACACGCCAATCATTCATTTTGGCGACAGTATCCATGATCTGTATATTGTTCGCAGTGGCATCGTCGAAGTCTTTCGCCGTAAGGGAGAGCTGTATAATCGTTTAGATGAAGGTGCCCTATTTGGACAAATGGGCCTGTTAACCAACAATAAGGTCCGTTTTCCTGCCAAAGCGATAGAAGACACCCTTCTCTATTGCCTCCCTGAGCCTATTTTCCAAGAGCTTTATGATAACCACGACTCATTTGCCGACTTTGTTGAAGTTGAAGACAACGCTCGACTCAGACAAACCGTGTCCAATACTGAAGATGAGAACGATCTCACCACCTGCAAAGTAAGAACACTTTTGACTCGTGATGTCCTCTCCATTTCTGGTAAAGAGACCATTCAACAAACGGCAATCAAAATGGCAGAAGAGAATGTGTCGTCACTCTTGATTGTTGACCAAAGTAAGTTTGATGATGATGACGATGATGACAGTCCAGTTCTCGGTATCATAACCGACCGTGACCTATGTACTCGAGTGTTGGCGGAGGGGCGAAGCCCAGAAGATGAAGTGGCCAGCGTGATGACGACGGAAGTTATCTCTCTCGATCATAATGCCTATGTATACGAAGCTATGTTAACCATGCTTCGCTACAACGTTCATCACCTACCCGTACTTAAAGACCGCCAACCGATTGGGATTATAGAAGCGACAGATATCGTTCGTTATGAGTCCCAAAACTCTCTATTGCTCGTAAGCAGTATCTTCCAGCAACAATCGATTGAAGAGCTGGTACAAATATCTGAACAGGTGAAAGACAGCTTTGTTCGATTAGTCAATGAGGACGCGAATTCTCACATGGTGGGAACGGCGATGTCAGTGATTGGCCGCAGCTTTAAGCAACGAATCATCGAACTAGCAGAACAAGAGTTAGGCCCTGCGCCCATACAGTATTGCTTTTTAGCGCTCGGTTCGATGGGGCGAGACGAACAACTCATCGTTACCGATCAAGACAACGCTATTATCTTGGATGATAACTACAATCATGAAAAGCATAATGCGTATTTCAAAAAGTTCTCCAAGTTCATCTGTGATGGATTAGCTAAGTGCGGGTATACCTACTGTACTGGTGACATTATGGCGACTAATCCCGAGTGGAGAATGACACGCAGAGAGTGGGAAGAGTGCTTTTCCGATTGGATTGACAACCCGAACCCTAAAGCGCTATTGAACTCTTCCATTTTCTTTGACTTAGATGGTGTACACGGGCGTTTAAAGTGGGCAGAACAGCTCAATAGCTTTATTGTGCGTCGTGCGAAGAAGAACAACCGATTCCTTGCATGCCTTGCTCGTAACGCGCTCAATAGAACGCCACCACTCGGCTTCTTCCAGGATTTTGTTATGGAAAAAGATGGTCGCCATAATAACTCGATTAACTTGAAACGACGCGGAACTGCACCTTTGGCAGACCTGATCCGTGTTCATTCATTGGCTGTCGGCTCTCGCTCTAGAAACTCCTTTGAGAGATTAGATGACATTATCGATGCGGGAATACTACCGAAAGGAAGAGCCCAGGATTTAAGAGATGCGATGGAATTTATTTCTATGGTTCGAATACGTCACCAAGCGATAGATGTGGAAAACGAAATCGACCCAGATAACAACATCGAGCCGGAGAATCTTTCCGACTTTGAACGTCGTAATCTTAAGGATGCGTTTCAAATATTAAGTAACGCTCAAAATTTCCTTAAATTCCGTTACCAAGCCAATAGCACGTTCAAATAAGGGATCGCTATGAATCGCCTTTTTCAAAAGCCCGCTATTGATTGGGCTCTAAAACTAAGAAAGCAGCACGAGATTGCGATACACCCTGCTCTCAAAAATTTCTACGCACAGCCTATACCGGATCAAAATACACCAATCGGGGAAATCGAGTTTCTTGCCGTTGACTTCGAAACAACAGGATTAGATTCGAAAAAAGACGATATTATCACCATTGGTGTCGTTCCTTTTACGCTCAACAGGGTTTACTTAAATAGAGCGAAACATTGGACTGTAAGACCACGTAAACAGCTTAATGAAGATTCCGTCGTGATACATGGTATTACACATAGTGATATTGCCGATGCGCCTGATCTGACTGAAATTATTGAGGAAGTCCTTGACTGTATTTCAGGGTATGTTCTGGTTGTACACTACAATAAAATTGAAAGAGAGTTTCTCGACCGAGCATTACGATCTCGTTTTAATGAAGGCATCGTCTTTCCAGTCGTCGATACGATGCAGTTGGAGAGTAATATTCAAGCCCTCTGGGCTGGTGGCTTTTGGAACATGCTCAAAGGGAAAAAACCTCAGTCTGTTCGCCTTGGCAAAAGTAGGCTGCGTTATGGTTTACCTCCTTACACTCCTCATCACGCACTCACCGATGCCATCGCAACGGCAGAGCTCATGCAAGCTCAGTTTGCTTATCACTATGACACCAACCAACCGGTACGAGATTTCTGGCTCTAACAAGCTGAAACTACATTTGATAAGCCAAAAATTTAGATATAAAAAAACTCTAGCATGTCGCTAGAGTTTTTTATTTGCTTCTTGTATTGCAACATTATCGCTGCATACAGACTGTCGTTCTATTTGTAACGCTCCGTACGCATACCCATCAATAAGCTTACGCACATTAACAGCAGGATGAATACAAACGGCAGAGCTGTTGAAATTGCACCAGCTTGAAGCGCTTGTACTGCCTCTGTACCACCAATCCAAAGTAACGCTACAGCAATAGCACCTTCCATGAATGCCCAGAAACAACGCTGAAGAACAGGCGCGTCAACCTTACCACCAGCGGTAATGCTGTCGATAACTAACGAACCTGAATCTGAAGACGTAATAAAGAACACGAGAACAAGAATAACCGCAATTACAGACAGTAAAGAGCCAAGTGGTAGCAAGTCAAACATCTGGAACATCGCCAGAGAAACATCAGTAAGGCCTTCTGCTCCTAATGCGCCCACGCCATTTTTAACCTGATCAATAGCCATGCCGCCAAAGGTCGACATCCAAAGAACAGTAAAAGCAGTTGGAACAAGCAACACAGCAGTCAAGAATTCTCGTACAGTACGACCACGTGATACACGTGCGATGAACATACCGACAAATGGAGACCAAGATACCCACCACGCCCAATAGAATACAGTCCAACCTTGGAACCATGCTTCATCTTCACGCCCGTGAGGATTACTCAATGGAATGATATTTTCTACGTAAGCAGAAAGTGTCGTTGGTATAGAGCCAAGTGTCACTGCGTAACCAATTAGGCAAACAAGAACAAGTAACACGATTGCGACAAGCATGTTGATGTTACTGATCACTTTAACACCACCATCAATACCACGTAGAACCGACACAACAGCCAGTAAAGTCACGATAGTAATAACAATAACCTGAAGTGTTAAACCAGTATCAACGCCAAACACATGATGAATACCACTTGCCGCCTGTTGCGCCCCTAAACCCAGTGAGGTCGCTAAACCGAACAGAGTCGCGAGCACCGCGAGAATATCAACAATATGCCCTGCCCAACCCCACGCTCTGTCACCTAAAATAGGGTAAAAGATAGAACGAATAGAAAGTGGAAGACCTTTATTGTACGTAAAGAACGCGAGTGAAAGAGCAACAACACTATAGATAGCCCAAGGGTGTAAACCCCAGTGGTACATAGTCGCACCCATCGCCAGTTTTGCAGCCTCTGGTGTATTGGCCGCGACATTAAGTGGTGTTTCATACCAACCTGTAAAATACGCTACAGGTTCCGCAACACTCCAGAACATCAAACCAATACCCATACCCGCGGCGAATAGCATTGAGAACCACGAAATCAATGAGTAGTCTGCTGTTGCGTCTTGTCCGCCTAGGCGAATTTTACCAAATGGAGAGACTATCAACGCTAAACAAAATATAACAAAAATGTTCCCTGACCAGATAAATAGCCAGTCAAACGCACCGATGATCTGCCATTTAACACCATCCAGCGCCGTTTTTGCTGTTTCAACGTCGGAAATTAAAACACCGATTAAAAACAAGGCAATAAGACCTGCACTTATACCAAAAACAGGGTTGTGTACATCAAAACCCCATTTCTGAACATTATCTTGTCCAACAGTGTAGTCAGTACTGTCGATACTGTATTTATCAATCCCTTTAGTCATTATTCCTCTCTTAAATTTATTTCTGTATCTTTTAAATGCGACCAGTAAAAATCACAGAGAAATACTCAGCTATGGTCTGTACTGGTTGCAATTGATGTATTTATTATCTCCCAATAATTGGAGAGATAAATTATCTACACGCAAAATAAAAGGTTCATCGCGGAT
>NZ_MCWZ01000314.1 GCF_002877365.1 Vibrio sp. 10N.261.55.A7
CAGTTCATTGAAACCAAATTTGAAGCCTAAGCTTCTAATTGGATTATCATCAACGAGTGCCCACACAGATTGATAGGTTTAAATTGTTAAAGAGCGCCTAGCTTTCGTGCGTTTCCGCTCGTTGCTAGGGGTGCGTATAATACGCTTTGAACCTTTAGAGTCAAGAGTTAATTTTTAGCTCTTTTCCTCTGCTGAACACTCAATGTGATTGTTGTCTCATTCCGTGTCAGTGAGGCGGCATTATAGAGAGGATTTACTTTATGACAAGCCTTTTTAATTAAATAAATTCTGTTCGTCTAAAAAGCCACCAACATCACTAATATTGAATAAAATTTCAACATTTGAGTCATGTCACATCATTATATTGGCAAATCTCAATACATGTACGTAAGATTCATGTGTCTATTTTGTTAACAGTAGACGTAACTCTCTCTTATTAATTGAAATGTAGTATTCAATATGAACTCTAATAAATCTATCTCAATGGTAGTAGGCCTAGCAGTGATTGGCTCTATCGTTATCTATTTGGTACCCGTACCATCTGTATTCGCATTCCTTATCGGTGTTTGTGCTTCTGCTCTTATCCTTAAACCTTCTAACACTGACACGGAAACTTCTGAAACTTCTTCTCCTTCAACCCAAACTCTTTATGTAGGTAACTTGCCTTATAAAGCAAACGAAGCACACGTAAGGGAACTGTTTTCTAAACATGGTGAAGTTTTTGCCGTACGCTTAATGAAAGACAAGCGCACAGGTAAAAGACGAGGCTTTGGTTTTGTTGTCATTGCGGCAAGTGATGTGAAGTCAACTATCCAAGAACTTAATGACCAAGATTATATGCAACGAACTCTAAAGGTTAGAGTTGCTAACGATCCTAAACACCCTGAAAACGGTGACGTTGAACAGAGCTAAAACCAAGCTCTTGTAATGCATAATTTAGTGCGCTTTCATTTGATGGGCGCGCACTACTCCAAACTTTCTGACTCCCAACATAACGCTCCCCTGTCTCTAGACCCAATAAAGACTGTATACGTCTTGCTATTGCTTCCCCAGAATCGATCAGAACCACATTGTCACCTAAGACTCGGTTTATCTCTTCTTTGATCAGAGGGAAATGAGTACACCCTAGAACGGCAACATCAATTTGACCAATGAGGGGCGAAAGGATATTGGCCAACTTAACTAGATCGACTTCTTTTCCTCTTAGTTTCGCCTCTGCCATCTCAACAAGTTCGGTAGAACCTAGCATCTCAACATGAGTATTCGGGGAAAAACTTCGAACAAGATCTTTAGTGTATTCACGAGTCACCGTAGCCGGTGTTGCAATCAGACCGACTGCTTTATTCGCTAGAACAGATGCAGGTTTTATAGCTGGAACAACCCCAACAACAGGGATGCTCAATTTACTGCGTAAGGTGGGTAACACAATGGTACTTGCTGTGTTGCACGCTATAACAACCGCACTGACCTGATTTACCTCGACATGTTGCGAAACCAACTTGTCTACCCTTTGAATCAACACTTCCTGGGTTAATTCACCATATGGGTAGGCTTCGTTATCAAAGAGGTAAGTACAATTTACTTGCGGCAAAAGCTTTTTTATTTCTTGATATACAGATAAACCACCGACACCGGAGTCAAATATAAGAATCGAAGGATGAACCTGATGAGACACGTTATCTATTCCCTAATTAAGTATCCGTGAATCATACTTACTCTTTTATATTTGGCAACGCGGTTGCTTTATATCTTTGATAACTAAACCGCTCGTCGTGGTCTACATTCAGTAACTGCAGTTCGATTTTCCCTTTAAAGCAAGGGGCCTGCGTGACTAACGTATGGAATTCACCATTTTCTCCACAAAGGTCCACTCCATTAGGCAGGCTTAAAAGCAAACTATCCGAGTATTGTTGGCCACAAAATTTTCGGTCAAGCTGACTGCCATCAATCGTGATTAAAGAGGTCACTATTCCTCTTTGCAGTATTTCTTTGGCAAGTACCATTGAATCCTCTCCCAAAAGTGGGAACACAGACTCCAAACCTGCAGGCTCTATATAGCTATTTCGATAATCAACAATCCCATTGCAGAACATATCACCGAACGCCACCGCATCAACGGCTAGGTTAGAACCTTTAATGCCATCAATGACAGCTTTCTTGTAAACATCATTGCTAGGGAATACTTCCGGCAATTCTATGAGCACTAAAGGAAGCCCTATCAAGTCAGCCTGCATTTGCACTACGTCTAATGGCGTGGCTTGAAAAGGAATCTCATCCTGAACATAGGTTGTGTACAGTCCTATGACTTGATAGTTCGGATTTTCCAATAGCCTCAAAAGAGTCAGTGTGGAATCTTTACCTGACGACCAACTGATGATCACATTTTTCTTTTTCATTCATCGAAACCTAAAAGTAAAAAACCGCCCGAAGGCGGTTTGTTTTATTAGAATGAGTAAGCTACGCTCACGTAGTAGTTACGTTCAGGGGTTTTATAGTTTTCCGCTGTTTCGTACTCTTCATCAAACAAGTTTGCAACTTTACCTGCAACTGTCACACCATTATTAAAATAGTAAGAGGCCGCAAAATCAAATAACGAATAAGCAGCTAACTCTGTTGTATTTGCTAAATCGTCAAAACGTTTACCTTGATAAAGATAACTTAAATCGAAGCGCCAATCGCTCAATTCATAAGTGGTATTCCACTTGGCACTATGTTTTGCGCGACGCGCCAACTGATTACCTGTCGACTTATCTTCAGTATCCAAGTAATCATAAGAGGCCATATGGAATAAATCACCCGTGTAAAAAGTACCTACAACTTCGTACCCTTTAATCCCAGCCTCACCAACATTAACTTGAGTCATTCCGTTACTAGCGATCATCTTTTCTACATCACTATTGTGCGCAGCGATTCGGAGGTCAAATAGTTCAAAAGTTGCTTCAACCGCTACTTCTGCTGTTTCTGATTCTTCTGGAACTAGGTCTGGGTTACCAGAGTAACAACCCCAAGAGCTGCACTGCAAAGGCCAATACAATTCATTAAATGTTGGCGCCTTAAACGCTGTACCATACATACCGACTAAACGCACAGTGTCGGTGATTCTATAACCCGCGCCAAGTTGATACGTTGTAAAATTCCCAAATGAGCTGTTATCGTCCCAACGAACGTTCGCCTCCCCAGAAAAATCACCTAGAGCAACACTTCCACCAGCATAGACCGCAGTGTTATTTCGACTGTCTTCAGTCATCTCCGTGGAATCATTTTTCACTTTATCTTGATACCAATCTACTCCACCAATAACAGATGTTGCTTCGTTGACATGATAAAGATTATTCCACGATACAGAATGGCGATTCGTTGTGATCGCACTTGGTGTCGTCCCTTGACCATACGATTCGGCTTTATCTTGATTCGTCGCTAAGGTAACGACGCTATTTAATTGCTCTTTCTTATAGTCACCGACAACGCCCAATGCGTAAAGCTCACTGTCTGTATTATCGACACCACCCCATGGATTATCAAATTCAACATCATGTTGCTGGTAGTATCCATTCGCTTTTAATACGAAGTTCTGATTAACCTGGGTACCACCATCAATCGTTAGGTACTGAGTGCTGTGTCCATCTTTATCAGAATCATATGGATTAGTGCTGCTTGGTTGGATGTTGTAACCTTCGCTTTGTTGATGAGTAGCTGCAATGTTCAACCAACCGCTCTCATTGGAGACCGATCCTGCTGCATTTAGGTCATACAAACCAAAGCTACCCGCGCCCGCTTTCACACTTGCAGAATTGTCAGCACTGCGTGTCGTTATAATATTGACGACTCCACTTACTGCGTCTGAACCATAAACCGCCGCTCGAGCACCACGTAAAACTTCAATGCGCTCAACCCCATTAAGTGGGACTGCAGCTAAGTTGGCATACCCTAAAGTAGCACTGCCAATTCGAGTACCATTAACTAATACCAAGGTGTTTTTAGTTGAGCGACCACGAATGTAAAGTTCTTGCCCGTGAGCAACGCTGCCTTGATTCGTAACTTGAACACCAGGTAGTCGGCGTAGCACGTCTGAGAGTGACGTTGCCTGAATTGCATCAATATCTTGTTTAGTAATCACTTCAACAGGAGCGATCGTATCGCTAATATCTTGCTCAAAACGGTTGGCAGTGACGACCATAGTTTCATCGACTTGCTGCTCAGCGTAAGAAATTGAGGTGTGCGTAGTTAGCGATGCCACTGCAATCGCTAGAATAGATTTGTTCATTATTTTTATCCTAAATCGCGAATATCCTACCGAGCATCGATTTCAATATCAGATGTTGTTCTCGGCTACTGGCAGGTCTTCGGACTTAAGAGCATGGTTTTCACCGCCTATCGCTCGACTTCCCACACCTTCTAGTGCAGTGTCACTTGAGCATTCGTTCTCTTTTACCGCTGCGCGTCAGTTCTGGATTCACACCAGATTCCCTTTTCAGCCATCTATACTTCTAGAATGGCACCAGTTAGTCGAGGATATTATTCCCCAAGGTGGGCTTTGTCTATATAAACATCGCTATAAGCTATAGTTTTATCGACTAGAAAAACCCATGAGTTACATTCATCACTGGACAAGTGGCGAGGATTGAATAAAATCTGCGCTCTTTCTTAGAATGCACCGTACCAAGTAAGGCAAAACCATGGCGACTCTTGATGTAAACCCTGAGCACTACCAAGAACAATTGGCAGAAAAGACCGAACGTCTCACCCAAATGTTTGCACCCTATCATGTGCCAGAGTTAGAAGTGTTTGAATCCCCGGCTCAACACTACCGTATGCGTGCGGAATTTAGAGTGTGGCATGACGGCGACGACATGTTCTATGCCATGTTCAATCAAGAGACAAAAGAAAAGTACCGAGTTGACCAATTCCCTGCTGCGAGCCGTTTGATCAACGACCTCATGCCTCTTCTTATTGATGCGATGAAAGAGAACACTGCCTTACGTCATAAGCTCTTTCAAGTGGATTTCCTGTCAACACTAAGTGGCGAGATCTTAGTGTCACTTCTTTATCATCGCCAACTTGATGAAGAATGGATTGAACAGGCTAAGATTCTCAAACAACGGCTGAATGACGAAGGCTTTAACCTGAACCTTATTGGCCGTGCGCGTAAGATGAAAATTGTTCTGGATCGTGAATACGTGATCGAGAAGCTCGATGTTCATGGCCAAACCTACATCTATCAACAAGTCGAAAATAGCTTTACGCAACCGAACGGTAAAGTGGCAGAAAAGATGTTGGAATGGGCAACGGACTGTACTCAAGATAGCCACGGTGATTTATTAGAGCTCTACTGCGGTAACGGTAATTTCTCATTGGCGTTAGCGAAAAACTTTGAGCGTGTGCTGGCAACGGAACTGGCAAAGCCTTCGGTTGAGTCAGCGCAATACAATATTGCCGCCAATAATATCGACAACGTTCAAATCATTCGCATGTCTGCGGAGGACTTCACGGAAGCCATGGAGGGAAAACGCGAGTTCCGCCGTTTAAAACAAGCGAATATTGACCTTAAAAGTTACAACTGCAACACCATTTTTGTCGATCCACCACGCTCTGGCATGGATATCGATACGTGTAAAATGGTGCAAGGCTATGAGCGTATCCTCTATATCTCATGCAACCCTGAGACACTAAAAGAGAACCTCGATATTCTTGGAAAAACACATAACGTGACTCGATTTGCACTGTTCGACCAATTCCCATATACCCACCATATGGAAGCCGGTGTTCTGCTTGAGCGAAAAGCGTAATTTGATACGAACAAAATAAAAAAACGAGCCCATAAGCTCGTTTTTTATTAGAAAGAGAAAATAGCTACGATGCTTTACCAATAAAGCCGAGCTTCTTGCCAATCCAAAGCATCAACAACATCACCACAACGATGGCAATCAGGTTTGAACCTGCATCCGGGTACTGCGCCTTCACAAAAGCAGAATGGCCAAAACCACCCACAAAGAAACACGCTAAACCAACCAAAGGGATGTCTTCCGACACAGGGTTACGCAGATACTCCTGATACAGAGCTTGTACTGACAACACTAAAGCGATCAGTGGAAAGATGGAAAAGCTCATTTCACTGATCGTCAGCCATGACAGTAATGAGTCTCCACACATACCAGCGATCAAAGCGAGAACCAATGTCTTGCGCTCTGAGCCTTTGTTTACTTGAGAACCTTGGTCTTTTAGATTTTCTGTATTCGACATTCAACTACCCTGCTTTATTTCGTTTTCTTTCACGCTCTTTACGATACCAAAAAGCCCCTTTGGCGATCATGCGTAGCTGCATAATCAAACGGTCCGCTAATTCATCGCGTTCTCGTTTAGACAAATCCAATGCTTCAGCGCCTGAGCTAAAAACAAGCGTGACAGAGGCTTCAGCCTGAGTCAGTGCTTCATCTTTACTCATTCCTGTACTCGTCAGGTACTCTGTTAACTCCGCAGCAAAGTGCTGCATCTCCCGAGCAACGGCGGTTCGAAAATCAAAAGAAGTTCCCGAACGCTCTCGAAGTAACAACCGAAATACGTTCGGGCTGCTTTCGATAAATTCCATAAACGTTTCAACTGAGGTGCGAATAACGCTCCCTTCTGTTGCTATGCGCTGACGAGCTTGTCTCATTAACTGACGCAATAACAAACCGCCTTCGTCAACCATCGTTAAGCCTAGCTCATCCATGTCCTTAAAGTGGCGGTAAAATGAGGTTGGGGCAATGCCTGCTTCGCGGGCTACTTCCCTTAGGCTGAGATTTGAAAAACTTCTATCAGCACTTAACTGGCTAAACGCCGCATCAATTAATGAACGACGAGTCTTTTCTTTTTGTTGCGCTCGTATACCCATAGATTTCATTATTAGACTACTTTACTCACTATTTATCGCCACTACTATAGCGCGAAGCAAGACCATTCATAAAGCCTATGTTATCGATAACCCCTACCTGGGTCATAAAGCCATTCCTTTAAATCAGTCAAAGTTGCTGTTTTTAATACAGTGTCCGTGATCACTTCGACTCTCTCAGCCTGATTTCGTTTACCTATCAGTGATATGAGTTAAAATATCGCTACAGCAATGTAAAAAAATATAACAAGGATAGATTTATGACTGAGAGTAACCACTTTGATGTAATAGTGATCGGTAGTGGCCCAGGTGGAGAAGGGGCAGCTATGGGATTAACCAAAGCGGGGCTCAATGTCGCTATCATCGAGAAAGAGAGCAGCGTCGGTGGCGGCTGTACTCACTGGGGAACGATTCCTTCTAAGGCGCTTCGCCATGCTGTTAGCCGAATCATAGAATTTAATAGCAACCCTCTTTTCTGCAATAACAACAGCAGCATCCACTCCACTTTCTCTAATATCCTCGGCCACGCAAAATCGGTCATTGATAAACAAACCCGCCTACGCCAAGGCTTCTATGACAGAAACGAATGTACGCTGATCTTCGGTTCCGCTCAGTTCTCTGGTGAACACTGCATTAATGTCACTCAACCAGACGGTACTGTCGAGAAGTACACCGCGGATAAATTCGTTATTGCAACGGGCTCTCGTCCATACCAACCTGATAATGTCGACTTTACGCACTCACGTATCTACGACAGTGATTCAATCCTTAGCTTAGAACACGACCCTCGCCATATTATTATCTATGGTGCCGGTGTGATTGGTTGTGAATACGCGTCTATCTTCCGCGGCTTAGGCGTAAAAACAGACCTGATCAATACTCGAGATAGACTGCTTTCTTTTCTTGATAACGAAACCTCTGACGCACTGTCTTACCACTTTTGGAACAGCGGCGTGATCATTCGTAATGATGAAACGTTTGAAAAAATTGAAGGGACAGATGATGGCGTCATTGTTCATCTCGAGTCTGGAAAGAAAATGCGTGCCGACTGCATTTTGTATGCGAACGGGCGAACAGGTAACACCGACAAGTTAAACCTTGAAGCGATTGGCTTAGCCGGCGATTCTCGTGGCCAAGTGTCGGTTAACAGTAACTACCAAACCAGTATTGAGCATGTGTACGCGGTTGGTGATGTGATTGGTTACCCTAGCCTAGCCAGCGCCGCGTATGACCAGGGCCGATTTGTGGCACAGGCTATTACGCACGGTCAAGCATCTGGTTACCTGATAGAAGACATTCCTACAGGAATCTACACCATTCCAGAAATTAGCTCAGTAGGTAAAACGGAACAAGAGTTAACGGCCGCGAAAGTTCCATATGAAGTTGGGCGCGCTTCGTTCAAACACCTGGCACGCGCTCAAATTGCAGGCAAAGACATCGGCAGCTTGAAAATACTCTTCCATAGAGAGACCAAAGAAATCCTCGGCATTCACTGTTTTGGTGAGCGTGCTGCAGAGATCATTCACATCGGTCAGGCCATTATGGAACAAAAAGGGGAAGCCAATACGATCGAGTACTTTGTGAATACCACCTTTAACTACCCAACCATGGCGGAAGCGTATCGTGTGGCCGCGTTGAACGGCTTAAATAGACTGTTCTAACCTAGGTCTACTTTAGATTGTTACCGAAACCGCAGGCATTATCCTGCGGTTTTTGTTTCCAGAAACTCACCTTTTCGCCATTGGTGTATCAATAATACCGCGAGACCAATCCCACGCATTGCCATGAAACTGAGCATAGCCAGCCAAAGCGCATGGTTACCCAATGAATTGGCCATGTAGAAAATAGCAAAAAAGAAACACGTCGCCAAAAACATGCTATTGCGCATTTCTTTCCCCTTTGTTGCACCAATAAAAATACCATCTAGCAAGAAACACCACATCGCCGTTAACGGCATCGCAATGAGCCAAGGTAAGTAAACATGAGCACTAGATTGAACAGAAGGAATGTCTGTGATCAAATTGATCAGGCTCGATCCCGCAAAATAGAATACTAAGGTTAAGCCCAAACAAATCATCAAGCTCCAGAAAAAGGTTCCAATAAGAGACTGATTAAGCTCTTTTCTGTCTTTCGCACCAATGGCTTTGCCCACCATCGCTTCCATTGCGTAAGCAAAACCATCCATTCCGTAAGAGATCATCATCAAGAAGCTCATCAGAACCGCGTTTGCGGCCACCGTCTCATCGCCGAAGCTCGCGCCTTGGAAGGTCATGAAGCTGAAGGTCGCCTGTAAGCAAAGAGAGCGCAGAAAAATGTCACGATTGAGCTTCACAAACCGGCCAATATCCTGGCCACATTTATCGACAATAGAACGAGGTGAAGGTAACTCTCTAGCGCACCATGTTCGATAAACGCACACCAAACCAAACGCAAAGCCCATGTAATCGGCGATGACCGACGCTAAGGCTGCGCCCTCAACTTTCCAATCAAGCCCAATGACAAACAAAACATCGAGCGTAATGTTGGTCACGTTTGCAATAATGACCATCCACATTGGGGCTTTGGCATTTTGAGTGCCGAGTAACCAGCCTAAGATGACAAAGTTGGCTAATGCCGCAGGCGCACTCCACGCACGAATAGCAAAGTACTGCTGCCCATAGTGTTTGACTTCTTCACTGGCATTGCTCCAAGAGAATATCCAGTCAGATAGAACACCGTGCGCAAGCAAAAATACAGCGGCAAAACCAAAAGCCATCAGCAAGCCTTGCATGAAGACTAACGCGAGTTGCTGCTTATCATTCGCTCCGTAAGATTGAGCGGTGAGACCCGTTGTCGACATGCGCAAAAAGCCCAACAACCAAAAAGTCACACTGATCATCGTGCCACCCAACGCAACTCCGCCTAAATACCAAGCATGATCCAAGTGCCCAATCACAGCCGCATCCACCAACCCAAGCAAAGGAACGGTGATGTTCGATAACACCATTGGGATCGCGAGAAGAAGCACTCTTTTGTGCAAAGATAGGTCGTTTAGGCTTTTGACTAGATAGTTTAGGTATTGAATAGGTTGGGATTTCACAGTCACCTCACTTGTTAGAGTGAAGTGTAACTGGATCACCAACGAAGCTGAACTACAACCGGAGTTAAACGCTGCTTTAAAGAGGGGAATTTAGATATCCAACGGTGCCAGAGCTTCCAGCGACCACAGTTTTTATCCAGTGGTGAACATGTTTTTACCCATTGCGCCCAAGGAAGATAGTGAAGAATTGACTCTCCAGGCTGAGCATAACCATGTGCATACTCGGCCGATCCTAGCTTCTGCCCGAGCTGAGATGAGGTCTTGTCTCCTGCAATGACCAGGCAAGCCGTGGCAGCATTGAAGTGACGCCCAAGCGCTTGCACGAACTGAGCAACCTGTGCTTGGTTGGCATCAAGGAGTGCGTGCTCACAGACAATCATAACGTTGGCACTATTTGGAACAGGCAATTGATCAAGCCATTGAAGGTCGTCTACGGAACCACAGTGGTGAGAGTATCGTTCACTCTTATGAAAGAGCTTTTGTCGCCACAGCAAATTCTCAGTCACATCAAGCTCAACCCAGTGACATAGGCCGTTGTCGACTCGATAGAAACGGGTATCTAGCCCCGCTCCTACGTTAATAATCCACGCGTCGGGGCATCGATCAATAAAGGCTTTGACTTGCAAATCACACAATTGGGTTAAGGTGGCATGGAGTAACTGCTTTTGATCAATATCACCAGACAAACACTCAGGTGCAACCTGGCAATGTCGGCAAGCATTCGCAGCAATGGGATCATAAACAAGGCCATCATCAACCAAACTTTCTCGGCTACGAAGCCACAGTGGTTGCATTAAATTGGCAGGGATTTGATAACGTCGTTTCGTAGAGGGGGTCGGCAGAGGCATTATCATCTTCCTTATGAATCCAGAAAGAAGATGATAATGAATATCATTTAAACTTACAAGCTATTGAGAACTGCAGAACACAATTTCTCAAATAATAAGGCTACATCCAGTCAGTATTACGGATAATTCCGACCGCGATACCTTCGATAGCTAAATGTTGAGCAGTAAGGTCAACCTCAATAGGCGAAAACTCTTCATTTTCCGCATGAAGAAGAACAGTCGAGCCTTTGCGTTCAAGGCGTTTTACCGTGACGTCGTCATCAACGCGAGCCACTACCACTTGGCCATCACGTACATCTTGAGTTTTATGCACGGCGAGCAGATCACCGTCCATGATACCAATGTCTTTCATACTCTCGCCATTCACGCGCAGTAAGAAATCCGCCTGTGGTTTAAACATTGTAGCATCAACTTGGTAGTGAGTTTCTACGTGCTCTTGAGCAAGAATCGGCTCACCCGCAGCCACTTGGCCAATAAGAGGTAATCCCTCTTCTTCATTGGCCGCTTCCAATAGAATACGGATACCACGAGAAGCGCCAGGAATAATCTCAATCGCCTCTTTACGTGCTAAGGCTTTAAGATGTTCCTCTGCGGCATTCGCAGAGCGGAACCCCAATTCACGAGCGATTTCCGCTCGAGTCGGTGGCATTCCAGAATCTTCAATTTTACTTTTGATTAAATCAAATACTTGTTGTTGGCGTGCAGTCAACGGCTTCATAAGTCACCTGTCTTTTTATACAGTTAACTGTGAGTATATCCAGTAAGTTATAAAATGAAAAGATAATTGGTTGTTTTTTCGATCATTCACAAATTCGTCAAAGAATGATGATCTCAATCCAGACGTAAATCGCCAATAGAATAGTAATAAAAACGGCCGCAGAGCCCATATCTTTTGCGCGACCAGAGAGCTCGTGAAAGTCTTCACCTACCCGATCAACCACGGCTTCTATTGCGCTGTTTATCAGCTCGACGACCAACACCAGCAAAACAGAAGTGACTAACAGCACTCGCTCCACATCGGTCACTTCAAAATAGAATGCGCTGGATATGAAAATAATGGCCAGCAGTAACTCTTCTCTAAAAGCGGCTTCGTTTTTAAACGCCGATGTCAGGCCTTTAAATGAATACTTCATGGCATTTCGAAGTCGTTTGAATCCATGTACAGCTTTGTCTGGCACGTTGTTTCCTTTTAAAAACAAGCATTCATAAAAATTTCGCACAAATCTGACCTAAACATCCACATTATGATTAAAAGGTTAGACCAGTTTCTGTTATCCTTGCCGCTCTTTTAAGTGACCTGCCTAGGTGATTCTCCACTTCTCGTTAAAATAACAATTAGGTGGAAAGTCACTTATGCTTATTTGAAATACGTGAGGCTGTGAAATACTATGTCTTCTGGACAATCCCTAGCGCGATCAATGCTGAAGCTACCCTTATCTTTTTTAGTAAAGGGGACGGCAATTCCTTCAAATCCTATTGAAGATCATAATATTGATCCTGACAAGCCTCTCGTATACGCACTGCCATTTCGATCGAGTGTTGACCTTCTTACCCTACAAAAACACACGCGTGAACTTGGGTTACCTGATCCATTAAGCCCTGTCACGATTAATGGCCAGTCTTTTCCACGCTACGTATTTACCTCTACTCGCCCGACGCTAATGCAGCGTAATCAAGATGTACCTAGCACCTCTATCTCGCTGTTCTCTTCTCTACTAGAGCTTCATCAGTTTGATAGCAACTTGGATGTTCAGATCATTCCAACGACTGTGTTGTGGGGAAGAAAACCAGGAAAAGAAGAGCAGACAAAGCCTTATCTTCAAGCGCTCAATGGGCCGCAGAAAGCAGCGGCGGTGATTGTTTCAGGTCGAGATTGCCTCGTCAGATTCAGCCCTGTCGTGTCACTGCGTTATATGGCCGATGCCCATGGCACGGATAAATCGATTGCCCATAAGCTCGCTCGCGTTGCTCGTATTCACTTCTCTAGACAAAAGCTCGCGGCGTCTGGCCCTAACCTGCCAAATAGACAAGCGCTCTTCCAACGCCTACTCGACTCTAAGGCGATTGAGCAAGCAATCGAAGAGGAAGCAAAGAGCAAAAACATCCCGATAGAGAAGGCTCGCAAAGAAGCGCACGCCATCATGGAAGAAGTCGCCGCCAACTTCTCCTATTCCTTGATCAAAATGGGGCAACGCACGTTAGGTTGGCTGTGGAATCGAATCTACCAAGGCTTGAATATTTCCAATGCCACGCAAATAAGACAACTCGCACAAGATGGCCATGAGATCGTATATGTGCCCTGTCACCGTAGCCACATGGATTACTTATTACTCTCTTACGTTTTGTATAATGAGGGCATGGTTCCACCGCATATTGCAGCAGGTATTAATCTAAACTTCTTCCCGGCAGGTCCAATATTTAGACGTGGTGGTGCATTCTTTATTCGTCGAAGCTTTAAAGGCAACAAGCTTTACTCCACCGTCTTTCGTGAGTATCTAGCCGAACTGTTCAGCAAAGGCTATTCCGTTGAATACTTTAGCGAAGGCGGGCGTTCACGTACGGGTCGTTTACTGCAAGCTAAAACGGGCATGCTGGCCATGACCATTCAAGCGATGCTTCGCGGGCTTAATCGACCGGTCACGCTCGTACCCGTTTATATTGGCTATGAACACGTTATGGAAGTAAGCACTTACGCCAAAGAGCTGCGTGGCAAAGATAAAGAGAAAGAGAACGCTGGCCAGGTGCTTCGTACCATTCGTAAACTGCGTAACTTTGGTAAGGGGTATGTGAACTTCGGTGAACCCATTCCTCTTAACCAATATCTCAATGAGCAAGCGCCCGAATGGACTCAAGACATCGATCCATTAGGTGGAACCAAGCCTCAATGGATAAACCCTGTCGTCAATACGCTAGCAAATAAAATGATGACGCATATCAACGATGCCGCGGCAGCAAACGCATTAACGCTGTGTGCAACGGCTTTATTGGCTTCACGCCAACGTGCGCTGTCTCGCGACAGTTTGGTCAATCAGATTGATAGCTATTTATCATTATTGAAGAACGTGCCTTATTCATCCACTTTCACCATGCCGGAAGAGAGTGCAGATGAACTGGTGACGCACGCCGAATCGCTTGATAAGTTCGTGATTGATAGCGACGCTATGGGCAGTATTGTGTCACTCGATCGTCATCAGTCAGTATTGATGACCTATTACCGAAACAACATTATTCATTTGTTTGCGATCCCATCATTGATTGCTCAGATGCTGATTCGCAGCCGACAGTTACCCCTGTCTGAAATTGAAAGTCGCGTTGCCAAAATCTACCCATTCCTTAAACAAGAGCTTTTCTTGAGCATTGAAGAAGAAGCGCTCTCTGACGTCGTGAATGCCTATATCGAAGAGCTATCACGACAAGGCCATGTGTGTATCGACGGGGACAATGTTGCGATTAACCAAGCGAACACTCAAGTGCTGATGCTTCTTGGTCGCACAATCACAGAGACACTGCAAAGGTACGCTATCGCACTCAATTTGCTGTCAACCAACCCTGAATTGGGTAAGGCTGATTTAGAAAAGAGAAGCCAAGACATTGCCCAACGCCTTGGACGCTTGCATGGCATCAATGCTCCTGAGTTTTTCGATAAAGGGGTGTTTTCTGCAATGTTTAACACATTGAAGCAAGAAGAATATTTGGATGTAAACGGAGAGTGCGATCAAGCACGAAGCCAAGAGCTCGCCCAAATGTTGTATTCCATGCTGTATCCAGAAGTCAAACTCACCATTCAAGAGAGTATCCATCAGGCCAATGGTTTGGAAGACTAAGTCGATAGGATAAGAGTTCAATAAAACCAAAAAGGGCGCTTAAATAGACGCCCCTTTTTACACACACTTCACGTTTTACTTAATTAGAAAACCCGTCAATAATCCAATGGTGATCACCATACCGACATAGTTATTATTGAGAAAAGCACTAAAGCATAAGTCACGATCGCGATGGCGTATCAACCATTGCTGAAACACAAACAGCGCACCAACGACCAGTAAGCCCCAATAAAAGGCGTCACCTAGCACATAGTAATCACCGAGCAATATCAACATGATCATGGTGACAAGCTGCAGCGCGCCAATGATCATTTTATCAAATCGCCCGAACAGTACCGCCGTCGATTTAATCCCGATTTCGACATCATCATCTCGGTCCACCATTGCATACTGAGTGTCGTAAGCGATCGTCCAAATGGCATTAATCACAAACAGATACCACACCATTAATGGCAACTCGTTGGTTTGCGCAGCCCAAGCCATAGGAATAGCCCAACTAAACGCCAAGCCTAAAAATAGCTGCGGTAGATGCGTGTAACGCTTCATAAAAGGGTAAACAAAAGCGAGAACGATACCGGCAAAGGATAACTGAATAGTTAGAGGGTTCATGGTGAGAACGAGTAAAAACGACGTTATCGCGAGCACTAAAAATAAGCCGATGGCCTCTTTGCTCGACACCAGACCAGAAGGCAAAGGGCGATTTTTCGTCCTCTTCACATGACCATCGACCTTTCGATCCGCGAAATCATTAATCACACATCCAGCTGAACGCATGAGTACGACACCGAATACAAATACAAGTGTCACATCCCAACGAGGGAGACCTTCAGCAGCAACAATCAGCGCCCATAATGTTGGCCAAAGCAATAATAGTGAACCTATTGGGCGATTCAAACGCATTAATTGCCAATAAGCTCGCGCCTTATCTGATACGACGGAGCTTGTGTTTACAGCAGTCATGATTTGCACTCGTGTAAGTAAACCGGAGAGGTGGGCAAAAAGAGCTCAGCAACCAACATCGGTTTATTGTTCATCCATAAACGGGAACGACGTGCCAAAAAACGCCCGTCTTCCGTTTCAGCCCACCCCACTTGCAAAGCATCTCTTTTTACATCGTTGGTGCTGAACACGGTTAATCCTAACGGGATCTCCCCCAGCTCTTTTAAATCATGTTCTTGTTTTTCTAGAGAGGAATTAGGGATCAAAGTTCGTCCAAGCACCCAAGGTATTCCATCTCCTTTGAGTACCACTTTACGCAAAAGGCACTGTTCTGGGGATAGCAACTCAACTTCCTGAGAATTCAGTCGCTCAACTTTAACGGTGCGATTATGAAGTAAGTCTACACTTAACTCTTCACAATGAAGTTTAAGCAAACGCGATAAAGACCCAGCCTCAAGCAACCAATGCTGAGCCTGTTCTGTTGGATAGTCAAAGTTTGACGGATCCTTCCAATTTACTTGAAGTAAAGCAGATAGATAGAGCGAAGTTGATAGATTCATACTAGTATTCAATTATTAGCTTTAACATCGTAGAATAAAGCTGCAAAGATTGGTCAAAGCCAACCGAGGAATGCTCAGTGCATTTCATAACAAACAGATACTCCATTGTAACAAGACTCTATAGATACGAGTATCATCATTATAAAAAAGAAAAGTCATAAATATGCTTAAACGTTATCTAGCCCAAATAATTGTCATTTTCAGCTTGGTTATTTCAATACCCAGTTATGCAGAAGAAGCAGCAACGCCACAACTGGCTTACTTTACATTAGAACCAGATTTGACCACCAACTTCTATACTAAAGGTAAAAAGCTAGGTTACATTCAGGTGCGTATCGATATCATGGTGGCCAGTTCTGCTGATCTACCTATAGTGGAGCTGCATCAACCGCTGATTCGCGATGCCGTCATCGAGCTACTCGGTCAACAATCTGAAGATACTATAAAATCTCTGGCAGGAAGAGAAGACTTAAGAAAAATCCTGGTCGATCAGCTCAATGCCATTCTATTACCTGAAACTGGCCGAACCATTATTGCCGATCTACTGTTTACCAAATATCTCTACCAGTAATCGCGAAAATACCCAAAAGTAAAGAAAGCTTACGCAGTGACGTAAGCTTTTTTTTTAATCGTCGAAAACCATATTACTGATGACAAACATCGCAATACGGACTAATTTTGATGTTTCGCCTTGCTTGCATCCATCAATCCTAGTGCAACACCCGCAATCAAGCCCACCAAGTGCGCAGTATTGGCGATGGCCATATAAGGCTGTACATACCCTAGCACTAGCCAAACCAACATAAAGCCAATCAGTGGTCTAGGTAGATTAAGACCCAACTTCGGCGCTTTAACACCCAACATCCATATATACCCCATCAGAGCATAAACAACGCCTGACAAGCCACCGAAATTCGCACCTTCGACCCAATATTGCCCAGCACCAGAGAGTGCCGCTGAGAGAGCAAAAATTTGTAGTAATTTCAGCGAACCAAGACGTTGCTCTATATCGCCGCCGAGCTGCCACCACCACAAAACATTAAAGGCGATATGCATGACGGAAAAATGAAGAATAGCGTGTGTAAACCAGCGCCATAACTGCAACTGTTGTCCAGCTTCTGCAGGAAAGTGTAGGAATGAAAACACACTTTGTTGAAAACCCAGTTGCAGTAATACGAAAACACCTATGCACAGTGCCATGCCAAATAAGGTAACAGGCCCTGCTTTCGCTTTGATCATACTGATAAAGCTGGGAGTGTGATACGAAAAAGCATTGGTACGCGTTTCTGCCATTGTCCAAGAGGCGGCTTGATATTTATTGTCAGTCGGGTTGTCAAGAAAGTGAGTTAGTTCAGATTCAACTTCAACTTGATGTTGATCCTCTAACAGCCACAATGCGTATTGCCCATCACCTTCCGGCATCATACGAATCTCAATCTGCCTAGACGCCATGTAATCAATAAACGCTTGCGCCGCTCTTGGGTTCGCTACGGTTAACAGTCGTACCATCTGCCTATTACCACCTTTCTTAACTGACTATGATTAAGTGGTTGTCAGAATATTCGCATTCTGAATCCGCCTATTGCGTTATCGGTAACTCCGCTCGACGCCAGGCTTCCATCCCACCATCAATACTATACACCTCAGCAAACCCTTGGTTAATCAAATACTGCGCAACATTTTGACTGCTGATCCCGTGGTAGCACATCACAAGTATTGGCTGTTCAAATTCAGTCTCATTCATAAAATCGACAACGGTGTCGTTACTCAATGGAAAAGCACCCGCAACATGGCCTTGAGAAAAAGATTGGCTATCACGCGTATCAACCAAGACCACTTCTGGTTTAGTTAATAGTTCCTGCGCTTGATGAATATTGATGGTTTGAAACTGTTCCAATGGAATCTCCTTATCGACGGTACTAAATTGCCGTGATTGTAACCTATCCCAAGCTTGATAAGTACCGACTGACAATATGGTTATCCACTTGAGCAACAAAACAGCCAAGTTGTGTATAACTCTGTGGATTGCGTTGATAACGTGGTTTTGGATCATTTGATCCACTAGATATAGTGTTGATCATTATTTATTTGTGAGTAAAAGGAAAAGTATCCCCACAGGATAAAAAGGGACAGCGCCTTTGTTTGCCCCGCTTGCTGACAGGTGCTTAATAATGTTTACACAGAGTTACCCACAGGCAAGTCATTGTGAATGAATAGGATTTGGATCGAATAAAAGAAAAAAGCCGAGATCATTTGATCTCGGCTTTCTAAATTTGATGCTGTTTTGTAAAGCTAACTAGAATGACTAAAATTCGCCAACGGCGGCTTTCAGCTTCTTCATTGCATTCTTCTCTAATTGACGAATGCGTTCTGCCGATACGCTATAGGTTTCAGCCAATTCTTGCAGAGTCGTTTTGTTATCATCTAACCAACGAGAACGAACAATATGCTGACTACGGTCATCCAAAGTCGCGAGTGCTAAACTCAAACGATTATTTGTATGCGCTTCCCAATTTGACGCTTCTACATTATCAGCAAGGTCAGAAGACTGATCCTCAAGGTAGAGCACTGGAGCCGTATAAGAATGGCCACTTTCGTCATCATCGTTGGGCATCTCAAATGTAGAGTCTTGAGCCGCTAAACGAGATTCCATTTCTCGGACTTCAGATGGGTCAACCCCAAGCTCACGAGCAACAGTTTCAACCTCACCGTTGTTAAACCAACCTAAGCGCTTCTTAGACTTACGTAGATTAAAAAACAGCTTACGTTGTGCTTTTGTGGTCGCAATCTTAACGATACGCCAGTTACGCAATACGTACTCATGAATTTCGGCTTTGATCCAGTGAACAGCAAAAGAGACCAATCGAACCCCAACTTCAGGGTTAAAGCGTTTGACCGCTTTCATCAGTCCAATATTACCTTCTTGTACAAGGTCTGCCATTGGTAGGCCATAACCAGAGTAACCACGAGCGACATGAACAACAAATCGAAGGTGTGACAAAATAAGCCCTTTTGCGGCTTCTAGTTCACCTTTGTAATGTAATCTTTCCGCGAGCTCGCGCTCTTCTTCCGGCGTTAGCATTGGGTAGCTATGTGCTGAACGAATATAGCTATCTAAGCTATCTTGCGATACGACTGCCATTGAATACGATTTAGTTGTCATTCAATTCCTCATCAATCTCTGATCTGGATTATATATTTACCCTATATCACTTGAACTGAATCTGAACAGCTTTCAAGCAGGGGTCAATCATTATGCATAAACCACTAGGCGTTACAAGCCCCAAAGTGGCCTACAACCCAGTTTATGTCTAACTTACTATGTGAAAGCGGCTATTCCTAGTCACGGTAAATACAGGTCTAAAACCCTTTCGCGTATGTTAGGACACTAGCAGCTTACACTGGTTCAATTTCTTTTAGATGACGCTTTGCTGATACTTTTGCTGCAGAGCAACCAAGTAATAAACCTAACATCACAAGCAGAAGAGATTCATCCCAGCTCAGGCCTATCAATCTAAAGTGGCTATCGTAGAGCATCGCTAGGCTTTCTACCGAGCTGTTCAGCAAGATGGTGATGAATGCAGTAAGAATCCAAGCAAATGACGCCCCAAGCAAGCCAAACCACATCCCAGAATAAAAGTAAGGGCGCAGGATAAAACTGTCAGTCGCACCGATGAGCTTCATGGTTTGAATCTCATCTTTATTGGCTAATACATTAAATCGCAAGGTATTACCGACAATGAGAAAGACAGAGGCGAGCATCAATACTGATAGAATGGTTACTATGACGGTGATCAGGGTTTGTATCGCGTCGAGCCTTGTTAACCAATCTTCATCTACCCGAATATTGGTGATCTCTTTATGCTCTTTCAGGCTATTGATAATCGTCGTGACTTGCTCTTTGTCTTCTGCACTTGGGGTAATGATCAAGACACTTGGCAGAGAATAATCATCCAGTAAGCTGATCGCCTGTTCGAAACCCGAATACTGACTAAGATCATCAAGGCCCTGTTGTGAGGAAATATATTCCACTCGAGCCACCTCTGAACGACGCTCAATCTCGTCTTTCATCACCATGATTCTGGCTTCGGGTGTACGCTCAACAAGATAGGCGCTGACTTGCGACGGACTGACGACACTATCAGCGACCGCGGCAATATTTTTTCCCAGCAGATACAAACAAGATGGCATCGCGAGCGCCATAGAGATGACAGCCAAAGTCAGAATGTTTCCTAGTGGCCGCTCCCACAGCGCAAAGAATGAGCGTTTGGCTTGTGTCAAATGCGACTGGAAGAAACCAATGGTTTTGAATGGCTTCTGAATGCGCTTTTTCGCTGCTTTTTTATTGCGAACATTACCGGCCATAGTCTTCGACCTCGCTTAAAAAACCTTGGTTTAGTTCAAGATGTCGATATTGAGGGCGTGTGTTAACAAGGCCAATGTCGTGTGTCGCGAGGAGAATCGTCACCCCAGCTCGGTTAAACTCTTCAAACAGTTTTAGAACACGGTTGGAAAGCTGTGGGTCTAGGTTACCCGTGGGCTCATCAGCCAGCAGTAATGTCGGGCGATTGACTACGGCTCTCGCGATCCCTACTCGCTGTTGCTCACCACCAGAAAGCTGGCTTGGCAAACAACGGGCTTTATCTAGCAAGTCCGTTTTATCTAATGCGGCATTCACTCGGCGCTTAATATCATTTTCTGAAATAGATTCGATTCGCATCGGAAGTGCTACATTATCGAAGACACTTCGGTCCATAAGCAGGCGATGGTCTTGAAATACGATACCAATATTGCGTCTGAGAAATGGAATGTCTTTATTTGGAATACGAGTAATATCATGACCATTGAAGCTGACCTTTCCATCCGTTGGTCGTTCAATGGCACAAATCAATTTCAGCAAGGTGCTTTTTCCGGCACCAGAGTGCCCACCTAAAAAGGCCATTTCACCCCGTTTAAGGTGGAAGTCCACTTTCTGAAGCGCCTGACGGCCACCTCGATACGCTTTACTCACTTGCTGAAAATTAATCACCTGCGATTCCTTTTACTTTCCAAAATCCATTACGATTAAACGACGACTATTCTTCGCGACTAAATAGAGCTTCAACAAACTCTTCAGTTTTAAATGGACGTAGGTCATTAATGCCCTCTCCAACACCAATATAACGGATTGGGATCTGGAACTGATCAGCAATGGCAAATATGACTCCACCTTTTGCGGTTCCATCTAACTTAGTGAGTGTTATTCCGGTGACTGGAGCAACTTCACTGAACAACTTAGCCTGGCTGATCGCATTTTGTCCGGTACCCGCATCTAAAGTAAGCATGATTTCATGTGGGGCTGAATCATCAATCTTCTTCATCACACGAACAATCTTCTTCAGCTCTTCCATTAGATTAGATTTGTTTTGCAAGCGACCTGCAGTATCAGCAATGACCACATCTGCGCCACGAGCCTTTGCAGCTTCAATCGCGTCATAAATAACGGACGCACTGTCGGCGCCAGTGTGCTGAGCGATGACGGGCACATCATTTCGTTCACCCCAAACTTGCAGTTGCTCAACAGCAGCAGCACGGAAGGTATCACCCGCCGCCAACATCACTTTCTTACCATCATTCTGGAATTGTTTCGCCAGCTTACCGATGGTCGTTGTTTTACCAACACCATTGACGCCCACCATCAGAATCACATAGGGCGTTTTGTTGGTATCCACAACGAGTGGTTTATCAACCGTGGTAAGAATCTCGGACATCTCTTCTTTGAGCAGCCCATAAAGTGCCTCACCGTCTTTCAGATCTTGACGTGATGCTTTCTCAGTTAGGCTTTCTATAATTTTAACAGTGGTATTCATGCCGACATCGGCGATCAACAATTGCTCTTCAAGCTCTTCAAACAGTTCATCATCGATCTGTTTGCCTTTGAACAAGCCAAAGAAGCCCGCACCAATGTTCGCTTTAGTGCGGCTTAAGCTGCGCTTTAAGCGGGCTAAAAAGCTTTCGGTTGGTTTTTCTTGCTCTTCAATTCGAACTTCTGCTTCTGCTTCTGCTTCTGCTTCTGCTTCTGCTTCTGCTTCTGCTAGGACAGGCTCATCGATCTCTTCTGAATTCTCAACCGTTGACTCTTCCGTTGGTTGAGTTTCCTCTAATGTTGCTTCCGACGCGTTATCTTGGTCTGGTGAAACAACGTCTTCTGAGGCATCCGTTATCTCTTCATTCTGCTCAAGGTTCTGTGAGTCTGTACCTTGAGCATCTTTAGTCTGCTCTTCATCGCCAAAGCCTAGCCAAGAGAGTAAGCCGCGTTTCTTTTTTTCCGTCATCTGGAGATATCCTAGATTTACTAAACTAACAACAACACTTTTCTTATAGAATTGTCTCTTCTATAGAAAAGAAAGTGACAAAGCAGTGAAAAACCTTCAATTAGATTGGTACACTCTGTCACTATAAAATTCAGATTTACACCTTAACCTTGTATGTAAGGTAGCGGTGTATAGTAACACTTAATTAGCGGTCAAAAAATCTATGGTAAGACGTCGCCAGCAAAACACATCACAAAAAAAGCCTTCCACTGGCTTTGTTCGCATTATCAGCGGCCTATGGAGAGGAAGAAAACTGCCTGTTCATGATCTGGAAGGGTTAAGACCCACCACAGATCGAGTCAAGGAAACCCTATTTAACTGGTTAGCACAAGACGTACCGCAAGCAAAATGTCTCGATCTCTTTGCCGGTTCGGGCGGCTTAGGATTTGAAGCCGCCTCTCGCCAGGCAGAGTCGGTGACTTTAATCGAGTTAAACAAGCAGGCCTACAACCAACTTTCGGTCAATGCCAAAGCCGTCCAAGCCGAGAACATCAACGTCATCAATAGCGACAGTCTGACGTATTTAAAACAGCCAGGCACCCCCTTTGATATTGTATTCATCGATCCCCCTTTTAGAAAGGGTCTGCTCGCTGAAGCTATCGAACTGCTTGAACAGAACAATTGGTTGAGTGACGACGCCTTAATTTATGTCGAGACGGAAAAAGAACTCACGCTTGAGGGTATTCCTAGCCATTGGGTTAGCCATCGAGAGAAAACAACGGGTCAACTGACGTATCGCCTTTTCACTAGAAAAGAGCCTTAATTTCAATCAAGTAACGAAATAGACTTGATAAGGAGAAACAATGAACGGTGGAATTATTATTGCTAAATCAATCATTGCCATTGTATGGGCGGTACTGTTTTATAATCTCGTTATGCCCTTTCATTACCCGCTAGATCTTGTGCTCTACATCATCATGGGTTTCTTGTTTTTTACTCACGTACTGCAGACCGTTATCTTTTCTGCGGCTTTTTCTAAACAGCTACGTTTAAGTTTCGGCGATAAACTCTCCATCCTCGTCTTTGGTGTCTGTGCTCTGATTGATATCCGCAACAAACGCATGCCTGATATGGCCTCAAAGGCAAGTGGCGATAGCGAGGTTTGACTCTAGTAGCATGTCGCTGATGAGATAAGGTCTCAGGCGAATATTGAATATTAAAAAACGCTCTTCCTAGTCAATAGGTAAGAGCGTTTTTTTGTTTTCTTGGTGAAGCTTAACCTGTCATGGCCATATAGCCTTTTATGCCATTTAGGAACATCTGAGTTGAAATCATCACAAGCAGTAAACCCATTAATCGTTCGATGGCTTTTAGCCCTCTCTCACCCAATATTCTATGGAAGAAACCAGAGAACATTAAGATAAAGAAGGTCGCTCCCCACGCCAGCATAACGGCCGCAGAAAGCTCTAACATGTTATCAGGATGCTGAGTCGATAAAAGAAGTAACGCCGCTATCACCGAAGGCCCGGCAATCATAGGAATAGCCATAGGTACAATAAAAGGCTCTTCACCAGCCGCTAACCCCGTAATGCTACCTGCGCTCGGGAAAATCATTTTAATCGCAATGATAAATAAAATAATGCCACCAGAGATACTTAAGGTTTCTGGTTCAACGTGCAGGAAGTTCATAATACTTTGCCCTGCGAATAGGAATAGCAGCAAAATTGCAAGTGCAAACAAAAGCTCCCTAAACAAGACTTTCTTACGACGTTTAGGATCAAGGTGCTTCAGTATAGAGAGAACAATTGGAAGGTTGCCAAGGGGATCCATGATAAGGAAAAGCATGGTGGCGGCAGATAAAATTTCCATAACAAACGACCGTTAAAGTTAATGGGCGGAGTATAACGATTTCATTAGGCAGAAGAAACCCGCTTCAAATCTCGCCGCCTCATAGAAGCACAGTACCTTTATTCTAGGCGATGTTTGGGCACTACTCAGGCATTCAGATTAGTGGCTGCACACTCGCTCAGCATTCAAGCTCCAAACCCCATTTTCGACAGTGACTTTCTGTTTTTCTTTAAAAAATTCAAGTAAACCATCAAGCTCAAAGCCATTGCGGCTGCAGGTACGAAATCGCACATCATTTCCATGCTCTTTCACTATCACATCGCGAAGTGCTTCTTCTGTCATCGATTGTTCGCGTAATAGATTGAGCACAGCGTGCGCATGAATTTCATTTGACATGATAACGTCCTAAAGTAAGTGATGAACAATTAAAGCGTTAGACTGATTTAAGCGATCGCTGACGCCGTGATCAAGGAATAAGCCAGTAGATAAGTACCCGATATCAAGTATCGGCCACCTTTAATTGGGCGGCGGTAATCATGAATCGCCAGAAGCCCGGCCGAAACAATCAATACAATCGTGCCTATAAACCCGAAAAGGCTAGGTAACGAGGAATGCAGCAGCCACACTGAACCCGCAGCCCAAGCCAATTGCACAAGAACTAGCCCCATAATAGTGACGGGGAATATAAGCTTGTCAATCTGAGGAAGTAATAAGAAAAAAGCCACAATGCCGCTTGCTAGCAACAATGCTGGTAACCACCATTCAATACTACTGGATAGCTGAACCCAGAACGACTGCCCTAAACAGACTTGAGCCAAAATAAAACACGCAAAACATAGTCGTCTGTTTCGTCTTAATAGGTATAGAGTATCGGCTATCATAGAGACCCCTACTCCTAACGCTACCCACATCTGAACCAATGTCAGTTCAATGCTTTGCTGATATAGAATGACCAATAAAAATGCAAAGCTCACAGCACGAAATGCCATCGCCTGCTGACTCTTACTGCTTTCACTTGCTGAAATACTTACAAAGCCTGCTAAAGCAACAGACATCCAACTCCACATACCTATACCTCTAATTATTACGCCGCCAGTTTAGGCCTGTGATTATTGATGTCTATAGGGAGATTGCGAAACTTGGATCTTGATAACCATTCCTTTTTTACTTGCCGATAGTGCCTAGACAACGTCCTAGTCAGTAAAGTTCTACAAACTGGCCATTGGTGTCACACATCAACATCTTCAAACAAAAATCCGCAACAAAGAAGCGCCACAAGCGAGATAAGTTAAGGAAAATCAATTCATCATCATCAAAAACAAATAGTAATAGTCTTTTATTTTCAATTAATTAATCAAACAGAATGATATTCAAACCCGTCTAACCCTCAGGCCGATCACTAACCTCGAAATAGGTCAAAGTACTCCCCAAGTCATAAAATCTCATGTGATGTTAAACAATCAACAACCTCAACAAACAGAAATATCAATTAAATAGTGCAAATTTAATTAGCTAACCACCCCATTCACCATCAAAGCATCAAAACAAAAAACAACATCAATAAAAGAATAAAACAATAAATACTTACGCATTAAAAAACAACGACTTAAATAAACACCCAACAAAAATTAAAGCACATCGCACACTTTAAAAACAGTAGAAAAACAAACAAATTCCTCCCCAAATAACGTCAATAACAGCACATTAAAGTTATCTTTATGCAAGTCTTATCATCAAATACTTGATCAAACCACTAAACCAGTGCTATTCTAATAAGCATAGAATTAAACATAGACACATAGGAGCTGAATTATGATTACTTCTTCACAAAAACAAGGACTTGTAATGATCGCAGTCGTAGTTGGCTTAATGACACTACCTATGATGTATTAATCAAGTTACAAATAAAC
>NZ_MCWZ01000315.1 GCF_002877365.1 Vibrio sp. 10N.261.55.A7
AGTACTTTCTTTAATAATTTTTCAGCACCAGTTATTTCGCTTTTATCTTTTATTGCATTGCTATGGACTATTTTCCAACAGAACAAAAGTCATAACGTGTCGCTAGAAGAACTTAGGTTAACTAGGGAAGAGATAGAACTAACTCGGGACGAAATGGCTAAAGCAACAATCGCACATGAAAACCAAGCTTTCGCATTACAGGAACAAGTCGAGGATGCAAAAAATACAGCAATAGAGCAAAAGGATTTGGCCGAATTGCAGAGTCGTGCTACTCAGTTACAACAATTTGAAAATACATTTTATTCTTTATTGGCCGAGCATAATCAATTGCTTTTGCAAATATCAAATAATAAATATTTAGTTAATGTAGTTAATGAAGAGCGAGGTGCGCATAACACTGCAATGAGTACACTTAGAAGAGAATTATTATTAGACCCTAACGTGTGCAGATATTATCGAACGTTATATCAACTGCTTAAGTTTATAGCGAGAAACCACCCCGGGAATAGTGAGAAAACCTATAATAACGAATATTTGAATGGGTTGGTTTTAGAAGGGGAGAAGTCGTACTCCAGCCTAGTCCGTTCAACAATCCCAACGAATGTTCTCCTTGCTTTAGCTATTAATTGTGTTGATGGCTATGAAGAGACTCATGCGTTTCATAAGTATTTCTTATTAGTCGAGCGTTTTAACTTTCTAGAGCATTTGGTTTTTGCTAAGTATATTAATTATGCGAGAAGAGGGGGGTTTAGTGAAATTAGTCATCCAAATGTGTACTACACCATCCTTGGTACATACTCTAAGAAATCGTTTGATAAAAATGAAAGTTCTAAAGTACGACTCCAAGAGCTCGAGACGTTATTAGATAAAAAAGATGATGGGCTGCTAAGATTGATAGCTGCAAACCCTCCTAGGGAGAATAGTGCTCTTGATGTTTTGGTTAAACAACACGGCGATCAAGTATAAAGCGTTCGGGCATCAGTTATTAGTCTTGACATTCACCTTTTAAGGGTGCAGCATAACCACATTGCAAAGCCTCATCTAACCGATGGGGCTTTGTTGTTTCTGGTCATACATTAAAATTGAAGCGCCACTTTCCTTTGTGAAAGCGGCGCTTTTTTGTGGGTGCTCTATGCAAGAGAAAATTTCTTCATTTCTTACCTACCTCACCAGTTGCTTACTTGCGCTCACTGGCATGTTCTCTATACAAGATTGGGCGGCAATCATTGGTGTGATCATGGTGTTTATCACTTACTTCACTAATCGCAGAATCAAATTGAAAATGTTGGATGAGATTCGTAGGCGTCCAGTGTCGGAAGAACTGTATGAAAAAATTAGTCAGTAAAACCGTTTGTTCAGTAGCCGCCGTTCTCGCTATTGCCTTTAGTATTGCGCCTAACATGCAAACGAGCCAACAAGGGTTAGCGCACATTGCAAACCTTGAAGGCTGCCGAACCCAAGCCTACCAATGCAGTGCAAATGTATGGACGAACGGCCTTGGCCACACAACAAGTGTGCAGCAAGGTGATGTCGTTACCAAAGAGCAAATTGCTCACAACTTTATTGCTGATGTAAAAGCCGCTGAAAGAGTAGTAAATCAATCCCTTACTGTTGATGTCACTCAATCTCAATTCGATGTGCTTGTTAGTTTCGTCTTCAACCTTGGCGCTGGTAACTTTAATCGTTCAACCATGCTTAAGCTGTTTAACAAGAACCAATCACAAAAAGCGTGTCATGAGTTGCAACGTTGGGTCTATGTTAATGGAAAAGATTGTCGTACCCCTGATAGTCAATGTTCAGGGGTAGTCAAACGAAGGGCCATTGAGCAACAAGCTTGTTTAGAAGGGTGGTGATGATATGACTCGAATCAAGCTAATAGCGACGGTTGCTCTAGGTGCTCTGTTCTTAATTTCGATTATGGTCAACGCTTGGTTGTTTAGCGTTGTTGAAGATAAGAATACCGAGCTAGGCAGTTTGAATAGCCAATTAATACTCACTGCATCAGCTAATCAAAGCATGACCGAAACGGTTGATAGGGCTGAGCGAGACAAGCTATTTGCTCAGCAAGCCGCCGATGAAATGAAAGTTCAGCTTTCAAAGCGCACCGCGAAAACTAAACAAGTCGTCACTGTGATTCAAGAGGGTATCAAACATGAAAAGTGTGCTGATGTGCCTATTCCTGACTCTATCGATTGGGTGTACTACCACTGAGTACATCACCGAATACAAAGACCGGTTGGTGATTCCGCCAGCCGCTTATCTTACTCAATGTGATCAACCATTTTATGAGCCACCGAAAACCTATGGAGAAGCGGTAACCCGTGACCCTGTTTGGTTTTCTGCGTGGCGAACCTGTGCTGATCAACTTGACCTCATCAGGCGCTTTTACGGTTTTGATGTGACACCGCTTTAATCAATCAACAGTTATATCTACCACCACCAATGGCAAACCATGCTAGTGATTTGCAACGTCGTCGTGCGTTGCCAAGCTTCGGCTATTTAACAGCAGTGCCTACGGTGGTGACCACATTCCTTTGCGTTGGCTTCTCGCCGTCTTAACTCGTTAACAATGACCACAAAGCAGGTTGCTCTGCTTACTCCTTATGTGTGAGTGCGGGATAAGAATCAAAAAGAAGCAAGTCATGGGTGAGACTCCCTACATTACTGGAAACGTCAGCCATAGGCGGTAAGGGCGTGACACTCGGAGAGACGGGATTAACTGAGGCACAACAATGAATAATGAAAAGCGCCTTTGGAATTTAACGGAACTTGAAGCGTTCGATTATCACCGCTCAACCATTCGCAAAAAGCTCAAGAACGCAGGGGTAGAGCCAACGGCTTATAAAGGGTCAACACCACTTTATGATGTGGTTCAAGTCGCGCCTTATCTGTGCCAAGCGCCAGTTAAAGAAAGCAATGCACCAGATTTAATGGGCTTTAAAACGGCGGCAGAATTTAGGGCTTACATTCAAGCCCAAAACGAAAAACTCAAGTTCATGAAGGACACCGAAGATGTGGTGGATATTACCGATTATGAAAGTGAGCTAGGGCGTTGTATTACCGCGGTTAAGGGTTTCAAAACCACGGCAATTACACGCGTAGAAACGGCGATTACTGCGATAAACCCACAGCAGCTTGAAGAGCTAGAAAGGCTGTTTAACTTTGATTTACAGGCGGTAACCGATGAGCTTGAACAAGTTTGATGAATGCTTGGGTGTTAAGTTTGCTGATGCAGCGAAGATTCGTAGAAGGCTTGCGTACTTGTGTAAGCCTGAAGACAAAACGCCAGTGGAGGCTGCTGATGAAGGCTTGTGGATCTCTAACGGTACAGACGTAACCAAGTTTCTTTCTAGCCAAGTGCCATACATGCGTGAACCTATGGATTGCTTACCCCGCCGTATTTATGAAGCAACGATTTTGATGGGGCCAGCTCGTTCGGGTAAAACCAAAGCATTGGTCGAAGGTTGGGTTAACTACGCGGTGACTCAAGCACCTGGCGATATGTTGCTTATCTACAGTACCAAGAAGAAAGCAGAGGCGATGTCGAAGAAAGATTTGGCTCGTTGCTTTGCGGCCACCAAGGGGATCAGCAAGTTAAGAACGGGCAGAAAATCAGACGACAACCTGACTTATAAGCATTTCCTTAATGGCATGAACCTAAACCTAGATTCCGCGACTGAAAGCAGTTTGTCTGCTGAGACGTTTCGTTATGTCGGTTGTTCTGATTATGACCGAGACGATGATGGTGTTGGCGATGAGGGTGATAAGTTTCAGCTGATGCTTAAGCGTATCCAAAATGCCAAATCTTCGGGTATGGCGATGGCAGAAAGTTCTCCTGGTCGCTTGGTTCGTCAGCCAATCGATGAAGAGTTGCTTGGCGCACATGAAGCGCAGCCCTGTGGCGGTATTGCTGAACTGTACAACTTTGGTGATCGTCGTTGCTGGTATTGGCAGTGTGATGACTGTGATTGTTGGTTTCGACCTGTATTTGAAGTCATGCATTGGGATGAGAGCTTAAGCAACCCTCTAGAAATGGCAAAGTCAGCGCATATGAAATGCCCACGCTGTGGTCACAAGGTTGATGAGCAACAAAAGCAAGAGAAGAACTTAGCAGCGCGTTGGTTTCGCGAGGGAGCGATTGATCAATTCGGTGAAGAAGTTACTGATGAAAGTCTGATTAGACAATCTAAATGGGCGACTTTCTGGTTTGAAGGCCCTGCGGCTACCTATCAAAGTTGGGAAGGTATTGTTCTTCGATATTTGAGTGCTCAAGGTCAGTTTGAGAATAATGGTGACGAAAATAAGCTGATGACGTTCTACAACGTTGATGTGGGTCGCCCTTATATTTTGCAAACTCAAGGCAGCGATATTGGTGCTCATGAGTTGATGCACAAAGCGGTGGACCATCCTCGTTCTGTTGTGCCTGAAAATGGTCGATTTTTGATAATGAACATCGATGTTCAAGGCGGTAAAAAGAATGCGCGGTTTGTGGTTCAGGCTCAAGTGTTTGGCGTTGGCTTACAACGTTGGGTGATTGACCGTTTTGAGATTCTAACCAATCCAAACCGTAATAATGATCGTATTAATCCTGCTGTTTATTCAGAAGATTGGGATTTGATTATCGACCAGGTGATCAAGAAAACCTACCCACTAAGCGATGGCTCTGGGCGAGTGATGAAGCCAGTTCTCACGTTGTGCGATTCAGGTGGTTCTGGTGGTGAGAAGGATGGAAAGAAAACCTCTGTTACCGATTTTGCTTACCAATTTTACAACCGACTAAAACCAAAGAGCTTGGCTCACTTGTTCCGTTTAGTTAAAGGGGCGAGCAGAGACATAGATTCTTTAGTGAAAGAGAGTCACCCAGACAAACGAAGCAAGCTTGCTCATGGTGAAATTCCTCTACTTCTTCTTCATACCAATCGTTTAAAAAATCGGGTGGCCGCGAGCTATTCAAGGCTCGAATTTGGCTCTCGATACTTCCATTTACCTAAATGGGCTGAGCGCAGTTGGTATGAAGAACTGACTGCTGAGTTTATTAACCATAAAGGTGATTGGGAGTGTCCGGCGAATACGTCGAACGAATCTTTAGACCTGTGTGCTTACGCTGAAGCAGGTATGCATTACTTAGGTGGTGACGACATCAACTGGGAAAAGCCTCCGCTATGGGCATCTGAATCACAGATGAACCCAAATGTTGTTGATGCTGATGTTAAACCAGAGTTTGAACGTAAGGTTCAACGCAGATACAACCACTCAAAAGGTATTTTCGGATGACAGCAGTTTTACCTACAAATCTAGAACGCCTTGCTTGGTACATCGAAGCAGAAAAAAAGATCTTAATGCAGCAAGAAGTCACAACGGCAGAAGGTGAAAAGCTCACGTTAGCGAGCCTTGCAACGGTTCGGTCTGAAATAGAGCGTCTAACTCGTTTGGTTTCTCAAGAAGCAACCGGTGGTAGGCGCAACATGATTAGGAGGAATTACCTTGAGTAATCCGTTAAACCTATTCGACAGAGTGGTCGCTGTGTTTAGCCCTCAACATGGCTTAAAGCGGCTGTATGACCGTTCATTACTAAACAAATACACCGCTGCACTTCCTACTGACCCAAAGACAAAGCAAAAACGTAACTTCTCTAAAACCTCTTCCAATGAATTGAACAAAGGCGCTAAGGCTATTTATCAGCGTGCTCGTGAAGGGGATGAGAACAATCCGTTTATCACCGCGATATTAGATGAGCTGTGCGCAAACATTGTTGGCCCAAACGGAATTATGGTGGAGCCACAGCCACTTGATCATAAGGGTGAGGTTCATATTGAGTTTGCTCAAGCCATTGCTAAGTGGTGGGAACTGCATTCTCTTAAACAAAATATCGATAACGAAACCTCTCGAAGTGAAACCGAATGGTTAGCTTGTCGAACTTGGCTGCGTGATGGTGAAGTGTTTGGCCGCATGTATATGGGTAAGCATCCTGATTTGATTTATCCATCAACAACGCCTTTTGCGATTCAGCCTTTTGAGCCTCAGTTTGTGCCGAGACACATTACTGAACCGGAAGGCTCTGTGATGGAAGGGATTAAACGTAATTGGCTTGGTCAGGCGATCAGCTATTTGATTCAAAAAGATGCCCAGGGCTTTGAGTTCGCGGAGGTGGATTCATCGTTTATCTGCCATTTGAAGTTTACTCGTCGTCTGCATCAAAACCGTGGGGTTTCCATTCTTCACTCTACGCTTGATTTGATTTCACGGCTTGAGAGCTACGACAACTCGGAAATGGTTAGCGCAGAGATTGCTTCTCGCTTTGCCTATTTCATTAAGCGTGATCCGACTAGCCAGAATGATGAGATTGGGCGAAGTGATGACATTTTCCTTGGGATGGGTAATTCATTTGAGTTAGCACCAGGGGAAGATGCAGGGATTGTTGAGTCTAGTCGTAAAGAATCCATGAGTGCGCCATTTCGTAACGGTCAGCAAAAGCTAGTGAGCAGTGCGGTAGGGGTAAACAACTCGTCTGTTACTCGTAATTACGATGGGGCTTACTCTTCTAACCGACAAGAACTGGTTGATTCGTTTGCTCGTTACCGAGTGCTGCAACGAAAGTTTGTTCTGAGTTGGACGCGTCCTCAATATCGTAATGCGCTTTCTATGGCGATTCTGAACGGTGAGCTAAAAGTGCCAGCGGGTGTTGATGCTTCCAGTATTCAAAACGCGATTTATCAAGCGCCAGTGATGCCGTGGATTGATCCTAAGAAAGAGATGGAAGGAATAGAGAAGGGAACGCAGCTGTGTCTGTTCTCGCTTAGCCAATCGCAACGGGAACGAAACATTAACCCGTTATCGACTCGTAAAGAGATCCAAGCAGACCGAAAGCAGATGAATGAGATGGGCATTGTGAGTACGTCTGACCCGACTCATAAGATGGCCGAAAAAATCACAACCAACAAAAATGGTGATGGAGTTATGAATGCCTAAACCAACCGAAAAAAGCTGGTACACCCTGACCAATAGCTCAGAGGATAAACCCGCTCAACTCTATATTCATGGGGTGATTGGCAGCTACGAAATAGAAGCCATTCAACTCATTGAAGCCCTGCAAGCGATAGGTGCTAAAGACCTTGTCCTACGTGTTCATACTCGTGGTGGCGGAGTCTATGAAGGGATTGCACTTCATAATGCGATTAAAGCACACAAAGGCAAAACAACGGGCGTTGTTGATGGCCTCGTTGCTTCAATTGGTACGTATGTTTTGAACGCTTGCGACAATCGCCAAATGCCAGCTAACACTTCAATGATGATTCACAATCCTCAAATTGGAGCATGGGGTGAAGAGGCCGATTTAGAAGCGGCTATGCAGCAGTGGAAGAATTCACGCGAGCTGATTTCACAAGAATATGTTGATCGTTCTGGTGGTAAGAAAAGCCATGAAGAGTTTCTAGAAGCTATGCAAAAGGAAACCTGGTTTACCGCTGAAAAGGCGTTGGAATGGGGCTTGATTGATGAGGTGATCGATTCGGTTGATCTTAGCAATTGCTTCTCTGAGGACGATGTTAACAATCTATCAGCCTTTAAAAACGTTCCCGACTCGTTATTGAATTGTTTGTCTTCAGAAGAACAATCAACACCGAGTACTCCGCCAGATACAAACGAACGGCCACTTTCAAACAATCTATCCGATTCAAACAACCAAGCAATTTCAAACCATCAACCACACTCAAACACTGAACAGGTAAGCGACATGCCGAAACCATTTACACCAGAAGAGCTGCAAAATGCAGTAAAAGCTGAGAACCAACGCCAGTTAGACATTCGAGCGTTATGTACTCAGCACAAAGTAAGCGATGAGCTGACTAACGAGTTGTTGGTTGATCTTGAATGCTCAGTTAATAAAGCATCAGCCAAGATTCTAGAAAATATGGGGGAGCAAACCGTTACAGGTCAGCGTCAACCCGAATCTAATTTAACGGCTTCACACATTCGCGTTGATAACGGAAACCACGTTAAAGATGAACTACAAAATGCACTCAATGCGCGAGCAGGTGTGGCAGAGCTAGAGAAAGATAACTCGTTTGGTAATGAGTCATTATTGAACATGGCCAGAGCCTGTTTAGATGTGAATGCTCGTAGTGCAGTGACCAAGAACGAGCTGGTGAACCGAGCGTTTAACTCAGGTGATTTTGGCGACATTATCACTGAAGGCATTCGCACCGTTATGTTGGATGAGAAGAAGGTTCGTTCTCCTCTATGGCGTGATTTGGCTAACGTTGAGAACCTAAGTGATTTTCGCGAAACAGAATTGGTGATGGTGAACGATGCACCTGACCTAATGGGCGTGGGTGAAGACGGTGAATACAAAGCAGCGACCTTAAAAGGCAGCGGTGAGCGTATTCAACTTGCTACGTTTGGTCGAGAGATTAAGTTTACTCGTCAAGCCATCATTAACGATGAGATTGGTTTAGTGGCCAAAGTGCCTCGTAAGTTCATGCAAGCCGGTTACCGACTGTCTGACAAACTGATGTTTAACGCTATCCTAAGCGGCAAAATGAAAGATGGTAAATCTATCTTCCAGAAAGCGCCAAGTGCCGATAAGTGGGGCAACCTCATTGATGATGTCACGGCAGCTGATTACACCGCGTTGATCATGGCTCTGCATAAGGTCTTTGCAACGGCGACGACAGTTCCTTTGAATGGTGATAAAGACGGTGGTGGCGATGCCTTGGATTTACGTGGTGAGTTTTTGATTGCTCACCCTGACCATGCATCAATGCTTGAAGCGGTACTCAATACCGCAAGTAAGCCAACTGAATTCAATCCAGCCTATAAGAAGTTCAAGAACGTCATTGAAACTGCGCGAGTTACTGGTGTGAATGGCGCATTGGCTCTAACAGGTAAAGACTTCGACACTGTATTGATGGGCTTCCTAGATGGTCAACAAGACCCGTGGTTAGAAACAGCGGATGGTTGGTCAAGCGATGGGGCTAAGTTCCGCATCACTTATGACATCACCTCTAAGGTTGTTGATCGTCGTGGCATTGCGAAGGCGACATTCAAGTCGAGTTAAAACCAAAGCAACTTAAAGCCAAGGCGAGTTAAAACACTTGTCGAACTTCATCCAATTCTAACTGGGAGCTGATTGCTCCCTTTTTCATGTTTCAAATTCTAAAAAGAGAACTGTTATGCAGCTTAGTAAAGGCAAAAAGATCGCGGTGATTGCACCTGTAGGCGGTTTTACTAAAGACGTACCTGTATTGGTTGGCGCACTGTTGGTTGTTCCTCATTTCACGGTTCAGGCAGGTGATGCGGTCACTTGTAGTTACGACGGGTTTTATGATGGGCCGATTAAAGCCGGTGATACGCCAGCTTTCAATTGTGAGCCTGCTTACTTTAAGGGTGGAGAGTTCACTAAGACTCTACCTTCTTCCTCGGGTGATATTAAGCAACCCATTGGCGTGTTTGTTGAAGGTGGTGTGTTGCTCATGGGTGAGGTGATCACTCAGTTCGTTGCTTAGGCGGCTTAGTATGAGCAGCGCATTTGATTATGCTCGGAGCCTTCTTCGAGCTTCCATCACTGACAGTTTCGGTTATACCATTTCAATAACAGCTTCAGATGGTGAACCTAAAGAGATTAAAGGCTATATCCAAAGTGCAAAGCGTGGAAACCATACGGTGCATCGCCTTATCACTAGCGAGTCGTTGCCCGAGTCTTGCAGTACTGTTTATCGCGACCTGAACTTTATGCTCGTTTATGAGCAGCCAGTAAAGGGCAACGGTACTGACAGCCAGATCAGCAATGAATATGTGATGGTGCCAATAGGTGAAGGGGCAAGCTCTAATGGTTGGTCTGAATTCACCGAGTAGCGTTACTAACGTTACTAACAACTCTCGAATGTTGATTGATTCTGAGTTTATTCGCAAATACGAAGCCTTTGAAAAAGAGATTCCCAAAGTAGTCAGCCGAGCCGCAACGCTAACCAATCGTTGGCTGCGAGCCGTCACGATGGCCGAACTTGGCTTTGAGCTGAAAATTGACAACAAGTCTTTGCGTTCGCGCTTTCGTACCTATAAGAACGGGCGGATTTCAAAGCTGTGGATTGGGGTTAATGAAGTGGGTGTTCATCGAACCGGTAAGCCAGTTCAAAATAAGCTTGGTGTCCGAGTTGGCAGTGAGTTCTATGAAGGGGCGTTTATCTCTTCAATGGATAGCGATGAGCTTTTGGTTTTCCGAAGAACGGGAAAGCAGCGTAAAAGCATCAAGCTTGTGACGGTCGATATATCAGATGACACCGAAAACATTGTGAGCAACTACTTGCCTGACATTAATCGCAAATTCGAGGAGTTTTTCCATCGTGAGTTCCGAACAGTACTTTCGCTCGCCGCGTGAGTGGGTCAAAAAAGTGGTTGAGCATTTAGAGCAGGCGTTGAGTATTCGTATTAAAACCTCTTATCAACGCTGTGCCAAAGAGCTAACCAGTACTCAGATTAGTTACTTAGTCGGTGAAGTTGAGCCTGTGAATAGTTTCTCTAACGATGGAAGGGCAAAGCACAATATTGAATTACGGTTTTTGGTTGAGGTGCCGACTTCAATCAATGAGTTTGATCTTGAAGCTTTGGATGCTTCGACCCGTGTAGAACGTGAGTTATCTAACGAGTTCTTCAATGTGGGTGACGACTTAGAAGAGAGTGTTTTGGTTTCCAATCTACCAAGCCGATTCAACCCAGAACTGGGCGTTTTTGCACGTACGGTGACCTTTAAGCAAACCATTCGTATGGGCCCAATTGCAGAGACAGCGATTGAACTAGCAGGAGTTGAAAGTGATGCAGTGGATGAATCGGTTACTGGCTCTTGAACGTAAAGTGCTTTCTTTGACTGAAGAGCTAGAAGATACAAACAGGCGCCTCGCTAACATCGTTCGTTTGGGAACGGTGGCGGTGGCCAATGAAGACACAGTAGATATAAAAACAGGAGCAAACCTTGCAAAAGGGGCTCCTTTTTTTGTGCCTAGTGCCGGAAGAGTCACTCATTACCGACGGCCAACTGTAGGTGAGCAATGCATTGTGATTAATCTTGGCAGCGGTGACAGCTTGAGTAATTCAGTCGCGCTGATGGGGCTGCGGTCTACTTTGTTTCCTTTCCCTACGTTGAAAGATAACGAGGTAATGACAGATTACGGCGGTGGAATGTCGGAGGTTTATGACCTGGATGAAGGCTCGTTAACTTGTACTTACCCTGGTGGCATGAATCTCAATGCTGATTTAACTCATGTTGGAAATCAAGAGCATTCCGGTAACACCAATCGCACTGGCGATACTATTTCTACGGGCAGCATTGTTAGTACCGGTTCGTTTAATCACCAAGGCGCGTTTGCTGTTTCTGGTGGAGTAGGCGGAGGTGCAGCGACGTTCGCCGGTTCAATGGAAGTAACGGACGGTGATGTTGTTGTCGATGGGTACAGTGTGAAGCTTCACTTCCATATTGACGATGAAGGTAGGCCAACCAGTAAGGCAAAACAATGATAGCAATTGATCAAGATACTGGGCTTACGGTAACGGGTATTAAAGCGTTGAGCTGTCGTATTAAGCGCGTGTTGACCACCAAGGTTGGCTCACGAGTAAAACGAAGAGCATTAGGCAACCGAGCGGTTGAACGATTGGGTAAAAATCAGAGCCCTTCAGAAGCACTTATCGTTCAAAACCTATCGATTGAAGCGCTGACCAATACCAACAATCAACTTGAAGGCTTAACCGTTGAGCAGTGTTTAGCTTCTTCTACATCAACAGGCTTTGTTGTGAAAGTGGTTGGTAAATGGCAAGGCGAACCGCTGAAAATGAGCGTTAATTTATGACGATATTAGCGAAAGAAGAAAGGCCCAAAGCATTCCAAGAGCCGAATTTTGAAACCTTGCTAAGTGAGTACATCGCATTTGCTGTTGCTCATTGCGCGGCAAGTGATGAGGAAAAAGCGGTTTATCTTCAAGAGGCACTCACCAATGACAGTGAGCTACTTGCTCAAGTCTTACAGTCACTTGTTCTCAAGTACATTGCTGACACAAGAGAAAAGAATTATTGGGCGCTGCAGATGTTTCGCAAGTATGTCACTGAAACCGATATGGTGGATTTGATAGCGATGCAGTACAGCTTGAAGCGTCAAACACTAACAGCAGAAGACAACTCTGTATTTCCTCCAAAGCCTGCGGTGATGGAATCTAATGAAGATCTTCTACGTCGTTTCGATTTGGCGGCTTATCAATTTCATACCACGGGCACTCGCCTTGGTTACCGTTTTCACGCACTAACACTTGATGAGCGGCCCGTGATTAAAGTGGAATCAGAAGCTGATGCCGTTCTAGTTCGTTATGAGTTTCCAAAGACTGCTCAACCTGCGTTGGTGAAAGACGCTCAAGCAAGAATGGTTGAAGCGAATTCAGGCAAAGTTGAAGTGGCGATTCTGAGCCGTGAAAGCGTGGATGGTGTGCCGAGTGCCGCTCTACTTGAACGGGCGAGTCAGTATTTGAATCGTGATGATATTGCTCAAGAGAGTGATGAAATCACAACGAAAGCAGCAATTCCAAAACCTTACCGAATCAGTGTGGTGCTCTATACCGGTGCTAACCCGAATAACCATGTCTCTCAAGAGCAGGCACAATTAGCCGGCATTACTTTTTCAGAGCGTAAGCACCGTTTGGAAGAGGTGATAGATGTTGAGGAAATTGGCCATGAGTTCTTTGAACTTGGCGTTAAGCGAGTGAAGGTTCTAGAGCCTGCGACGGATGTAACTTGTCGTTGGGATGAGGCGCCATATTGCACTGAGGTGATCGTTGATGTCAGAGCCGAATGATTTTATTAGTGTTCAACCAGACAACCGAACCCTTGTTGAAGAGTCACTGGAATATGCCTGGCAACAGTTACTCAAACAAACCGCTAATCCTTATCCTGATTTAAAGAACCCTTTACTAACACCTGATGAATTTGTTGTGCTTTTGGCTGGCGAACGTGGAGTCGCAGATTGGCAACCAAATGACACATTAGATCAGCAACGGCAAACTACGGATAAGGCATTTGAAATTCATAGCAAAGCAGGTACGCGGCTAGGGCTAAACCGAGCTCTATCGACGTTGGGCTTTCTTTCCGAAGTAGCGAGAGGCTCTTTACCTTACTCGTTAGATATTGAAGCCGAGGTAGAAAAGGGCGCATTAACCGGCGACCTTCAAAAGCGTTTATCACAGCGTGTGACCACCTATAAAAGTGAACGTGATTCAATCTCTTTGGATTTAGTTCGTTCTACAACGATAGCTAGGAACGTTGCCTGCTTTGGTGAAACAGGGGTGATCAGTGATAGCCCTCCATTTATTTTTCAAGATCAAGAACGTGTCGTTTCAATGCGAGTTGGAATATTGAACGAAGCGTATGTTTACAGTGATTCGAGAGCCGCAATATGACGCAAATGACACCGCAACAACTGAATGCGCTAGATACTCAGGGCTACCAAACATTAGTGGGGATTCAAGCAGAAGCTGCCGCTAAAGCACTGGGTGAGAAAGTCTTAATTACTCATATCAAAATTGATGGTGGTTTATTAGCTGAGAATCAGTCGCCGATTAATGTCACCGAGATGGTCAATGACTTGGGCGCTGATGGGCTATTCCCTGCAACGGTTAAGCAAGATTTAGATAACCCAGGTGAATTCATTGTTCAAATCAGTATTTCTGCTGATCACCATATCAATAATCAGGGTTATCAAATCTGGGGCTTAGCCGCGATAACCGACAAAGGCGAGCTCTATTCATATCGTCGTGTTGAAGGGGATTTCAAAAGCTATAAACCAGGTGACGCGAAGAGCTTCATTTATCGTCTACGCTTTCAAACATCCAATGCAGAGGTTATTAACTTCACGGTTGATCCTTCAGTGGTGCTAGTGTCTGAAAGAGATTTAAATGAGTTTGACGAGAAGCACAAAGCGGAAGAAGATCCGCATGGGCAGTACCCGTTAGCAAGTATCGCTCAGTTTTTACCTTATGACCCTAACCGAGTGTATTCAGTCGGTGAGATTTGCTACTCAAAAGACCAAGCTACAGGTGAACTTAGTTATTGGCAGTGGTATTCAAATGTTGAATCACTTGCAGGTAAATCCCCTTTGTTGGATGTTAACCGTCACATAGGTTGGGCAGATAGCACAAAGCCATTTTATTGGATTCCATACACAGGTGATCAGATTGGTATGCCGTTTTTTTGGTTAGATACCAACGCCCCAGAGTGGGCTGTGATGGAGATAAATGTTGATTTACCTATCGCTGTATATTGGCGATTAGCGCGCAGATATCCGCACCTTGTGACAAGCAATATAATCAACACCGGTGACATTCGAGGTGAGTTTTTGCGAGTGTTAGATCAAGGGCGGGGAATAGACGTAGAACGAATATTAAACAGCGGTCAATTGGACGCTATGGAAGAGCATTACCATGAATATCAAGCGTTCAGACGAGTAGGGAATTCTGAAGAGTTGCTAACGCCGGAGCGAAATTTCACCCTCACTGGAAATAATACATCTGGAATTAGAGGAGCCAAATCAGCCAACGAAACTCGACCTCGAAACATTGCGAGACCAATGGCTATTACAATCTAAGGAGTCAATATGATCGAAGTAAAACAATATTGGCCAATTAATAGCCAAACTAAAGAAGTGCAACCACCTATCGAAGCACAAAAGCGTGGTGGTACTTGGCATATATCTAAAAACGCGTTATTGAACGAGCCTGTTTCTAGTAAAGAAGGCTATGCAGTCGTTGCTATTTTTGATGAAAACGGCATTCCAGTTGGTTCTGAGCTGATTGAAGACCACCGTTCTAGTGGTGTTTATAAAATATCAAACTGCGCAGAGTCGAAAGTTATCACTGAACTTGGCCCAATTGAAGATGGTTGGACAGAACTAGAGCCCAGTACTCATTTTGATGTTTGGAAAAATGGTCAGTGGGTGTTAAACGAACAAGCCAAGTATGAAGCTGAAGTATTGGAAGTGAGCAACAAACGACAAGCACTTTACCAAACGATGGTTGACCCGCTAAATAAAGAAGCAGCGATGGCTCGACGTATTGAAGTAAACGAAGACAAAGCGCAAGCCAATGAAGCGCAAGCCGATGCTGCTTACTTAAAAATCCGTGATGAAAACCCCTGGCCAATCCCACTTACAAAATAACGTAATCAATTAAACAACCAAACCCGCCAGTGCATGTACTAGGCGGGTTTTTTATTGGAGCTAGTTCATGGCAAGCACTGAACAAACACCTGTATCCAAACTAAAGCTGTACCCATTATTAAAACCCCTTCGTCAGAATGGGCGATGGTGGTTTCCAGATAAAGACCAAACCATTTCACTCTTACCATCACAGGCCACAATGCTATTGCTAAGTGGAAAAATAGGTAAGCCAGTATCACCGAAAGTAGTCACTGAAAGTGTCAAGCTAACGGTGAAAACTACACCTGAAAAAGAGGGCAAGTAATGCTCGCACCAATTCAAGATTTTGAACTCAATGGCGTTGAAGTTAAGACAATTGAACCAATGCCAGGCATGGGGCCACTTGCCTTGCAGGTAGTGCACCTAATCGGTACTGCTACGAATAAAAACGCAGGGCTAAATTATGATGAGCCAACTCGGTTGTGGAATTACTCCCACGCTATGTTGATGCTCGATAGTACGGGTGATCGTGAAGGATCACTGCCTAATGTTGTACGTTACTTACTTGAGTATGTTCAGTGTATTTTGTACGTTACCGTTGTTGCTGAAGGTGTCGATGCTGCAGCGACAGAAGCTGCAATCATCGGTGGTGTTGATGGTGCTACGGGGGCGATTACTGGCTTACAAACGGTAAAGGCTTGCGCTGAAACCCCAACTATTATTGCAACTCCTGGCTTTACCTCAAAACCTGTCGGGCAAGCACTAGCATTAATGGGGCGAGATGTTCGCTGTCGACCTGTCTTGGACGGGCCAAATACCAATGACATGGCAGCTGGCGAATTCGCGGCAGATTTTGGTGCAGAGGGTACTGGTGAAGATAAGCTTTGTATTATCGACCCTTGGTTCTTAAAAACCTACGATGGTGTTCAGTTGCTAATGCCTGCTTCCATTGCATTAGTTGCTGCAATGGCCTCGGTTGAAGGGTATGAAAGCCCTCAGAATCGAAGCATTCTTTGTGATGAAACAGCTCGTAACGTGTCATATAAAATCAATGACAAAACTACTCAAGCCAACTTCTTAAATAAACACGGTGTAGTGACTATCGCTCGTACACGTATGGGAGGCTACTCAGTCATTGGTAACCGAACTAATACGGGGCGTTTTATTAGCCATGTTGGGCTTGAAGATCTTATGGCTCGTAAACTCGAAGAGACAAGTCAGCCTCTCATGGGTAAAAACCTGACTGAAGAGTTCATGGAGCAGGTAATTGATCGCCTAACTAACTGGGGCCAGAACCTTGTTGCTCAAGGCGTGATTCCTGTATTCAAAGCGTTTCTTCATCCAGATAAAAACAACCTAGAAAACTATAACTCTGGGCGATGGTACTTGTGCGTGAATTACGGTCGATACTCACCAAACGAACACATGGTGTATGAAATGAGTGTTGATAATGGTTTGATTGAAGCTTGGTTAGAGGAGGTTGTAAATGGCTGATCGTATTCGTATGCGTCTTACGGCACTGGTTGAAGCGGTGCCTTTGATGAATGAAATTGTGGAGTTTACGCCACCTGATTTAAAAGCGAAGACCGCCTCAAATGATGGCGGTTTTTTTCAATCTGATGATGTGGTTGGGTTTGAAGCCTTAAAGTGGACGTTAAAAGTGCATGGTGATCATCGTGCATTGCAAAACTCATTGGGCCGCTTCTTCATGGACAATGCTCAAATCAATATCACGGAGCAGGGTAAACATACCGACGGTATGAATTAC
>NZ_MCWZ01000316.1 GCF_002877365.1 Vibrio sp. 10N.261.55.A7
CATGTTCAATGGTCGTTTGTTGGAAATCGGCAAACTTCAGCTTTATGCCTTGCTTGATGATCGCTTTGCTTGGCATCGCTTTTTCAAGCCTGATCTCTAACTCTGGAAAAAGCCGCGTTTCAATAACTTGCCAGCACTCTTCGTAAGACAGAATATTCTCACTAAAGGTGCGCTCAACGCCGACGCTCTTTCTCTCCCGCTCGACAACAATCTCTCGATTATCGATTCCCTGACTTCGTTTCCATAATGAGTCACCCAATCGACCAAACTGACGCAATAGATCACGATGATCTCTAGATCGGACATCTCTACAGTAAAACAACCCTGCTTTATTCAGTTTTTCTAGCGTGACCTTTCCGACACCAGGCAATTTCCCCAAAGGCAGCCCATCCACAACCTCTTGTACTTTGTGAGGCGGGATGACGCATTGTCCATTGGGTTTGTTCAGATCAGAGGCGACTTTAGCAAGAAACTTAATCGGGGCCACACCAGCCGATGCGGTAAGTTCTAACTCGTCCCAAATGTCCTTACGGATCGCTTCCGCAATTAAGGTGGCTGAACCTTTGCATTGTTTGCAATCAGTCACATCTAGGTACGCCTCATCTAGCGACAGAGGCTCTATTAAAGAGGTATAACGTGAAAAAATCTCGCGTATATGAGCGGATACCTCTTTGTATACCTGCATACGCCCAGGCACAACGAGTAAGTCTGGGCACAATTTAAGAGCTCGAGCTGTTGGCATTGCGCTGTGAAGGCCAAACTTCCTCGCTTCATAATTGCAGGTACTAAGCACGCCTCTTTGCTTTTCATGCCCGCCGACCGCTAAAGGACGGCCTCGGTAATGAGGGTTATCGCGCATTTCTACTGCAGCGTAAAAACAATCCATGTCGATATGGATAATTTTTCTCATCAATCGCCCCACCCAATCACTGTATATAAAAACAGTTTAAGCGATCTTTTGCGTGCATTCTAGATAAGGAACAAAAATAGTTAGCGAAGTATCAATTGTTGATTATTATTAATATAGGGATTAATAATGGAGCATTCATTGAGTAGCAAAATACTTATTGTTGAAGACAGTCGTGCCTTCAGAAATTACTTGTACTCACTGCTCAGTGATGCGGGTTACGATGTCTATACCGCGGAGTCGATTGAAGATGCAAGAACCCTCTTAAATCAAAAACACGATTTCTTGTGCGCTGTTTTAGACTACTGCCTACCAGATGGCCAAGATGGTGAGATAATCGATCTCGTTCTAGATTATCAATACAAAGTGATTGTCCTGACGGCTATGTTCCAAGAAGAGATTCGCGAACGAGTTATTGCTAAAGGGGTGCTCGACTACATACTAAAAGACAGCATGTCATCGGTCTCTTATTTGCTGCCTTTGGTTAACCGTTTGACCAATAATCGAGATCATAGAGCCTTGGTTGTCGATGACTCTAAAGTCGTCCGCAGGCATATTGGCCAGTTGCTGGAAGGACAATACATCAATGTCATTCAAGCTGAAGATGGCCAACAGGCTATTGATGTATTGAAACAAAACCCTGATATCACATTCGTTATTACCGACCATGATATGCCTATTAAAGATGGTATTTCAATGATTCGAGAAATTCGAATTCAGCACGATAAAAACGATCTCGCGATACTCGGCCTATCAGGAAGCGATGATCGCACCATGACCGCACGCTACCTTAAAGCGGGTGCTAACGATTTTCTTCATAAGCCATTCAATCAAGAAGAGTTTTTTTGTCGAGTTCACCAGATACTCGACATGAAAGAAGCCACAGGGAAACTCTACCGCCTCGCGAACGAAGACGCTCTTACAGGGCTTTGGAATCGTCGTTATTTATTCCAACATTTCGATAATAAATCTGAATTTCAGAATATTGCCATGCTGGATATCGATTTCTTTAAAAAGGTCAACGACAACTATGGCCATGACGGCGGCGATGCAGCCCTAGTGACATTGTCTCAGATTCTAAAGCTCTATTTTTCAGATGATGTCGTGGTTCGATTTGGTGGGGAGGAATTTTGCATTCAGTCTAATTCCTCAACGGAAGAATTCATCACACGACTGGAGCACATGAGGAAACGAATTGAAACGACCATTATCCCTCACTTGGATCACCAGATCACTATAACCGTGAGTATTGGTGTATCAAATATAGAGGCCAGCTTAGAAGAGCAGATAAAGCTCGCGGATGACAGGCTTTATCAAGCAAAAGAAAACGGTAGAAACCGAATAGTATCTTAATTTTGAAACAACAAAGCCCACTATCTGGTGGGCTTTGTAATTGATTGGTGCTATTGAACTATAGGCCGATGTTAAGCATACATTTGGGTCGACTGCTATATATTAAGCAATACGATTCTTTTCCCAAGCTGCAAGCTTTTCCGCACGGATAGCGGCTCGCTCTTCACGTTTCTTTCTAGCATCACAGGGTTCAGGGCAATTGCACACTTTATCAATACCCATCGCATCTAAGCCGCCACAACTGCCTTTAACCACTTTACGTTGGAATATGAAACCAACAGCCATTGCTGCAATAACCGATAGAAATACGGCAAAGGTCACTAGGAATGTAGTCATTATCTATTGCTCACTATAATTTTGGTTATATTTCATGTTAAGGCTCTAGTGGCCAACATGTTTGAAATTGGATTATCGATTTACTCGGTTCACTTTAAGTATGACTCAAACGCAGACGAAGTAAACTCTTCAAAACCTGTATCAGTTTTCACTATCATGTAAGTTGGAATATTGTGCTCTTCTGCCACGTCCATGCCCACTTCCTCACCCAGAACCATAAGTCCCGTTGCGAGACCGTCGGCAGTCATAGAAGATGAATCAATAACCGTGACAGAAACAACCTTGTTATCCATTGGTTTACCTGTTGTAGGATTAATAATGTGCGAGTAGCGGATGCCGTCTCGCTCATAATAATTCCTATAGTCACCAGAAGTGGCAATCGCCATGTCACCAGGTTCAACAACCAGCTGAATTGCACGCTCATCTACGCTCGGTTTTTCAATAGCGATACGCCAACGCACACCTTCACGATTGTGGCCTTTCAGGCGCATCTCACCGCCTATTTCTACCATGTAGTTTTCAGCACCAATGGCGTTCATGTATTCGGCCACAACATCAACTCCCCACCCTTTCGCAATTGTTGACAGGTCGACATACAGCGAGGGTAATGTTTTGCTAATTGAGGTTGCAGTGGTTGATAGGTGATGAATGCCGATCATTGCCTTTCGTTCTTGAAGTTCTTCATCGCTTGGAATCGTCTCAGGGCGCGCTTCTGGGCCAAAACCCCACAAGTTAACCAAAGGGCCAACCGTCACATCCAAAGCGCCTAGCGTGAGCTTGTTAAGGCGTATAGCCTCTTGAACCACCAAAGCGGTGTCAGCTGACACTTCAAATGCTTCATTACCCGTGTACTGGTTAAAGCGGCTTAACTCCGAGTCTTTACGATAAGTCGACATTTGATCGTTGACTTGCTCTAGCAAGCGATCAACTTCAACTTGAATCTCACCAGAATCCAGCAGTGAATCAGAATTTATATACTTAATATTATAAGTCGTGCCCATCGTTGGGCCTTTGATATGCACTTGCTCTAAGGGTTTATCACACCCTGTAAGTACAAATAAAAAAGCGAATGCAACAAGCCAATATTTCACCTGTTTACTCCTGTTTTAATTGAGAATTGCGGCTGAAAGAAAATAGAAAAAAGAAAACGGTCTACATATTCTTTTTACTAGAGACTCACATTATCTAAATGTATACACGAAAAATAATGGCTGACTCAATAGAGTCAGCCATTGCTTAACACCTTAAGCGGGATTAACCACCAAAGTCATCAAGTAGGATGTTTTCATCCTCAACACCTAGGTCTTTAAGCATACCAATTACGGCAGCATTCATCATAGGTGGACCACACATGTAGTACTCACAGTCTTCTGGCGCTTCATGATCTTTCAGGTAATTTTCATAAATTACGTTATGAATGAAGCCCGTGTAACCATCCCAGTTATCTTCTGGTAATGGATCAGACAGTGCACAGTGCCATACAAAGTTCTCGTTATCTTCTTGTAGCTTATCGAAATCTTCAATATAGAACATTTCACGCTTAGAACGAGCACCATACCAGTAAGACATCTTACGCTTAGAGTTCAAACGAAGTAATTGGTCAAAGATATGAGAACGCATAGGCGCCATACCTGCACCACCACCGATAAATACCATCTCGTTGTCAGTCTCTTTAGCGAAAAACTCACCAAATGGACCCGAGATTGTACACTTATCACCAGGCTTAAGAGACCAGATGTATGATGACATCACACCTGGTGGCACGTCTGGATTGTTTGGTGGAGGCGTAGCAACACGTACGTTCAGCTTAATCAAGCCTTCCTCTTCTGGATATGAAGCCATAGAGTATGCACGGATTGACGGCTCTTTTACGATTGACTCGTAGCGGAACAGGTTAAACTTGTCCCAGTCACCACGATACTCTTCAGGAATATCGAAGTCAGCGTATTTAATGTGATGCGGTTCAGCTTCAATCTGAATATAACCACCAGCACGGAACGGTACTTCTTCACCATCAGGGATCTTAAGTACCAGTTCTTTAATGAAAGTCGCTTCGTTGTCGTTAGTAAGAACTTCACATTCCCACTTCTTAACACCGAAGATCTCTTCAGGTAGCTCAATATCCATATCAGTTTTCACTGCAACTTGACACGCTAAACGCTCGCCTTCACGGGCTTCACCTTTAGATATGTGATCAAGTTCAGTCGGTAGAATATCACCACCACCAGCTTTCACTTTTACGCGACACTGACCACAAGAGCCACCGCCACCACAAGCTGAAGATACGAAGATCCCCGAACCTGCCATTGCGCTTAATAATTTGTCACCCGGGGAAGTAATAAAGCTCTTCTCAGGATCACCATTAACGGAAATAGTAACGTCACCTGTTGGTACTAGCTTCGATTTGGCAAATAAGATAATTAAAACCAAAGCTAATACAATCAGGGTAAACATCACTACACCAAGGATAATAACTTGCATTGACTATTCCTTTAAAATTGTGTCGTTTACCCGACTTACAGTTGAACACCAGAGAAAGACATAAAGCCTAGCGCCATAAGACCTACAGAGATAAAGGTAATACCTAAACCACGTAATCCTGGTGGGACATCCGAGTACTTCATTTTCTCTCGAAGACCAGCTAATGCGACAATTGCCAGCATCCAACCAATACCTGAACCGAAGCCATAAACGACAGATTCTGCAAAGTTGTAGTCACGAGTTACCATGAAAGATACACCACCAAAGATCGCACAGTTAACGGTGATCAGTGGTAGGAAAATACCAAGGGCGTTGTACAACGGTGGAAAAAATCGGTCTAGTACCATCTCTAAGATCTGTACAAGCGCCGCAATAACACCGATGAATGCTATATAGTTAAGAAAACTAAGGTCGACACCCTCAACTAACGCATTTTCTTTAAGGATATTCGTGTAGACAAGGTTGTTTACAGGTACTGCGATAGTCAATACCACGACCACAGCAACACCTAGACCAAAGGAAGTTTTCACCTTCTTTGATACAGCCAAGAAAGTACACATCCCAAGGAAAAAAGAAAGCGCCATATTCTCGACAAAAATCGATTTAACGAGAAGACTTATATAATGTTCCATAGCTACCTTACTCCTTCGCTTCTATTTGATCAGGTCGAATGATGCGTATAGCCCAAATCATAAAACCAATCAGGAAGAATGCAGATGGTGCTAATAGCATCATGCCATTTGGCTGATACCAACCACCATTGCTGACGAGAGGAAGAATTTCCATACCAAATAGTTTGCCAGAGCCTAGCAACTCTCTGAAGAAAGCCACCGTAAGCAGAACGAAACCATAGCCTAAGCCATTACCAATACCATCGATGAATGAAGGGATTGGCTCTGATTTCATCGCAAATGCTTCAGCACGCCCCATTACGATACAGTTCGTAATGATTAGACCTACAAACACCGATAGCTGTTTAGAAATATCATAGAGGTAAGCTTTTAAAACTTGGTCTACAAGAATAACTAATGAAGCAATAATCGCCATTTGAACGATGATACGTACACTATTGGGAATATGGTTACGGATCACAGAAACAAAGAAGTTAGAAAATGCTGTTACAAACATTACAGCGATTGTCATAACAAAAGCTGTTTCTAACTTAGTGGTCACTGCGAGAGCTGAACACACACCTAGAACTTGAAGCGCAATAGGATTGTTATCCAATACCGGCGCTAAAATACTCTTTTTAACATCTTTAATATCAGACATTAGTTTAGGCCTCCATCACGAACTTTAGCTAGATATGGACCAAAGCCCATGTCACCCAACCAGAAGTCAAATGTGTTTTGTACGCCAATACTCGTTAACGTCGCACCAGAAAGGCCATCAACACCGTGTTCAGACCCAGCAGGAGCTCCACCTTTAATCACTTTAATTGCAGGTTGATTGTTTTCATCGAAAAGTTTCTTACCTTCGAATTGAGCACGCCAAGTTGGGTTTTCTACTTCACCACCAAGCCCAGCAGTTTCACCTTGCTCATAGTAAGTAATACCCGCAACAGTGTTGCCATCAGTCTCAATTGCAACTAATGCGTACATCGTAGACCACAAGCCTTTACCATGAACAGGAATGATGACTTTAGAAAAATCACTTCCATCTTTCACTAAGTAAACAACACCTGTATTCGCACGACGAATAATCTTCGCTTTGTCATCATCAGACGCTAATCGAATAGACTCTTCTGGGTTTTTAGACGCTTTACGTTGATCATAAGACCCCGCATCACCTTCAATGTATTCCCCAGTAGCGAAATCAACCAGTCGAGGTTCAATATTTTGCGCAAACAACTCAGGGATAGAACCATCACCAGTAATACCAGAGACATCAACTATTTTGGTCTGCTTATCTAAAAGTGCATTTGCTTGCTGTTTGTCTTTTAAACCAACAGCGGCAATAGATACTATGATTGAACACACCAAGCTTAATGCGATAACAACAAACAGCGTCTTCTTAATACTATCGTTATTACTTGCCATAACGCGCTAGCCTCCGCTTAATGTTCTTCTCAATAACAACATGGTCAAACAGTGGAGCAAATAGGTTTGCAAATAGAATCGCCAACATCATCCCTTCAGGATAAGCTGGGTTTACAACCCTAATCATCACACACATAGCACCAATCAAAATACCGTATGCCCATTTACCGTTATCGGTAAACGAAGCTGATACTGGGTCTGTTGCCATGAAGAACATACCAAACGCAAAACCACCCAAGACTAGGTGCCAATGCCACGGCATGCTGAATAGAACATTAGTATCAGAACCGATGACGTTGAATAACGTAGACACAGCAACCATACCGATCATCACACCCGCAATGATACGCCATGACGCAATACCCATGTAAACAATCATCGCTGCACCAATCATCAGAGCAAGCGTTGAAACTTCACCAATTGAGCCTGGGATATTACCGATGAACGCATCCATCCAAGTAATCGCTTCACCAGTGATGGTATTCACTAATGAACCTTCACCACCTTGTGCCCATTGACTTAACGCTGTTGCACCAGAGAATCCATCGGCCGCTGTCCAAACAACGTCACCAGAGATTTGAGCAGGGTATGCAAAGAACAAAAATGCACGACCAGCAAGCGCAGGGTTAAGGAAATTACGGCCTGTACCACCAAAGATCTCTTTCGCGACAACAACACCAAAGGTAATACCTAGTGCTGCTTGCCATAGTGGAAGAGTTGGCGGAACGATGAGCGCAAATAAAATAGAAGTCACGAAGAAACCTTCATTAACTTCATGTTTACGCACCATACAGAACAGCACTTCCCAGAAACCACCAACGATGAAGACCGTTGCATAGATTGGTAGGAAGTAAGTGGCGCCGAGAAGCATCTTACTGCCCCAACCGGCCTCAGCACCGAGGGTGCCACCAACCATTTCGGTTAGCCAATAATGCCAGTTACCACTGATCACTGTTGCAAGTTCAGCACCAGAGTACATGTGGTTAAGAGCAGCGATCGCTTGACCACCTGCGTTATACATACCCCAGAACATTGCAGGGAATACAGCGAACCAAACCATGATCATGATACGTTTTAAATCAACGCTATCACGTACATGCGAGCTACGCTTTGTTACTAAACCTGGAGTGTAGAATAGCGTTGCCGCTGCTTCATACAATGCAAACCATTTTTCATGTTTGCCACCAGGCTCAAAATGATGCTCGATGTCTTCAAGAAACTTCTTAAGCATGGGATTAGCCTTCCTTCTCAATCTTATCTAGGCACTCACGGAGCAGTTGACCGTACTCATATTTGCCTGGACATACAAAGGTACACAATGCTAAATCTTCTTCGTCAAGCTCTAGCGCACCAAGACGCTGAGCGCTATCGATGTCACCTGCACACAGGTCACGAAGTAGCAGTGTTGGTTCCATATCTAAAGGCAGCACTTTTTCATAGTTGCCGATTGGAACCATTGCACGATCACTACCATTAGTCGTTGTTGTCATATTGAACAACTGACCTTTGAATATGTGACCTAAGAAAGTACGAGTTACAGAGAACTTATTTTTACCAGGCATTGCCCAACCAAATAAATCCTTCTCGCGTCCTTCGCGCAACGCAGAAACTTGAACGTGATAACGTCCTAAATATGCGTGTGGGCCGGTCGCGTGCGTACCAGTAAGAACAGAGCCAGAAATCACTCGAACTTCACCTGGAATTAACTCGTTATCCGCTATATCTTGAACACTAGCACCGAGAATGGTGCGAATAAGACGTGGGTTATTCACTACTGGGCCAGCTAGAGAAACAACACGATCTGTGTATAGCTCACCAGTTAGGAATAATTTACCAAACGCAATAACGTCTTGGTAATTGATACTCCACGCAATATTTTCAGAGTTCACAGGGAAAAGATGATGCATGTGAGTACCAACTAACCCAGAAGGGTGTGGTCCATCAAAAACATGCTCAGTAACGTTTGTTTGTGAAGAGCGAGGAAGACTTGTTCCTGCTTTACAAACATACACACTGCCATCTGTCAGATTAGAAAGGATATCAAGACCAGCAATGAACGCATCTGATTGTTCATTGATAATAACTTCAGGCTGCGCTGCTAGTGGATTTGTATCCATTGCAGTCACAAAAATTGCCTGTGTTTTAGACTTGATAGCTGGAACCTTGCTAAACGGTCGAGTACGTAAAGCTGTCCAAAGACCTGAATCTACAAGCTGAGTTTCAATCGCATCACGACCTAAACCTGCTAGTTGATTGGCTTCAAACTTATCAAAAGTAACCTGTTCATCGCCTGACACTTCAATCACAACAGATTGAAGTACACGCTTTGCACCACGATTAACTTCGATAACTTTACCGCTTGCTGGAGAAGTAAACTTCACGCCTGGATTCTTTTTGTCTTCAAAAAGAATTTGAGCTTTCTTTACTTCATCGCCTACACGAACATGCATCGTAGGACGCATACCAACATACTCTTCGCCAAGCAAGGCGACTTTACTGATGGTTTTGCCATCATTAATCACCTGGGATGGAGCTCCTGCGATCGGCAGGTCCAAACCCTTTTTTATTGTAATCATACGCACTTGCACTACTTTATCGGGAAAAAGATTCTTTTAATTGCGTAACTTTTAGACACGACATATGTGTCCGGTTCTGGCTACATTCCAAAGACCAGAATCGCAACATCCTATTAATATACTCATCACAGAGCTGTAATGAGGTTTACTAAGTACATTAGTGTAACATTTTTTCGAAACTTGATTCTATGACCAATAACTTGATTACTGATTTTATTTCAGAGGTTTTGGTACACAAAGGGATCTTCGTCGCTTAATCGAAGAAATAACGCTCAATATTCAATCAGATACTACCTTGGAGGTATTCCAAACGTTCACATCTATTAACAAATGTAAACATTTAAACTCAATCTACAATTTGTTGTCACAGTGTTAAGCTTGAACATAATTCTAGCCCTCTCTGTGCTGTTTGCGTGACTTTTTGTCTACTTTTTGTTCCCGCCCATACACATCGGGCTATCAGGAGAAGTTTTATGCTCTTGCTGCCACTCCTCTGGCGTGTAGGTGTGAATAGCTAAAGCATGAATTTGGGTGGCTAACTCTTCAGCAAAAAGTGTATTGACTGCCCTATGCCTTGCAATCAAACGCTTACTTTCGAACTCTTCACTTACAATTGTGACTTTAAAGTGACTTTCTGAACCTTTAGGTACGTAGTGCATGTAACTTTCGTTGACCACTTCCATATAAACAGGAGAAAAAGTCTCTTGTATTTTCGACTCTAATATTTCTTTAAGCATTTTAATTCCTTACATCAATATGACTCAGCCACATCCATTAAAGTGATAATTTCCCACTAGAAAAGAGCGCAACATCAGGATTTACTGCGCTCATATTAACGCTCACGTGCGTTGGGTAAAAGGTTTTAGTTTCTTGTTAGCGATCCATTTGCGACAATAACCAAAGAATGATTTCAATATTAATGCCGGCTATGAAAACAGAACTGATACTGCACGACCGTTCACTAGAACTACTCCGCTTTCCAGAGAAAAGTGGTGAAACACTACAAGCTTGGGACGCAGGAGATGAGTACCTCATCAATCATGTAGAAGAAATGGCCTTGCCAGACGGTAAGAACATTCTAATCTTGAACGACCATTTTGGTGCTCTATCTTGCTGGTTCAGTCAAAATCATCATGTCACCATGATGACGGATTCGTTTATCTCGACTCAAGGAACACGCCTCAATCTAGAAAGAAATGGAAGCCCTGACATTACACTCTTGAAAAGTACTGAAGCGATTCCAGCGAGTATTGATTTAGTACTTATCCAATTGCCTAAGAGCAATCGTTACCTTACTTGGCAACTTGCTCAGCTGCGTGATGCTTTGGCCCCTAGTATCCCCATCATAGCCGTCAATAAGGCTAAAGAGATACACAGTTCAACACTCAAAATTTTCGAAAAGTACCTGGGTAACACCACAACATCATTGGCATGGAAAAAACACAGGCTGATCTTTTCTCAGCCAGACTGCCAACCTATTTACCCTGTTGAGCCAACAACTCATTGGGATGTTGAAAAAGAAAACATGACATTAGGTAACCTGGCCAACGTCTATTCAGGAGAATCTCTAGATTTAGGTGCACGTCTAATGCTCGAACATATTCCAAGCAATCCTGATTACCAACACATCATCGATCTTGGTTGCGGAAACGGTGTACTTTCTGTAAAGGCTGCTCGACTCAACCCAAATGCAAAAATAACGTGTGTTGACGAAAGCTATATGGCGGTTAAGTCAGCTCGAGAAAATCTTAGGAACAACCTCGATGACGATAGCAATGTTGAGTGCGTTGCTAACAACTGCTTAGATGACTTTGAAGGTCAGCAAGCTTCATTAATTTTGTGCAATCCCCCTTTTCATCAGCAGCAAGCTATTACAGATCATATCGCTTGGCAGATGTTCTGTGATGCAAAGCAAGTTCTAGCCAAGGGTGGTCAATTAATAGTTATCGGAAACCGACACCTCGGCTACGATGGTAAATTAACAAGATTGTTTAGTAACAACCAAGTAAAGGGCATCGCTTCCAATAAGAAGTTTGTTATTTTACAAGCGACTAAATAGTTCACTATTATCACTAAACGTTATTTCAACTCGAGTTGAGAATATATAAAGGAATACATAATGAGAAAACTGGTTCTAGCAGCTTCAGTGGCACTACTTTCAGCATGTTCTGCTCCACAGCAAGAACAGATTAACTTTATGCCTAAAGCAGCACTTAGTAGCAGCGATCTTGTACAAGGGTCTACCTATACCCTAACGAGTAAAGATATTCGTTCAGCGCAATATGTTGCACTCGTTGATAGTGGACGTTCTAACATCGAACCAATTCACGCAAAGCAAAATGTTCGTATTGCATTGGAAAATGTATTTGCAGACCAGTTCGCATCTCAAGGTTTTCAGAATACAGTAAATAGTGAAAACAGCGTTGAGGTAGAGATACAAGAAGCGCTCGTGACCATCAAGCATACCGTAATGGAAAATGAGATCGACGGTCGAGTCACTATTGAAGTAACAGCAGAGACTCCAAAAGGAAAACTTGTAAAAACCTACAAGGGTAATGCTTCTAAGTCAGGCCTACTCAGCGCGTCAAATGAAGAAATTGAAATGGTATTGAATGACATCGTGAATCTCGTTCTTAAAGAGATTTCGAATGACAGCGAGCTTAAAAATTACATGCAGGAGCGTTTCTAATGATTCGCGCAATTTTCGTCTCTCTCATCCTTTTTAGCTGCAGCGTCTTTGCATCACCTAAGGTTTTGGTTGAAACAAACCTAGGCCCTTTTACAATTGAGTTGAACCAAGAGCAAGCGCCAATCTCAGTAGAGAACTTCCTCAAGTATGTTGAAGATAGAAGCTACATTGGCAGCATATTCCATCGTGTGATCCCAAATTTCATGGCGCAAGGTGGTGGCTTTGATGAACAAATGAATCGTTTGAATACGCTTCCTGCAATACGCAATGAAGCTTCAAACGGTTTAGAAAACAAAACAGCCACCATTGCAATGGCACGAACGCCAAACCCAGATTCAGCAACACGACAATTCTTCATCAACCTACAAGACAACCCTCACTTAAACATGAGTGCTCGTGATGCAGGTTACGCCGTTTTTGGTGAAGTGACTCAAGGGTTTGAAGTCATACAGGCGATGGCTAGCGTACCAACAAAGAGAATGGGCGGTATGCAAAACGTTCCCGCTGACCCTATCATTATCACCAATATCACTCTTCTTAAATAGCTTTCGGGACCCTAGATTCTAGGGTCTTTTTACAAGGATACGTTTATGTCATTGAATACCCAATCTCCCACTTGGCTTGAGACCCTACGCAGTTATTTAGATAAAAGGCTGATGTGGGTGTTCATGCTGGGTTGTTCAAGTGGGTTTCCTTGGGTATTGATTGGCTCAAACATGTCAGGTTGGCTTAAAGATGCCGGGCTTACTCGAGCAGCTATAGGCTACTTCGGCAGTGTTTTCGCGGTTTACGCAATAAACTTCCTTTGGGCACCGTTAGTCGATCGCGTTAAATTGCCTATTTTGCATGCCATTTTAGGCCAACGTCGAAGCTGGATCTTCTTCTGTCAATCCATCGTATTGGTGTTGACTCTCTTTATCGCCGGTGTCAATCCAGCCGATGACTTAATGTTTACCTCAATGCTCGCACTGGGCATCGCGACGGCGTCCGCAACGCAAGATATCGCGATTGATGCGTTTCGTATCGATACTTTCCCGAAATCAGAATCGAGTAAACTGCCGCAGGCTTCAGCGATGGCTGTTATCGGTTGGTGGACTGGATACTCACTGCCCGGCTATGTCGCCTTTATCAATGCAGACAGTATGGGGTGGAACGGTGTTTATTATGGGATGGCTGGCTTTGTAGCCCTATTAATGCTCTTCACCTTGCTTGTCGGTGAGCCAGTCACTCAACGCGAAGCCTTACAAAAACAGGCCGAAGATCGGCACAGTAAAGTGGTTGGTTCAAGATTTGCGGCGTGGTTTAGTGTCACCGTCGCAGAACCCTTCTTAGATTTTTTCAAACGCAATGGCGTTCAAGTTGCCATTACGCTATTGCTGTTCGTTTTCCTCTTTAAAATTGGTGAAGCATTCTTAGGTCGAATGTCCATCACCTTCTATAAAGAAGTCGGTTTTAGTAATGAACAAATAGGCCACTATTCCAAGTTGATTGGTTGGGGAGCAACGATTGTATTTACGCTTGTCGGCAGCATGTTCAACGTTAAGTTCGGTATTGTGCGTGGTTTGATGATTGGTGGCATAGCAATGGCAGCCAGTAATTTGATGTTTGCATGGATAGCGAAAGTGGGGCCAAACGAGCATCTATTCTTAGCAACCATTTTGGTGGATAACTTTACAACGGCATTCTCAACGGTCGCTTTTGTTTCGTTCTTGACCATTCTGACTGGCGAAGCCTTTTCAGCGACACAATATGCCCTGCTTGCTTCACTAGGAAACTTTGGCCGCACTACGCTGGCATCCTTTAGCGGCGAATTGGCTGACTTCCTCAATGATTGGTCAACATTCTTCATTGTCACTGCGGTAATGGTCATACCGAGCTTAATTATGCTTTACTCTCTTCGCCATTACTTTAATCGACTACTCGAAAAAGCCAAAACGAACCATTGATCCAATAAAAAATCGAACAATAAGGGCACTCTTGGAGCTGCCCTTTCTTTTACACCCCTCAAATCAAGTCGATCAATATCACAAAAATTAAGTAACATTTCCTTTACCTTTCATGAAAACCCATGTTAACCGAATAAGTTGGTTAATCGATGAACAATAAAACGATACACAAACGATCACTTATAGACTCTGATCACATAAAAATGAAACATTATGAAAAATTTGATAAGTTCATTTTCTCATCTTATTTATGTGACATTGATCACTAAATATTTGCAACGCAATCGTTTGTCTCTCTTTTATTTTTGAATTAAGTCGCTATCATGCGCTGCATTGAAACAAGCTTTGCAAGAAGGACTATTCTTCCACAAAGTCTGTTTCTTCGAATTAACTAACATAGAGAGTACTTTTCATGCGCAAATCACTTTTAGCTCTTACAGTAATCGCAGCAGCTACAGCTGTACCAGCACAAGCAGAATACCTATACGGTTGGGGTGACGTTAGTGTTAACTACCTTGACTGGTCAAAAGGTACTGAAGAGCGCAATGGCGGCTTCAAAAACGATTTCACGTTCCTAGAGCTTGAAGGCGGTGCTGGCTTTACTTGGGGTGAACTATACGGCTTTGCTGATTTTGAATTCCAAGACGGCAACCCAGGTGGCGCAAGCAGCGGCATGGCAATGTCGACTAAAGGTACTATCGCAGTTAAAACCGGCCTAAAAGAGCTGCGTTTTTATGCACAAACATACTCAACAGAGAACCAAGGTTTCCACGCTCGTAACACAGTAGGTGGTATTTCTTACGCTCTATCTGGTGACGCATGGTTCTTCAACCCATTCATCGGTCTTCACTACACAAATACAGTTGGCTTTGCTGACCTAAACGGTGGAATGGCTGGTTGGGTTGGTGGCTACAACTTTAACCTAGGTGAGCAAAAGTTCAGCATCTCTAACTGGCACGAGACTGAGTTTGGTCGTAAAGATGAGTACCTTGCAACTAACGGCGAAACTGACGACCTTTCTTACAATGGTGCTTTAGCAGCATGGTGGCACGTGACTTCTGAAGTAAGTACTGGTGTTCAATACCGTTACGCGCACAACAAACTAGGTCAAGCTAAGACTGACAACGCAATCATCTACACTGTTAAGTACAACTTCTAATAGTTGCTCTAATTTAGATGATGAAATGGCGCTTTATAGCGCCATTTTTTATACCCGCTCCATAATTTATATTGATTTCCTTCACTGGCCTATTATCCTTGCAACACGCTATGTAATAGAGGCTTTAAAGTGAATATTGTCGTACTTGGTCCCGGTGCAATCGGCTCTCTCTGGGCATCTCACCTTAGTACCGCCGGACATAATGTTTCTTTGTGGGCAAGAAGCAGCGAAGCTTCGCTCTCTATTCAATTGGATAACGGCCAAGGGCAAAGCTTCCTCAACCAAAACAAGCATGCTCTCGAACAAGCAGATCTCTTACTTGTTACCGTTAAAGCATGGCAAGTTGAGAACGCTTTAACCCCTCTGCTCCCATCCATCAATAGCGACTGCATTCTTCTTTTCATGCACAACGGCATGGGCGCTGTTGACCCACTGCGCGATCGATTACAGGCCTACCCAGTATTGTTAGCCACCACCACCCATGGGGCATTGAGAACAGGTTCAACTAAGCTTCATCACACAGGTAAAGGGACGACACAAATTGGTGCATACAATGCCCAGGGTGAAAAGTGTGAATTCATGGTTGATGTTCTTAGCCATTCGCTGCCGCAAGTGAGTTGGAACCCGCATATCAAGACAGCACTTTGGCAAAAGCTTGCGATCAACTGCGCTATTAATCCATTAACAGCGCTGCACCAATGTAGAAATGGTGATCTTGCCGAAAAGCAGTATCAACAAAAACTCGATGCTATTATCAAAGAGGTCTGCTTGGTTATGGTTGCCGAGGGGGTCAATACATTAGCGAACGAACTGCTTTTCACGGTTCATCAGGTGATCACCGCGACTGCGAGAAATTTTTCTTCGATGCACCAGGATATCTTCAACCAAAGGCCGTCAGAGATAGATTTTATTACCGGCTACTTAATAGAAACCGCCAAACACCACAAAATTGCCACGCCTGAGAATGAAGCACTTTATCAGGCCATTAAACAGATCGAATCAAGTTGGAATACACATGACTAAGAAGATACTGGTACCAATTGCGCCAGGCACAGAAGAAATGGAAGCCGTCACAATCATTGATATTATGGTTCGAGCGGGTTATGACGTCGTGGTTGCGAGTGCTGATTATGCCGGAAAGTTGACGATGAAAGCCTCACGCGGTGTCACTCTTACCGCGGACTGCCGTTTAGTCGACATTGCTGACGATGAGTTTGATGCTGTTATTCTTTCTGGCGGTGTCGCTGGTGCCGAAGTCTTCCGAGATAGCCCTATCTTGATGGAGATAGTCAAGCAGCATAAGTACGATGATAAGCTTATTGCCGCGATTTGCGCTGCGCCTGCCCTCGTTCTTCAGCACCATGAACTTTACCCAACCGCTCTAATGACATGTCACCCTAGCTTTCAAGACCTCATTGAAGAGCCGTATTTACGCCAGAAACGCGTCACCATAGACGTCAATCACAACCTCATTACAAGCCAAGGGCCAGGCACAGCCCTTGAATTCGCGATTGAAATCATTATTCACTTATCAGGAAAAGCATTTGCTTGGAGCGTGGCAGAGCCGTTAGTGCCACTGCCTACGCTTCATTACTTTAAGCTGGGAAATGAACATGCTTGATATCAATACGGTTAGAGCACAATTTCCAGCGTTATCTCAGCAGGTGAATGGGGAACCTTTAGTTTATCTCGATAGCGCAGCCACCACTCAAAAACCACAGATTGTGATTGATGCCATTAGCCAGTATTACAGTACTCAAAATGCCAATGTTCACCGTGGAAGTCATAGCTTAACCGCGCACGCAACCAATCAATTTGAACATGCTAGAGACACCGTGGCCAAGTTAATAGGCGCAGAAAGTACCAAAGAAATCATTTGGACACGCGGGGCAACAGAAGCGCTCAACCTTATCGCTCAAACTTACGCTCGCTCCAACTTACAAGAAGGGGATGAAATCCTCATCAGTGAGATGGAACATCACGCCAATATCGTTCCGTGGCAGATTGTGGCGAAACAAACCGGTGCTAAAGTCGTCAAAGTGCCAATGACAAACGACTGTCATTTTGATGAGTTGGCTTTTGACTCTCTGCTATCTCAGCGAACAAAAATAGTGGCTTTAGCGCATATTACTAATGTCACGGGATCAAGACAGCCCATAGAATCCGTCATCAACAAAGCTCATCAGGTTGGCGCTATTGTCGTGGTCGACGGCGCTCAAGGCATCGTGCATGAGCAACTGAACATGGCCAAATTGGGCGCTGATTTCTACGTGTTCTCAGGACATAAACTCTACGCGCCAGCGGGGATAGGCGTACTGTATGGGCGACTCGATCTTCTTGAATCAATGCCGCCATGGCACGGTGGTGGAAAAATGGTTGAGCGAGTGTCTTTTGATAAAACGACGTTTTCAGATCTTCCCGGTAAGTTTGAAGCCGGAACGCCAAACGTGGCAGGGGCGATAGCATTAGGCCAAGCGATTGATTGGTATCAAAGCCATGCTCTACAAGAGATAGAAGATCACATCGCTCAGTTGCAGCATATGACTTATCAAGCATTAAACCAAATAGAAGACGTACAAATCCTTGGATACCAAGCAGGCAGCAGTGTGATTACCTTTATCATTGAGGGTGTTCATCACCAAGACATTGCCACACTGCTCGACCAACAAGGCGTAGCAGTAAGATCCGGACATCATTGCGCTCACCCTCTAATGGATGCACTAGGAATTGATGGGAGCGTTCGAATCTCTTTCGGGATTTACAACAACGCGGAAGACGTTGAGCGGCTGATCAGTGCGATTGAAAAAGCGGTCGATATTCTATAGCTCTCAAAAATGAGTGAAAGCTTGAAACGAAAAAGGTTCGCCATGCGAACCTTTTCTCTATCAGATGCTACTCAAAAACAGATGCTACTCAAAAAATGTTTTGACGACTTACTTCACCGATTTGATCTGTTCAACAATCGCTTTTAAGCCATTGCCTCGCGAAGCACTTAAATGAGAAAGAAGCCCAAGCGATTCAAAATATCCATCCACGTCAAACTCATGGATTTGTTGAGCGCTTTTTCCATCAAAAGCCACCAGCACAAGCGCAATCAAACCTCGAACGATTCGTGCATCGGAATCCGCACAAAAAGACCAAGTATCATCCACTTGCTGACTCACCAACCAGACTTTACTCTCACAACCAGATACTGTGACCTGATCGCTCTTGAGGCTATCTGGCATTTTAGGAAGAAGCTTGCCCCATTTTATCACTTGACGATATTTGTCTTCCCAACCTTTAAAGACTTGCATGGTTGATACAATCTCTTCAACCGTAATATCGTGGCCAAAGGGTGTACTAGGAAAGTCAGTCATATCTGTCTCTTCATCTTTCTTTTTAAATGCATAAGCACAGTTACTTGAGGTGCTTCGCGATGATTTTCTCTACAATTTTTGAAACGGCAACGAAACCAAAGGTGGCTGTCACGACCGTTGCTGCGCCAAACCCTGTCGCACAATCCATACGTTTGGGGCCTTCAGCCGTCGATTTCGCCGCGCATACTGAGCCATCGGCTTGTGGATACTTCAGTTGCTCGGTAGAGAACACGCATTCAATACCAAACTTACGTTGCGGGTTCTTCGGAAAATTGTGTAAACGACGCAGCGTGTCTTTCAGCTTTTTCGCCAAAGGATCTTGAATCGTCTTAGTCAAGTCGGCCACTTTAATTTGCGTGGGATCCGTTTGACCACCCGCACCACCAATAGTAATTACTTTAATTTTATTACTGCGGCAATAAGAAAGCAGCGATGCCTTGGCTTTTAAGCTATCAATAGCATCAAGAACATAGTCAAACTCTTTGCTGAGATACTCTTGCTGATTATCTGGACCAATAAAGTCGTCAATAAGATTGATCTTACATTCTGGGTTGATCAGCTTAACGCGCTCTGCCATGACTTCGATTTTGCTTTGCCCAACAGTTCCGCTCATGGCATGGATCTGTCGGTTGATGTTGGTGACGCACACGTCGTCCATGTCGATCAATGTTAATTCGCCAACCCCAGTACGAGCAAGCGCTTCAACAGCCCAAGAGCCCACCCCACCGATACCAATCACGCATACATGAGCAGCGCGCAGAATCTCTACCTCACTGTGACCATACAAGCGACGCGTGCCGCCAAAACGTTGGTCGTAATCTTCAGAGGCTGGTGTGTCGAGTTCTCGCATATCAAACATCCACAATTATCGAGTTACAAAAAGAAAGAGTGCGATTTATACGCACTCTTGAAAAAAAAGTCTAGCGGTTTTAAGAAGCACTATTCCTCGGCTTTTTCCTCTGGCATCAGCCAAGGTGCTTGGGTTTCTGAATCTTCCAAGCCTAACTTCCAAACGCGGCCAAAGTGCTTGTAATGACCCGCCTCTGTCCCCGCTCTTGGGCCCATACCATGATAGAGATCCAAATGGTTTTCTTTAACCGCGCCACCTGTATCCAAAACAATCAGTAATCTTAATTGATGCGCACCACTCCAAGTGCCGTCGGCATTCAGCAAAGGAACTTCAGCAAGTATCGGTGTGCCCATCGGTAATATGGTGCGATCGCCCGCCACTGAGGCCATCGGTAATAACGGAATTCCAGCTGTCCCTGTTACAGGAGCGGCATCTTTAGGTGCAAAGAAAACAAATGATGGGTTTTGCTCTAAAAGGTCTTGAACCACTTGTTCGTCATTGGCGAGAACCCAATCTTTAATCGCCTTCAGTGACATTTTTTCTCGTGGCACTTCGCCTTGATCAATCAGAACACGACCAATGCTTACATACGCGCGGTTGTTTTTCCCTGCATAGGCAAAATATTCTAACGTATCATCATCCTCAAAATGGACAAAACCACTGCCCTGCACTTCCATAATAAAAGGGTCAATACGATTCGCAGCATAGCCAAGCTCAAGCCCTAGCCCTTCCAGTGCACCGCTATAGATTTGCGCTCGTGTTGGGCACTCGCTTTCACATTCCGGCAATCCGTAGACTGGGTATTTGTACGTCTCATCGGCTTCATGACGAAGTTCCATGACCGGTGAGAAATAACCCGTAAATAGAACGTTACCTTTGTCATCACCGCCACCCAATTGAGCGAACTCAATATCAAAGTTAGTAAGTTCCGTAGGATCACCACTTTGCAGAGCCCATTCATTTAACTTCTCATATAAGGGTTCAAATGTTTGAGCCATTGAAGGCGAGTTTTGCACAACCTGTTCAGCCTGCTTTGAAAACTTAGTGAAATCTCGTGGAACATTAGATTCAACCACGGGAACTTGATTGAGTGTTGATGGAAATTCACTGTCGATGTATTGCTGAGCACGTTCTGTCGGTTGTGCACAGCCAAAAAGAAAAGTCGTCACTATGAGGGGGAGAGTTTTGTTGAGCACAGGGATAATTCCTTAAATTCAGTAACAAGAGGATGACAAACTCTTGATAAGAACTCAATTACCTAATCGTAAATTGGCGTTAAATTAACGCCTGTATTTATTTAAGCTAACAATATCAACGTATACATCAACATAATTATCAACGTATTTGCTTGCCGTACTTTTCAGTTAATCGATATATCGGATTGTAATGTGCATCTGAGATCTGCATCATTTCAGTGTTAGCCTCATTCAGCATTCGATATTGATAAAGCACCCCGCCGGCTTGATATTCTAAAATATCACCATCGAATCGATACTGTGTCGTCACCACGCCTCGAGAAAGATTAATGCCGTCAACCCCAATCGTGATTTCATTGGTGGCGTAACCCGCAACATTTTGCTCAACCCAAACTCCGTGTATCATTTTTTGATCTACCAGTGCATAGCTTATTTTCTCATAAAGAAAACTGTAACTGATGATGGCGGCTATCGAAACGACAGCAATAGAAACAAACACGAGGATCTCTCGCCATTTTTTCTGCTTGGCTTTCTTTGCATTACTCTTTGGTGCTGCTCGTTTATATAAGGCCTGTTGCGCCTTTTTAGTATTTGCCATGGTTAACTGCTCATTTTATGCAAAACCAAATTCCATTGCGCTTTGATCATACCCGACTATAAACAGACTCGGTGTTGCTTAACTGATATTCCATTCAATCTTCTTTGAATTTGTTTATATCTACATTTTCACAATAAAAACACTTGCTCAACAGTGAATAAAAAGACAATATATTCACATATAAATTCAATCGGACAACGACATTGAAGATTCGTAGTACAGCCTTAGTAAAAGGGTTTCGTCAATCAGCCCCCTACGTCAATGCTCACCGTGGAAAAACCATGGTCATTATGCTTGGTGGCGAAGCGGTCGCCGATAAAAATTTCACTAATATTATCAGCGATTTATCCTTACTGCATAGTTTAGGCGTTAGGATTGTGCTCGTTCATGGAGCGCGTCCACAAATCAATCAAATTCTTCAATCAAATAACATCGAAACGCCATATCACAAAGGGGTTCGAGTTACGGATGAACAAACTCTAAACTTCGTCATGCAAGCGGCAGGTCAACTCCAACTGGCGATAACCGCTCGACTTTCTATGAGTCTCAATAATACCCCTATGGCTGGCACTCAATTGAATGTCGTGAGTGGCAATTTTATTGTCTCTCAACCATTAGGTATAGATGATGGGATCGATTACTGCCACAGCGGCAAGATCAGGCGTATTGATAAAGAAGGCATTAATCGGGCGCTTGCTCAGAATTCAATTGTACTTCTAGGCCCGATCGCAAGCTCAGTGACGGGGGACTCGTTCAACCTACTTTCCGAAGAGGTCGCGACTCAAGTTGCGATAAAACTTGGGGCAGATAAGTTAATCGGTTTCTGCTCAGAACAAGGTGTGATCGACGAAAATGGCAATGCGATCGCCGAGCTGTTTCCTAAGGATGTCGATAAGCTCCTTGAGCAGACGGTGTCTTCTCTACAGGGAAAAAACACGACCTCAGTTAGCAATAATACAGTGAAGCTTGATGACTCCTCTGGCACGACTCGATTCCTACGAGCCGCCACCGCAGCCTGTCGCGCTGGCATACCTCGGAGTCACTTAATCAGTTATAAAGATGATGGAGCGTTGATACAGGAGCTATTTTCACTTGATGGTATCGGTACTCAAGTCGTGATGGCCAGTGCGGAGCAGGTTCGTAATGCCCAGATTGATGACATTGGTGGTATCCTCGATCTTATTCGCCCTCACGAAGAACAAGGTGTTCTTGTTAGACGTTCTAGAGAGCAGCTGGAACAAGAAATTCACCAATTCACCATTATCGAAAAAGATGGGCTCATCATTGGCTGTGCGGCCCTCTACCCCTACAAAGATGAAAACATGGCTGAAATGGCATGCGTCGCCATCGACCCAGAATATCGTGATGGCAACAGAGGACTCTTACTTCTCGAACACATGAAGCTTCAATCTAAGTCTCAAGGCATTAATACCATCTTCGTTCTTACCACTCACAGCCTTCACTGGTTCAGAGAGCAAGGTTTCTATGAAACGGAAGTCGAGTCTTTACCCATGGCAAAACAAAGCCTTTATAACTATCAACGCCGCTCAAAAATACTCGCTTTACGTGTTTGACTATAAATAAAGCAAAGTCTCATAATTAGGACGATAAGTAATCGATTTCATAGGAATCCTGACAAAGACTTGCTTTATTTAATTTGAAAATGTGGTTAAAATTCGCACTCCTCAAATGGGGAATCTCCCTTTCGGGGTCATTGGACTCTTTGCCTAACTCAGTTGGGCCCGCATGGAATGCCTTAATACTAAAACAAGTAACTAAGAGCAAATTGTCTATGAAGACCGTCATATGTAACTCTATCCAAAGTTTTTGGGATATGGCTGACAACCACTTTTTGGAAGGCTTAGATGTACATTGTGTTTTTCCTGTCAATGAAGGTTTGAAAGCCTTCATTTTGAATTACCAGGAACGATACAGAATAAACAGTATCTCTTTTACTAGCGCTGTTTAAAGCAAACACTGGTTGCTGCCGTGTTTCAATAAATATCTAAACGAATGAAATATCTGTTTTGAAAAAATAAGAACAACTCAAGTAGCCAGGGATGGTTGCTTATTATCTCCTCCCCCAACCTCCTTGATCTCAATTAAACAATACGCCGCTCTACTGTTGAAGCCTCTCTACCAAGCCACTTGCCCGCTCCGTTTTTACTCTAATCCCGCGTTTCAATACATTCAAATTGCCGTACAAGGCCAAGCGATTTTTTGCACGCGTAATTCCGGTGTATATCAATTCTCTAGTCAGAACAGGGCTGTAGTCTGGCGGCAATATCATCATGGTTAAAGAAAACTCACTGCCTTGAGATTTATGAATGGTCATAGCGTAAGCTGTCTCATGACTGGGAACTCGGCTCGGTAACACTGACTTTACACTGCCGTCAGGTAACTCGAAAAACACTTTTAGACGCCGACTCTCATCCGAATAGTCAACCATACAAATGCCGATATCTCCATTGTACAGCTCTAGCCCATGGTCATTTTGAGTCACCATGACTGGGCGACCAGGATACCAAAGCTCGTCATTCGGTCTAATTAAGCGCTTTGTGGTTAATGCTCGCTCCACTCGATGATTCAGACCGGCTACACCAAAATCCCCCTCTCGAATCGCGCAGAGTAATCGACATTGCGAAAATTGCTTTAATGCCACCTGAGCTCGAGCCATTTGCGCCTGCAGTGACTCCACCACGTCACATCTAGAGACATGAATGTTCTGCAAATAATGACCATACTCTTCGACTAGCGTGTTAAGCATGTGGTTGTAATGCTCACTGTTTAGCGAGCGCATCTCTATATCATCAAACTCTAAAGCCAGCACTTTATCGACTCGACTCGCTTGACCCGAGTTAATCGCCTTGGCCAATTGTCCAATGCCAGAACGCGCATCAAACCGATAACTTTTTTGGAGCATACACAGACTGTCTCCCACCCCTTGACCGCTCATTTGTTCCCGATTCAAATTCATCGCTTTCGCTTCAGCATTAACTGAATCAAAGGTTTCAAAAGACGTCAGGCTTTGAAGTAACTTAGTGTGCTCTACGCTGTACCCAAATTGTTGGAAGGAACAAATATCCCCCAGCACAGATCCCGCTTCCACCGAGGCCAATTGGTCTTTATCACCAAGAAGAATCAAACGAGCACTGTCTGGCAACGCATTAACCACCTTATACATCATCGGAAGATCAACCATCGAGGCTTCGTCTATCACCAATATGTCCAAATGAAGCGGGTTTGACTGGTTGTGACGAAACTCAGCACTGTTCGGCACGGCCCCTAACAAGCGATGAATGGTGCTCGCCTGAGTAGGGATTTTGGCTTTTAGATCAGGGGAAACCGAAAGCTCTGAAATAGCTTTACCAATGGATTCCGTCAGGCGTGCTGCTGCTTTTCCTGTCGGGGCAACCAGTCGAATCGTTGGCACTCTTTCATCCTGCTCAGCTTGGGTGATCAACGCTGCCAACAGTTTGGTTACGGTGGTGGTTTTACCCGTTCCTGGCCCACCCGATATCACAGCGAATCGACGTGTCAGAGCTACTGCAGCTGCCACTTTTTGCCAATTCATGCACGCAGAAAGGGGTATCAATGAATCTAGAGCGGATAAGTCTTCACATCTGGTTGCCGACATCAGCACTTCATCAATCGCAGTCCAGTCCAATGAAGTGTCATTGACCACATCAAGGTGATCACAGACAAGCTGCTGCCTTAACACTTGAGTTAACGAAGTGGACATTTCACCCTCTACACTCCCTCTTTGCAACGCATTATAGAGGTAATGGTAACTGCGCTGAAAAAGCACATCGAGCAGTTCTGAGAGCTTTTGGATCTCTGTAGGCTTAAAGATCATGGGTGACCCAAAGCTTAGCAAACGTTGTGACAAACCCATTTCGTACTGCCAGTAACGATGCAAATACAAACGTTGCCCATCAAACATCATTGGAATTGATTCGCCTTGAGTGCCAATCAAGTTTGAGTTCTTGATAACAGCCAACCAATCAATTGATGCCAACTGATGACTTAATGCCACAGCCGCTTCGCCATACAAGCCAAGCTGCATCGCCCACTGATGGGGCTCTATGATTTTCTCTTGAGGAGTAGTTTGCTTTTGAGGAACAGGGATATCTGGTTTTGACGAAGAAGAATCTGACATAACCAAACAGATATTCCCTTTGCTCAGCTCATGACTGACAAGTCCGGCAAGAAAACCCACCTCTTGTCCAGACTGACGCTCTTGAGAGGCAATAAAGCGCGCAAACTGATAATCGATCTGGCGAAGTGCCCCTTTTTCAGACAGTGTTTTTAAGCTATCAAGAAGAGAAATGGCCATTAAAAGTCGAGCTCCATTTGGTCAGTGCTGATGCCCACAGTAGAGACATCCCCATCGATGAGTTTGTCCATCTCATCCAGCAGTTCTTGGCTTGGTTTTTGTGAGAATATACCATGTTCCGACTGCCCATCCATGCCACGTAGAAAGAGGTAGTAAACGCCACCAAAGTGCTGTTCATAATCGTAATGGCTCATGCGGCTACGTAAGAATCGATGCAAGGCAAGTGCGTATATCTGATACTGTAAATCGTACCGATGATCAGCCATCGCAGCCTTGAGTGCTTCACCATGATAACAAGTCACATCGTCTCCTAAATGGTTCGACTTCCAGTCAAGTACGTAATACTTTCCTTGGTGCTCAAATATCAAATCAATAAAGCCTTTCAGCATGCCTTTTACCGTTTGAAACCCTAATGCCCCCGCCTTTGCAGACAATTCATCGTGACGACTGATCGCCTGAGTTAAGCCATTTGCGGTCAGCACTTCTATCGGCAACAAAAACTCCATCTCAACTAAGCGCTGTGACGGCTGCTTTTGATTCAAACAGAGCGAATCACCATCAAGCGGTGTACTTAATACGGTATCAACGAGTTGCTGCAGTATTGGTAACCAGTGATCTTCTAGCTGTTCCTTTTCCATCAATTCACTAATGATCGCTTGATTGCTCTCATCTGTAGCAGGCAGCGTAAACTCAACCTCTTCGAATAGCGTGTGCAAAAATGTCCCGGGACGAGCCCCTCGCGGGAAGGTAAAAATTGAACGCTCGGGTTCAATTAATTCGTCTTCAGCGTGTTCATCAACCGAATCGATATCAAACCCTTGAATCTCAATGCTGGCATCATAATGCGATTGATGACCGCCTTGTTTAACCAGACCAGAATAACTGGTCACGCGCCAGCTTCGGTCGATCTCTTTGGTTAGCTCCTTGGGCGATATTTCAATCGGCTCTTTTTCTGCTGCTTGATAATGACTGTCTAAGCCAGACGGTGGCTCGGTCATGACAACCGTTGGTAACGCTTTCGTTTGAGATTCGATCGCGTTGGTCAAATCGGCAATCGTACCGGATTGACCATCTTGAAGCAGATAACCCAACGCGCTTTTATCAACGCCTGTCGGCTCTTTGGTTGAGCGTCCATTTCGAATAGGCGACGCGCCGATAAAACAGCCGTAGACAGCCCGAGTCAGTGCCACATAGATAAGCCGTAAATCTTCCGCCAAGCGTTCTTTATCCGCTTGCTCTAATGCTGCGCCGCTGTTGATGATGTCTAGAATCGTTTGATCACTTTGCTCGTCATAGTATTTGCCTTCACTTGCTTCGCGATAGCTCATCACGAAGGGAAGAAAAACAAGGTCGTATTCGAGCCCCTTGGATTTATGGATTGTGATGATTTGAACTAAGTTTCTCTCAGACTCTAACCGCTGAATTTGATCATCACTGCCCCCCAATCCTTGCTCTGCCTCACTAATCGCTTCAGCCAGCCAGCGTAACAAACCATGGTCACTGTCGAGCTCTTGCCTTGCTTGCTGCAATAACTCACCAAGGTGCATTAAATCGGTCAGTGTCCGGTCACCATTCTCCTCTTCCAGCAACCGCTCTGCGACATGGCGTTTGCTCATCACGGAACGAAGCATAGGAAGCACGCCACGCTGTACCCACAACTTGCGATACTCTTTGAACTCGTTAACCGCGTTATCCCAAATGATTTCATCATTGTTGAGCGCATCCAACTGAGTCGCGTTCAACGCAAACAGCTCGGATGCCAAACAGGCGCGCAGTGCACGATCATTTTCTGGGGTGAGTGTAGCTTGCAGTAAACGCTGAACATCTTGTGCAACACCGCTTGAGAAAACACTCTCTCTGTTCGACAGATACACACTCGATATGCCTTTATCGGCCAGAGCCTGTTTGATCATTCGACCTTCATTACCCGTTCGAACCAGTACCGCAATATCACCTGCATTGACCGCACTCAATTTCGACCCGCTGACAAACGCCGCTTTGCCATTTTGAGAGGCCGTCAAAATCGTTTCAATCTGACCGGCAGTGGCGAGCGCCATTTCGTCGAGATATTCTCCCTTCGCTCTCGGTTTATCTTCCGCTTCTTGCAACCAGTAAGTGGTGGCAGGTTGCTCTTCGCCATTCAATAGCCAGTGTTTTTTCTCCGCAACCGGGCTGTAATTCACGGGAAGAAAGGGAATATCCTCATCGTAGATAAACGGGCTCGATGAGGATTGGAATAGCTGATTAACCGATAACACCATATTGGCACTCGAGCGCCAGTTAGTTCCTAGCGTGTAGTGTGCGCTAACTTGGTTACGAGCCTTAATGTAGGTGAATATGTCTGCACCACGAAACCCATAGATAGCCTGCTTTGGATCGCCGATCATAAACAAACCACACTCCGGATTGTCTAGGTAGAGTCGGCTAAAAATGTTGTATTGCAGTGGATCGGTATCTTGGAATTCATCGATCATGGCAATGGGATAGAGTGAGCGAATTCGCTCGGTTAACAGCGCCTCATCATCAGCATCAATGGCAGCCGAAAGCTGAGTCAGTAGATCGTCAAAAGAGAGCCACTGTTTGCGTTTTTTTGCACTGGCTAGCTGCCCTCGACATTGCTGTATCGCGTGGGCCATTAACGGCGCTTTCAAGCTAATTGGTGATGAAAGAAATGCGTCTATCTCTTCAAAAATCTCATGCGTTGGTGGGCTGCCTTTCGCGGTTTTTTCTATCAATGCACTTTGAGAAAAGCGCTCGAGTTTATCAGGCAGTTCATAACTATTTGACGGGTGCTTTGCCCAATTCGTCACGGTGTCTAACCACACTGGCAGGGACTTTTTGGTGTAGCTGCGCTTGTTAATGTCAGAATTCGATATCAGGTCATGGAGGTCTTCATGATGCGCTAACCATTTCTGTTTGAGTGCATCAATCTTGGCTAAATTGGCCTGATGGAGTTGAGACAAATCGCCACTCATCGCTTCGACAGAAAGGGCCAACGGCGCTCCGGTAAGGTATCCGCCAATATCCGACAACAGCTCTGAAGGCGATCCCCATAAGCGTCGAATTTCACCAGCAAGGTTAATCGTCAGTGGATAGAAATTTCGACGCCAATAATCTGCAATGACCTGAGCTTTGAGATGACTTTCATCCGTCACAAATTCGTTGTTAAATCGGCTGCCCGACTCAAAGGCATTCTGCGTCAACATCCGCTGACAAAAACCGTGGATGGTATAAACCGCCGCTTCATCCATTTGACGCTCAGCTTGCAATAGTATTTTAGCTGCATCTTTGTGGTTTGATACTTCCTTTAAAAGATCAGTAATGAAAGCATCGCTACCAAAATATTTTCCTCGCGAAAATGATATTCGCGCAATATGAATTTTTTCTCGAATACGATCCCTTAGCTCTGCCGTCGCGGCTTCGGTAAACGTCACAACAAGGATTTGGTCGACGGTTAACGGCGTTTGATGACGTGTTTGTGCGTCACCGTGACCCAGCAATAGACGCAGGTATAAACCCGCAATGGTAAATGTCTTACCGGTTCCCGCAGAGGCTTCTATTAATCGCGCGCCATGCAGTGGAAATGTCATTGTATCGAGTGGCGTTGTCATCGTGCCCTAACCCTTTTTAAAACAAATTGTGTGACGTCATACACATTGATCATTCAATTAATCGCTTCACGCTATTGAGCTTCTTATGCGCGTTCTTTTTAAAGTGACGATATAACGTGATCCAGTTATTAAAATTCTTACAAACTAACGCGTTGGAACCTGCGTGACGCAAGCAGTGCGATCTCACTCACGGTAGAGAGTGCGCCCAACCGATAGTATGCGCTCACTGGCTAAACGACTGGATAAATACAGCGTTTAGAACCAACAGAATGAACTATGGTCCCTCTGACCTATGGCCGTACAGCGAACGCCCTACACTATAATGATTTACTGGCGGCCATTTTACTTCCCCTAACTCTATCTCTCTTAACTGCGCCATCTAGTGCGTATTACCGACTGCAGAATGGCCTGCGGCGTAATCTTCTGCGCTCATGACGGCCAGTCTTGGCGCTTGAATAATCAAAGCGGAAAGCGTTCTAACCTGTGCTGCCAGTTCATCATTCCACTGTGGCCAGATTCGAGAAATATAGTGGTTCGCCCCTTCACCAGAAGCCATGTAGCTGTCGTTAAAGGTGCCCGACATTTTCTTGTTCGACTTCTCTTCGTCATCAACCCATTTTCCACGACTGAATCCGGCTTCCACGGACGCTAACGCGGTTTTAGGGAAATAACACAGGGGCTCTGTCATCCCTTGATAGTAAAGACGAATGAGTTCATTCAGTAAATCGAGAGCATAGTCTGCATCCGCTATCGGTGGATAGATCTCATGCACCACCCCGTCTTTGCGGTCGTACCCAACAATATGGGTGGGCTTAGCGTGCCCATGAACCGCCAACAAGAGATGATCAATCCACGCAGACAAGTAATCTTGCGAGCGAATCTTTCCACTTCGGTATCGCACTAACCCTGACTGATAATGCTGAGTAAGCCAGCCCTCTAAAAGAACACTTTTGCCCTCGCCTAATACATCCACCGTCCTGCTGACATCGATATCGTCCAGTGGCGCGGCGCATAGGAAAGAAAGTGTCTCCACCAACTCTTCAGCTTGTGCTCGATTGGTTTCAAACTCAATGTCACCAAAAGCCCCCACAGGAAGCTTTCCTTGTGCGCGTTGCTCGGCAATGAACGTATCGACGATGTCTTGGCTATTATTGTTGCCTGCTAAGCGCGCTGACAACAAATGGTCTAATAGTTGATCACGCATTTGATAGCTTTCTAATCCATTAAGGACAAAGGGTTCATCGTTTTCCATCACGGGTAACGGCGGCTCAAAGACCACCTTCAAGCGGCGATTAAAGAAGTACTGAACGGGTAAGCGCCAGAATCGCTGCAACTCAACAAGATCGAGTGTGATTGGAAACGTTGCGCCCAGTAGGAAGTCACTGAGTTGACGCTCAAATTCACCGCTCTTCTCACCTAATCTATTGACTGCCGGCATCCACTCTTTGGCGTAGCTGCCGTGTTCACTGGTAAATTCGCTAGGGCTGAATGGCACCATTGCGTGCTGCGTTAACAATGAAGAAACGAGATTGTCTCCTGACTCATCACTTGGCAGCGCTTCATCTCCACTCAGGCAATAATTTTGGTGACAGTACTCCATCAATTCGGTCACTAACACAGAAGGGACTTTCTCAGTGTTATCTTGAATCGAACGCCCCACATAGCTGACATAGAGCTTGTGGTTAGCAGAAAGCATTGCTTCTAAGAACATATAGCGACTGTCTTCACGTCGAGAACGGTCGCCTGCTCTGAAGCTTTTTTGCAGATAATCAAACCCTTCAGTTATGTCATTCGGGGGATAAACACCATCGTTCATTCCTAGTAAGCAAACCACATCAAAAGGTATGGAACGCATGGGCATCAAGGTACAGAAATTCACTTGTCCTGCGAGGAATCGTTGGCTAATTCGGGTGCCAGAGAGTTTGTTATTGAGGTACAAACTCACCACACTTGGCGCGATGGCTTGTTGATAGCCCGCTTCCGCCAATTGATCTTTGAGCGAGGCTAAGGTGTCGCGAATGGATTTCAGCGCTACTTCGCCTTCAAGTTCCACTTTGAAGAAGTCATCAAGAAGCTGATTGAGTGTCGCTCGCCACTCTTCAATCGGTTGGGTCTGAGCAAGCTTATTACGGTAATGGCTAATTAAATCAATAAAGTGAGCCAGCTTTCCTGCCAGCTCCGCCTGCATACCTTGAACTTCATTGTAAGGCGATAATTGAGAGTCACCCATTTCAAACAAACCGGCACTGGCAGGCATGGCGTAGCCCAGCAACATTCGCTGTATGCCAAACTGCCAGGTGTTCTGTGACGTTTCGGGCAGTTCAAACTCCTGTCCCGTTAACCCATCAAGCCCCCAGCGAATGCCTGTCTCTTCAATCCAGCGCTTGGCCTGAGCAAACTCTTCGTCGTTCAAACCAAACTTGGCCATCATTGCTGGCGTTTCGAGTAGCTCAAGCAGTTCAGATGCCAAGCAGCGCGTATTGGGTAAATCCACCAACTGCATGAACGCGGCTAAAAGTGGGCTCTCTTGCGTGGCGGTTCTATCAGAGATCGAGAAAGGAATGTAACGGTCGCCCGGCGCGTTACCGAACACCGCCTGAATCGCAGGGCTGTAAGCATTGATATCGGGCACCATCACGATGATATCGCGGGGCTTTAAATCCGCATTGGTTTCAAACATGCCCAGCAACTGATCGTAAAGCACTTCCACTTCGCGCATTGCACTGTGGCAGGCATGGAGTGTGATTGAGCGTTCGCCTTCGATAACGACCTGTTTGTGATCACTTGACTCGAGCTGTTCATCGTCTTGATGCTCTTCTAGGTTTAAAATATCTGCTTGAAGATGATGAAGCAGTGAGTCACGAGGAATGTCCACAAAGGCTTCAATTTCGTGCGATTCTAGCTGTGAGAGCAAAAACATGTTGTCGCGACCAAGCTTACCCAGTGATGCCAGCAGGTTATTGCCAACCACATCGGTGTGCAGCTCATCGATGATGTTCTCTTCGACGCTGCCTTTTAGCTGCTCGGTTTGCCCGCCTATTTCTGAATGGTCGATCTGCCATTCCACATGCTGACGACTTTTAGCGGCTAATCGAGACAGATATTTTTGGTCACGTACATCGCCCCAGTAATAGCGACAAGGGTTAGCAAACATCAGGTGAACATCAATGTGCTCACCAATCGCTTTTAGCGCGTCCATGTATCTCGGCGGCAAAGACGAAATACCAAACACAAACAAGCGCTTTGGCAAGTTTTCAAAAGAACCTTGGTAGTGAGAGAGGGTGTCGATGAACTCTTCGTAAAGGTTCGCCCTATGATAAGGAGACTGACCCAACGCAACGGTGTAATCATAAAGAGCTTGCCACAATAACGGTTGCCAAGGGTGCTCACCTTCTAGCTCATCAACGGTTTTTCCGGCTTCCCAATTGGCTATCCACTCAGGTCGATACACCAAGTAACCATCAAAAATATCCGCGATTTTCTCAACCAATTGATAGAGCTTGGATTGGTCTTCATCGTCTTCAAGGTAGCGAGCCAAAGGCTGAAATTCTTCTTGAGAGAGTTGAGATGGCAGTAAGTGCATCAACTTCCACGTCATCGCTTCTTTATTAAAAGCGCTTCGCTTGGGCACATCGGGCAGAATTTGCGTGAAGAGATCCCAAATGAAGGTAGCTGGCAATGGGAATTCAAGGTTCGCGGCTATACCAAACTCTTTTGCTAACTCCATCTTTAACCATTGAGACATACCTGGGCTTTGAACCAGAATCTGCTCTTTCTCAAACGGGTTTTCTAATGGGTTATGTCGAACAAGCTCTACCAGGAGAGACTTCAGAATATCGATTTGATTGGAGTGATAGACGGTAAACAAAATGCGCTCATACTATTCTTGCCGTTGATAGGCTCAGATTAGCATACGCACTTGTATTTCGAGAACGATATAAGCCCATGATAAGCATAAACATGAGAGAACAAGCGGCGAAGGCGTAAGATGCTGAATAAACACCCCCATTTTCCCACAGTAAATGGCAAAGCGATGGGCTAAACAATAGGACGAAAAACAAAAATGCCCACCTTACTGGCCCTTCAGTAAGGTGGGCGTGGAACGCTAATAAAAGCACGAACATCAGTGACCGATAAGGCTCCCTACAACGATCCCATCAGAGTCACTCACGCTCGTTTAACATGGCGAGGACAACCTCTCCTCGCCAGTCACGCCGATTAGCTTTTCGCAATAAGATCTTTATAAGCGATGGTTTTACCTTGCGGCTTCTCGTTGTCTAGCTTCATCTTTGGAGAGCCCGGTTGAGACAACCAGTAATTCGGGTCTTTCTTCGGATTCAACTTAGGCCCACATTCGCCTTGAACGCCACTACGTTCCAGACGCTGCATCACTTTGTCTTGCGCTTGCGCTAGGCCGTCCAATGCTTGCTGTGGAGTTTTCTCACCACTCGCCGCTTCAGACACGTATTGCCACCAAAGCTGTGCAAGTTTTGGATAATCAGGGACGTTCGTGCCTGTTGGCGTCCATTGCTTACGCGCATCACTGCGGTAAAACTCAACCAAACCACCCAAGTTTGGCGCCGCATCGGTCATCGCTTGAGAGTTAATGTCAGATTCACGAATCGGCGTTAAGCCCACCAACGTTTTCTTCAAGCTAACGGATTTAGAGACCACGAACTGAGCGTATAACCACGCCGCTTGGCGTCTATCCAGTGGCGTACTGTTGAGGAACGTCCATGAACCCGCATCTTGATAACCCAGCTTCATGCCGTCTTCCCAGTAAGGCCCACGTGGAGAAGGTGCCATGCGCCATTTTGGCGAACCATCTTCATTCACCACAGGTAAACCAGGCTTGGTCATATCGGCCGTAAAGGCGGTGTACCAGAAAATTTGCTGAGCAATTGAACCTTGAGCCGGTACAGGGCCAGCTTCACCAAAGGTCATACCTTGTGCTTCAGGTGGCGCGTATTGCTTCAACCAATCCACATACTTGGTGGTTGCATACACAGCCGCTGGGCCATTGGTTGCGCCGCCACGAGCGACGTCAGATCCCACAGGGCTACACCCTTCAATACGAATGCCCCACTCATCAACAGGAAGCCCGTTTGGAATGCCTTTATCACCCGCACCCGCCATTGAGAACCATGAATCGGTAAAACGCCAACCTAGAGAAGGATCTTTCTTACCGTAGTCCATGTGACCGTATACGCGCTCGCCGTCGATCATCTTCACTTTATCAGTAAAGAATTCGGCAATATCTTCATAAGCAGACCAGTTCAATGGCACGCCTAACTCATAGCCATAGATCTCTTTGAATTTCGCTTTAAGATCATCGCGTTCAAACCAGTCGGCACGGAACCAATACAGGTTCGCAAACTGCTGATCCGGTAGCTGATAAATCTTGCCATCAGGGCCTGTCGTGAACTCAAGGCCAATGAAATCTGGCAGATCAAGGTAAGGGTTCGTCACACTTTTCCCTTCACCTTTAATAAAGTCTGAAATAGGCACAACTTTACCGTAACGCACGTGAGTACCAATCAGATCAGAATCGTTAATATAACCGTCATAGATATTTCGACCCGTCTGCATTTGTGTTTGCAGCTTTTCGACAACATCACCTTCTTGAATAAGGTCATGATTCACCTTAATACCCGTGATTTCATAGAACGCTTTAGCCAGTACTTTGGCTTCATATTCATGGGTAGTGATCGTTTCAGACGCTACATTAATCTCCATACCTGCAAACGGTTTTGCAGCGTCAATGAACCACTGCATCTCTTGTTGCTGCTCGCTGACAGAGAGTGTTGAAGGTGTAAACTCGTCACTCATCCATTTTTTCGCGGCAGTCATGTCTGCGTATGCATTTGGCGACAGAGCAGCAAAGGCAATTGACAGTGCCATGCAGCGAGAGAGGTATGACTTTTTAATATCCATTTTCATTATTATTAAACTCCAATTATGAGTATTTATGTTTCACGTTATACGTTGCGTTCGTGTGAGGCGACGTTACTTCTGGCGACCAAGCGGACACCAAAACAACCTCACATCAGTTCGTTGTGTTTATCCCCATTTCAAAACCGTACAAAGCCAAATTACACAAATGGTAAAAGGCACCCAGATAGAGAGCTCTGAAAACCCAACAAATCCTAAGTGGACAAATGCGGAGCTCAGTAACCCAATAAACAGTCGATCACCACGTGTGGTCGTGATCGGTAAAAAACCTTTGCGTTCAATACACGGCGATTTGATCTCTAGAATGGTCATAGTCAATAAAATCAATGCGATACCTAGAAAGAACAATGCCGAAGGTGTGGTCCATGCCATCCAACCCATAATCTTTACTCCTTAAACTCGACCCAGTGCGAAGCCTTTCGCTACGTGGTTTCTGACAAACCAAACAACCAAGATGCCCGGCAAAATAGTTAACACACCCGCCGCAGCCAACACGCCCCAATCGATACCCGAGGCGCTGACCGTCCGGGTCATAACGGCGGAAATCGGTTTGGCGTCCACAGAGGTCAATGTTCGTGCGAGCAAGAGTTCAACCCAACTGAACATGAAACAGAAGAACGCCGACACGCCGATACCAGAACGAATCATTGGTAAGAAGATCTTGAGAAAGAACTTAGGAAAGCTGTAGCCATCGATATAGGCCGTTTCATCAATCTCTCTTGGCACCCCCGACATGAAGCCTTCTAAGATCCACACAGCAAGAGGAACGTTAAACAGACAGTGTGCAAGTGCGACGGCAATGTGCGTATCAAACAAACCCACAGAGGAGTAGAGCTGGAAGAACGGCAGCAGGAATACCGCGGGTGGCGCCATTCGGTTCGTCAGCAACCAAAAGAACAGGTGCTTATCACCGACGAACTTATAACGCGAAAACGCATAAGCCGCAGGCAGTGAAACCGTCAGAGTGATCACCATATTCATCACCACGTAGGTAATGGAGTTGATGTACCCCATGTACCAACTGGAGTCAGAAAAAATGGTGGTGTAGTTCTTAAACGTCCAGTTTTCAGGGAAGAAGCTGAGACCGCCTAAGATCTCTTGGTTCTCCTTGAACGACATGTTCAACAACCAATAGATTGGCAGCATCAAACAAATGATGTAGAACGCGAGCCCGACAATTTGCGTGTAACGCGTGTATTTAGATTTCGTCATCGACATGGTTATTTCCTTATTTACTTTCGCCGTGCGTCATTGCGGTATAGAAGACCCAGCTCACCAGCAAAATGATGAGGAAGTAGATGATTGAGAATGCCGCAGCAGGGCCGATATCGAACTGGCCGATCGCCATCTTGGTGAGTGTTTGGCTCAAGAAAGTCGTTGAGTTACCAGGGCCACCGCCGGTTAATACAAAGGGTTCGGTGTAGATCATGAAGCTGTCCATAAATCGAATCAGCACCCCGATGAGCAGAACACTTTTCAATTTCGGCAACTGAATGTAGCGAATGATTGACCAAGTAGACGCTCGGTCGATGTTTGCAGCTTGATAGTACGCATCAGGAATAGCGCGAAGGCCAGAGTAGGACAAAAGCGCAATGAGCGACGTCCAGTGCCAGACATCCATCAGAATCACCGTGAGCCACGCATCCACCGGATCACCGGCGTAGTTGTAATCAATGCCCATTCCATTCAGTGCCCAACCAAACAGGCCGATATCTGCACGACCAAAGATCTGCCAGATTGTACCCACCACGTTGAGCGGAATAAGGAGCGGCACCGCGAGCACAATCAGACAAAATACCGACCACTTCCCTTTGGTTGGCATCGTTAATGCCACCATAATGCCAAGTGGCACCTCAATCAGTAAGATGGTGAAGGTGAAGCCAAATTGTCGAAGCAATGCAGAGTGTAAGCGTTCATCATTTAGGGTATCGCGATACCACTCTGTCCCAACAAAGTAGGCGGAGTTGGCATCGAAAATATCTTGCAATGAGTAGTTCACTACCGTCATCAGCGGAACAATCGCACTGAACGCCACCAGCAAGAAGACGGGTAATACTAAGAACCACGCTTTGTTATTCGTTACTTTGTTCATTACGCATCCCCCACATTGACTAGAAATTCATCGACATACAGCATCGTCCATTGCTCAGGAATACTGATAAAGGCTTCATCTTTCGGGACAACTTGGTCTTCTTGTAGGCGGGCTTTTATGTCGTAATTGCCAAGCTTCAGTGTGACGATTTTGTACGTGCCTAAATCTTCAACGTGCATAACCTTGCATTTAAGCGCCGTATCGTTGGCTTTCTCCCAGATGTGAACAAATTCAGGGCGAATACCAATTTTGATGTTGCTGCTATTGGCTTGCGCAATGGCATGGCGATAAGACTCAGAAAGAGGGATCTCAACATCATCAAAGCTCACTCCATTTTCCGTCGGGGTGACTTCCATTAAATTCATGCCCGGGCTGCCAATAAAGTACCCAACAAAGGTGTGATTGGGGCGTTCAAATAGCTCTCTTGGCGTGCCAAATTGAACGATTTGGCCGTTGTACATCACGGCAATTTCATCGGCAAACGTCGACGCTTCAAGCTGATCATGGGTGACGTAGATCATGGTGATATTGAACTGCTGATGGATCTGTTTCAGCTTTCTTCTCAGTTTCCACTTCAATTGGGGATCGATCACCGTCAATGGCTCATCGAACAATATTGCAGACACATCATCACGCACGAGCCCGCGCCCCATCGACACCTTTTGTTTCTCATCGGCCGTTAGGTGCTGCGCCTTTTTACTGAGTACATCGGTTAGCTCTAAGATCTCTGCGATCTCAGTGACCTTGGAATGGATTTTGGTTTTGTGGATCTTCATGTTACGAAGCGGAAATGCGAGATTGTCGTACACCGTCATGGTGTCGTAGATCACGGGGAACTGGAAAACTTGCGCGATGTTTCGATCTTGTGGTCGCAAGTCATTCACAACCAACTCATCAAACACTACCTCTCCTTGAGAGGGGCTCATCAACCCTGAAATAATGTTCAAAAGGGTCGACTTGCCACAACCGGATGGACCCAACAAGGCGTATGCGCCGCCCTGCTTCCATACGTGGTTCATCTCTTTGATCGCGTACGCAGACGAAGCCGTTGGCTTTTTGTCGTAGGTATGCGCTAGCGAATTTAACGTAATTTGAACCATGTCGATTACCCTCTCACGTCATTAATTGGGGCATGGATAAGCTGCTCATCCATACCAAACACGTAAAACTTATGAATCGGGATGTAGATCTTAATGGTTTCATCCACGTCGTAGGTGTGCACGCCAGGGAGGTGTAACACTAAGTCGAGCAAGGTATTTCTTACGTGTAGGAAGGTTTCTGAACCACTGATCTCCGCCACTTCAACCTGAACGGTCAGTTCAACATCGTCGTCATTTTTAGGCAGCAGGCTTAGGTGACTCGGGCGAATACCAAACAGGTGATTGCCTTTATCGAGCTTGCTCAACGATTGATTAAGCGGAAAATGAGAGGTCTTATCGAAGGTCACCTCGTTATCCGTGATCTCGCCATGAATGAGGTTGATCGGCGGTTCGCTGAACAAAACGGCCGAGTCTACATTATCTGGTTTGTGGTACACCGTTGGCGTGACGCCAGACTGAATCACTCGCCCTTCATGCAGAATGGTGGTCGTTCCGCCCAGTGCTAGCGCTTCATTGGGTTCGGTTGTCGCGTAAATGGCAATGGTGTTTCTTGATTGAAACAGCTCACGCATCTCTTGTCTTAGTTCCTCTCTTAGCTTGTAGTCAAGATTCACCAAAGGCTCGTCAAAGAGAATAATCTCTGCATCTTTCACTAGCGCTCTCGCCATGGCCGTGCGCTGCTGTTGACCTCCTGAGAGTTCTAAAGGGTGTTTGCTCAAGTGCTCCGTTATTTGCAGCATCGCGGCGGTGTCGTGCACGCGCTGCTTGATTTCACTTTCCGCCATGTTGGCGAGTCGCAGTGGTGACGCAACATTCTCAAAGACGGTCAGGTTTGGGTAGTTGATGAATTGCTGATAAACCATTGAGATATTGCGTTCACGTACAGACACGCCTGTTACATCGATTCCATTAACCCAAATACTGCCTGATGTTGGCCGATCGAGGCCCGCGATTAATCTCATCAGAGACGTTTTACCCGCTAATGTTCGGCCGAGTAATACGTTGAATGAGCCCGGCTCGAAGGTCAGACTCACATCAGAAATATGCGCCTCGCCATCCACCAATTTGTTCACTTGATCCAATCTTAATGACACTTAACACTCCTTAAGCTCTGAACAAAATTACTTTCGATATTGTTCGTTATTGCTAGAGTCATGCCAGATTATTCGTGTCTTTACATTTTGTTTACATCACAAGCCCAGACGCCTTTGTTTATATAGGAATCATTAAAAACCCCTGATTATTTTGATTTTTAATGGATAAATCATATGTGAGATCCAAGTAACATTTGTTAACAAAATGTGTTCACACAGAATAGTAAGGTGATATGTTCACTGAACACTTCGTGAACGTTTTTGTTCCAATACGAACAATTAGAATAAATACTTAACTTTTGTGCATTTAACTTTTGTACACTTAATTTTTGTACCATGAACAGTACGATGACCTCGAGATCAAGATGGACGACAAACACCAATCGATTATTGAACAATCATGGCAACGCTGTCGTCAGTCGGGGCTTTCACACAGCAGTACTCCGAGTATTGAGCTAGAAACGGGTCACGTGTTTAAGCAGTCACAAGATGAACATGCAGGGTTGATCACCACCACCAACAATAAGGTGCTTCCTTTCTACGACAGCTTATTGGCGAACAGTAATTGCTTAATCACGTTGACAGACACCAATGGGCTGGTGTTGAACAACTGGGGCGAGCAACGCTTTTTCTCACAACATCAACCTGAAGTATTTCAAAATGGGGTGCATTGGAGAGAGAGCTTAATTGGCACCAACGCCATCGGAACCGCCATAGAAACCGGATCGATTGTTCAAGTCTTTCGTGATGAACACTTCTTAACCTCAAACCGTTTTATGACTGGGTCAGCCGCGCCCCTTTTCGATCACGAGCAGAAAATGACGGGGGTGTTATCGATCTCCAGTGATGCCTATATGCCGACGTCTCACACGCTTGGCATGGTAAAACTGATGTCCCAAGCGATCGAAAACCAGCTGATCGCTTCTCAGTTTCAAGATGATCATTACCTGCTTTGGTTCAACACGTCTCCAGAAAACATCGATAGCCAATGGTCATCGCTCTTAGTTTTTAATGAAGATGGCGTCATTATCTCAGCCAATCGACGCGCCGAAGTGACATTAGGTCAGGGCATTGCACTGCAGCGTCTTGAACAAATATTCGATATCAAGATGCAGCAGATACTCTCACATCCGCACTACAACCCGATGTCGATGACAACACACTCAAAATTCAATTACTTCGCCATCATTACCCCGCCAAAACTATCCAGTGGCCGAAAAATCGATTACCGACAAACGAAAATCAAAGTGCCTATTAAAGCGCCTAAAGCGTCCTCAGAACTCGAAAAACTCGACATGGGTGACGCTCGATTAGCCAAAGCGATTTCTCAATCAAGTCGCATACTCAACACTGATATTCCAATCTTGATTCATGGTGAAACAGGGGTCGGTAAAGAGGTATTTGTAAATGCCCTGCACCTTGCGAGCGAACGCAAACATGCGCCGATGATAGCGGTGAATTGTGCGGCGATTCCCGCTGATTTAGTAGAGTCTGAGCTATTTGGCTATGAAAAAGGCGCATTTACGGGCGCGAATCAAAAAGGCTACATTGGGCTGATTAGAAAGGCCGATAAAGGGACGCTATTTTTAGATGAACTGGGCGACATGCCAATGAATGTTCAAGCAAGACTGCTTCGAGTTTTGCAAGAACGAAAGGTGACCCCGCTAGGCTCAACCACCTCTTATCCAGTCAACTTTAAACTGGTCTCAGCCACTCACTGCCACTTGAAAGATCTGGTCGAGCAAGGAAATTTCCGGCAAGACTTGTATTATCGAGTCACGGGATTAAACATCACGCTGCCTTCATTAAGAGAACGCACCGACAAGGTCACACTCATTAATCATCTGTTGCGAAAGTTTGCTTTAGCCGATGAAACGCCAACACTGAGCCACGACGTTCTCACCATGTTCTTATCTCACTCCTGGCCAGGAAACATTCGCCAAATGGTGAGCGTCATTCAAATCGCGATAGCGATGGCGGATAACGAAACAATACGTGCAGAGCACTTACCGGATGACTTTCTTTTTGAGGTAGGTGAACCAGAGACAACAATAAGTACATCTGCCCCATCAGGAATGTCTAGATCAAACAAGTCAGAAAATATTGATTTACCTACCAGTCTGGAAGCCATAAACGTTAACCTTAACGCGAATAACACACAGTGGTTGCAAGTCTATGAGCAGCAAGGCCGCAATGTATCGGCGACCGCCAAACAGCTCAATATCAGTCGAAATACGCTGTACAAAAAATTGCGAGAGCAAGGACTCAGATAGGCTCTTTCATCACTCAGCTATCTTGCACTTCGTTCTATTTTCATTAATCATTTGTAGATAGCCTTCAAAATAGCTAAACGAATCCATCTATGCCTAGCAATATCTCGCTCAAACAGATAAAGGTGTTCACCACCATTACGCAACATAGAACACTGACCTCTGCCTCTGAGGCACTTTTTCTCTCAAAAGCGGCGGTGAGCATGGCGCTCTCTGAACTTGAAAAGAATATTGGTCACTCCCTTTTTGATCGCGTCAATAATCGGCTCATTATCAATCAAGAAGGGCTGAAGCTTCTTCCTCTGGCGGACGAACTCTTACATCGCGCAAACTCAATTGATGAGATGTTTGATCAAAACCAGACCCTTTCTGGAAAGCTAAGAATTGGCGCCAGTGACACGATAGGCAATCATGTCGCGCCTAATCTACTCAGCGGCTTTCGCAATGACACTCAGCATCTTTCTCAAAGTTTGTTCATTTCCAACTCCAGTTTGATCTGCCAGAAGCTGGTTGATTATGAGCTCGATCTTGCGCTTATTGAAGGCAAGACACTGCACCCTGAACTCATCTCTACTCAGTTTGGGCAAGATGAAATGTGCATCATCTGCGCGCCTAGTTATGCAAATGCCGACCTTGATAATGTCTCACTTGCCAGCCTAGAAAGCAGTGAATGGATCCTTCGCGAGGCAGGCTCAGGATCACGTGAGTTTTTCTTACGTGTGATTGCACCACGTATTGAAACCTGGCATGAGTCGTTTGAGCTCAATACAACCGAAGCGCTGATCAACAGCGTTTCTTCCGGGCTTGGGCTCGCCTGTTTATCACGGCTGGCCGCAGAGCCTGCGATTAAAGATGGCCGTGTCAAAGAACTGAAGGTGTCACTCGATATGAAAAGACGCTTTTGGCTACTGGTTCATAAAGAAAAATATCAAAGCCCCTTGTTAAAGCGCTTTATTGAGTTTTGTCATCAAATGAGTAAATAGCGACCACACAGCTCCCAGAATTGCGCCTGTCGCTAGACTTAAAAAGGATAAAGCTGTATAAAAAGCCAGTAATAGATTCAATTAAATTAGAGGATTAACCATGGCTGTAATCGTCAAGTACGTGGTGGAACGCAACGGAGAAGAGAAAATGACTTTTACCTCTAAAGCCGAAGCTGACGCTTATGACAAAATGCTGGATATGGCAGATGAGATGTTTGAACTGCTAGCAAAAAGTGATGTGTTAGAAGATGAAGCGAAGCAAGAAGAGCTTGCTCTATTCCTAGCGAAGAACAAAGAAGAGGTTCTTTTTGCTCTAGGGGCTAAGCGTAAACCTGCGCCTAAGAAAGCAAAAAAGATTGAAGCAGTAGAAGATGCGCCGGAAGAAGACGCCGCTTAACTCTCTTTAACGATTGATAAAACCCAGACTTAAGCGCTGGGTTTTTTATTGCTCATCATTTACTGTCCTCGGTTATCACAACGCAAAATAACACGGAAATAATGCGCAATAATGTTTACCCTAATAATTGCAGGGCTTTCCGTTAGGATAAAGACCCAATCATCACAAGGGTGCCCCCATGAATTACCACATTGAAGTTTGTATCGACAATCTAGAATCACTTCACAACGCCATTGAAGGCGGTGCTACGCGCATTGAACTTTGTTCATCTCTTGCACTTGGCGGCTTGACTCCAAGCTTTGGTATGATGAAAAAAGCCGCTCAGATATCCCCTATTCCTGTGTATGCCATGATTCGACCACGTCAAGGGGATTTTCTTTATGATGCTGATGATATTGAATCCATGTTGATTGACATTGAAGCGGCAAGCCTAGCTGGTCTAAATGGGGTGGTATTTGGCCTTTTGGACGCTAACGGGAATATTGACATGACGGCGGCGAGACAGCTTGCCGAGAAAGCTCACTCACTCAATCTTGGCATCACCTTTCATCGCGCGATCGATCAGTGTCAAGATTACCAAACCGCCATTGAACAAGTGTGTGAGCTTGGTTGTGAACGTGTTTTAACATCAGGGCTCGCATCTACTGCAGAGAAAGGTATCTCTGTCATTGCGGATATGGTTAACATTGCCAATGGTCGAATCGGCATTATGGCGGGTGCAGGCCTTAACGTGAGTAATGTTCAAGGCATTGTCGAACAAACACACATCAGTGAGGTTCACTTGTCCGGTAAGAGCAGCCGCGCTAGTAAAATGACCTATGTCGCTGAGCAAGCTAAAATGGGAAACAGTGATGATTTTATTGTCCCTGTAACCGATGCCCAAGCGATATCACTTGTCACGGCTCTATTAGACTAGCTTGATGGATGATTGGCAATTTCATCAAGTTATTGTTTTAAATATGGATATGAAATAAACCCTATGGCGAAAGATCTTTTTTATCAGTTGGACCTTAACTTACTGCGAACTTTCCTAGTCCTCTCTCAAGAGCTCAACATGAGAAGAGCGTCCGATCGCCTCTTTGTCTCGCAACCGGCGATTAGCCAAGCGCTACAAAAACTTCGTAATCACTTTGATGATGAACTGTTTGTTAAGGTACATGGTGGTCTAAAACCAACGGCATTTGCTGAAGATTTAGCGAACGCAGTGACACCGTATTTAGATGGACTTTCTACCGCTCTTAATCAAATAAATGAGTTTGACCCAGAGAAAATCAACCAGAAAATCACCATCGCTATCCCACCTATCATACTGTCCAATATATCCACTACGTTATTTCTGAAAATGAAAGAACTAGCGCCTAATGCAGAAATAGAATTATTATCTTGGTCAAGTACAACACCAGAAGACATTAAAAACGGACATACACTGATTGGTGTTCATTACGATATTGAAACCTCCAAGGACATTTATTCTGAGCATATCGCTGAGATTCAAGGGAGTGTCATAGTGAGGGATGAGCATCCAATAAAAAATGAAGTAGTTGATTTTAAAGAGTTTAGTCAATACGAGCATGCTTCTATCATTAGCCGCGGTTGGAATGACAATATTGGGTATGCTGCGAATATAATGAAAGAACACGGAATAACGCCAAAAGTAGGATTTCGTTCGGAACTGATTATGGCCGTCATTGATATCACCCGACACTCAGATATGATCATGCCAAACTCAAGTTTATTCCCTATTGAAAGTCACCTAGGACTGAGACAAATCACACCGACTATAGAAGGAAAGCCATTTACCGTTGAAATTTTAAGTCATTACCATAAACGGAATAGAAAAAGTGCATTAGTGCTCTGGCTACACGAATTGATACGTCAGTCTATAAAACAACAACAGTCTGATAAGATTTAATTATTAGAAATATAAACGCTAATAATTAGAGCTAACGTATTCACCGTAATAATATTACTCCCATCAGGAATTACTGACTCACGGAAAGAGTTTTCTAAACCTTACTGAGAGTAGTATTATGAAAAAAATCACTTGCCTTCTATGCCTTCTAGCCACTTACCTTTGCGCATTTAATGCTTTTTCTAACACCTTACATATCTCACCAGACATAAGAATTGGACCTTATTTTGGTTCTGGAATATCCGGTGGAGGGCTTCAATTTGGACTCGCAGATACTCTTGGTTTAGACGCGCTATATCTTTCCTATAGCCACACCTCTTATGAATTTCTGAAGACGGATAAAGAACGCCTTAAAACCTATCGCATAGGTGGGCAGTATCAATTGGTGCCCAAGCAAAAAATGTCACTTCAATTAGAAGCTGGATTATTTGACTATGAAGGGCGTCGCCAGATGTTATGGGATGAACCTAGATATGCAGAGGGTCAAGGTGTCAGTATTTCCGCCTCTTGGGTCATGTTTATTAATCACCACTTAGGCTTTAGAGCCGGCGGTGACTTTAACTTCATCGACCGAAATAAGACCTTGGGATCAAATACCTTTTTTGCAACGTTTTCAACAGGTGTTGTCATTCAGTTTTAATGGTCGAGAAACTCAACGCTTATGGTGAGCAAGCTGACATAAAAACTGTCTACTAATTTCTCGATTAGGTCTTTACTTCAGAGCATCATCAATACTTTGTTCGCCTAAATGGCGAACATCTTTACCTTTTACAAAGTAAATGATGTACTCACAGATGTTTTGACAACGATCACCCACGCGCTCAATCGCTCTCGCCGCCCACATGACTTGCAGTATACTCGGGATATTTTTCGGGTCTTCCATCATGTAGGACACCAACTGACGAACAACGGCTTCATATTCTTCATCAATTTTATCATCAAGCTTATACACTTCCGCGGCCGAATTGACATCCATGCGGGCAAAAGAATCTAAGACTTGGTGCAGCATTCCAATCGCTAAACGGCTCAAAGGCTCAAGTGATACAAAAAAGGACTGCTCTTTAGAAGAGGGCGTCTCAATCGCGACTTTTGCGATACTGGTCGCGACATCTCCAATCCGCTCCAAGTCCGTGATTGTCTTGATAATCGCCATGATCAAACGCAGATCTTTTGCCGTCGGCTGACGCTTCGCGATGATTCGAGTACACGCCTCGTCTATAGAGACTTCCATAGAATTCACTTTGTGATCGTCTTTTACGACTTTCTTAGCCAAATCAATATCATCTTTATGCAATGCCTGCATAGCAAACGAGAGTTGTTGTTCAACTAGCCCCCCCATGGTGAGAACATGGGTTCGAATCGATTCTAATTCGACATTGAATTGACCTGAAATATGACGACCAAAGTTCATTCTTGATTAAGTCTCCTAAGGGAAAATGATGGTTAACCGTATCGACCGGTAATGTAATCTTCTGTTTGGGTTTTTCTTGGTGAAGTGAAGATAGAGTCAGTGTCTGAATACTCTATCAGTTTCCCCATATGAATAAACGCGGTGTGATCACTAACTCGCGCGGCTTGTTGCATGTTGTGCGTAACAATCACAACCGTGTATTTGTCTTTGAGATCGTTAATCAGCTCTTCAATCGTCAACGTTGATATGGGATCAAGGGCCGATGTCGGCTCATCTAGAAGCAATACCTCTGGTTCAATCGCGATGGCGCGAGCAATAACCAAACGCTGTTGCTGACCTCCTGATAAACCAAACGCATTCTCGTGAAGACGGTGTTTCACCTCGTCCCACAAGGCGGCAGATCGCAATGAATGTTCAACCGCGTCATCCAAAGTTCGACTGTTTCGAATACCTTGTAAACGCAGCCCGTAAACAACGTTCTCATAAATGGATTTAGGAAACGGATTCGGCCGCTGAAACACCATACCGACACGGCGCCTCAAAGTCGCCACATCGACCTCAGGGTGATAGACGTTCTTACTATGCAGTTTTACCTTCCCTTCAACCTTACACCCTTCAACCAAATCATTCATTCGATTGATGCAGCGTAATAGCGTCGACTTTCCGCAGCCAGAAGGACCGATAAAAGCCGTCACCTGACCTTTAGGAATGCGCATTGAAATATCGCTCAACGCTTGCGTCTCTTTATAAAAAAGATTAAGCCCTTCTATCGATATTGCCGTCTGCTCTGCCGTTAAATTGGCGACGTCTAAAGGAGCTTGATACCCTAATGCTTGATCAACAGAAAACATGATTAATCCTGTCCTAAAGTGCGGTATTTTTCGCGCAGGTTATTACGAATACTGATTGCGGTTAAGTTCAAGCTGATAATCACCGTAATCAGCAAGAAAGACGTGGCGTACACCAGCGGCCTTGCTGCTTCAATGTTGGTCGTTTGAAAGCCAACATCATAAATATGAAAACCTAAGTGCATGAACTTGCGATCGAGGTGCAAAAATGGGAACTCTCCATCAACCGGCAGACTTGAGGCTAATTTAACCACACCCACCAACATCAATGGCGCCACCTCTCCTGCTGCTCTTGCAACGGCCAGTATAAGCCCAGTAATAATAGCAGGGCTTGCCATCGGTAAAACGATTCGCCACAAGGTCTCAAATTGCGTGGCACCCAGTGCCAAAGAACCATGTCTAACAGAGCTTGGAATGCGAGTTAACCCTTCTTCGGCAGACACAATAACAACGGGCAAAGTGAGTACAGCCAAAGTCAAAGCAGACCAAAGTAAACCCGGTGTACCAAACGTTGGCGCGGGCAGTCGCTCGGCATAAAACAACGAATCCATCGAGCCACCCAGTGTATACACGAAGAACCCTAAGCCAAATACGCCATAAACAATGGACGGTACACCGGCAAGGTTGATAACCGCAACTCGAATCACTCTTGTAAACGCGTTATTAGAAGCGTATTCATGCAGATAAACAGCAGCGACAACACCTAACGGCATCACCACTATCGACATGATGATCACCATTAACACCGTGCCAAATATGGCGGGAAAGACGCCCCCTTCAGAATTTGATTCCCTCGGGTTCTCTGACAAGAACTTCCAAGCTTGCTTCCCCCAATGGGAAACTTTTTCCACCAACGTCATTTCATTGGGATACCACATGTCCAGTATTTGACTCAATGGGATAGCGGAGCGTTGGCCAGACATGTCTTCAACAATGAGCTTATCTTGATTGAGCTGCACTCGGAGCTTGGCTAAACGTTCATCCGCCTCGACCAATTGCTGATTAAGTTCTTGTTTACGAAGATCATACTCTTGTAAGAACGTACCATTGAGGTTGCCATTGATCTCACGCTTTCGTTTTTCTAGACGCATCGACTCTAAAGCACGACTGGCCGCTTTAAACTCCGTTTCAATAACAAGGTTAATTTGCTCTCTGAGCTTCTCCGTTTGAGCTAAACCAAGAGAAAACGCGTCGGACAGATCCTTTGAGATAACGTCAGTTTCATTCTGATAACCAACAGGCTTCCCGTAAAAGTCGCCATTTCGGGTACGCTCTATCACCGCCCACCCCTTAGGTAGGGTTTGTTCTTTGATATTAATATCCAAGATAGAAACAAAATCGGCTGGGTAGAGTTCTCTATTCGCCACTTTAATGCTGTAACGAGCCACCAGATCATCCGCACTCTTTTCACTTGGTAGGGCAAAGTTCATGGCTTGCAGTCGACTCGCGGGCACAAACTCCTGAGCATAAAGTTGCCCAACCAAAGTATCACCGTCGAGCGTTTTCCATTGATAAAGGGGCGCGGGCCAGAAATAAGACAGTCCTTTCCAACCAATAAGCAGCATTAAACCCATGACGGAAAGCAAGCTAATGCTCACTGCTCCACCCGTTAGCCATATCCAAGGTGAGCCCGACTTCATCCACTTTAACATGAACGCGGCTCCTCACTTTTCAACGCTAATAGCGCTAGAACGACTTCAGCTAGATTATAGCGCACGGTATCTATCCCTTAATCGTTGCCTAACCCACTCAGCAATGGAATTGACAGCAAAAGTAAAAATGAGCAGCAGTAACGCAGCCAAAAACAATAATCGATAATGCGTACTGGCAACCTCAGATTCTGGCATTTCAACCGCAATTGTCGCCGACAGGGTTCGCATGCCCTCAAGTATATTCCAATCCAATATTGGGGTATTCCCCGTCGCCATCAACACAATCATGGTTTCGCCTACCGCTCTTCCCAACCCCATCATAATGGCAGAGAAAATCCCAGGGCTTGCGGTAAGAAGAACCACATAAATTAAGGTTTGCCAAGGTGTCGCACCAAGAGCAAGTGAGCCATCCGACAAATGCTTTGGCACAGAGAATATGGCGTCTTCTGCGATGGTGAAGATCGTAGGGATCACCGCAAACCCCATCGCGAAACCAACCACTAATGCGTTACGTTGGTCAAAGTTAATCCCGTGGTCCGCGAGATAAATACGAACATCACCATTAAACAGCCAAACTTCGATAGCCGCACTTTGTGACAAGATAAGCACAACTAGGCCAACAATCACCGGCATCAATATCAGCCCATGCCAACCGTTAGGAAATAGAGACACGAATCGAGAAGGCAATACATGCCAGATCGCCCCAACAACCAAGGTGGAAATCGGTAAGAGCAACAGCAGTGCAACAACCGCTGATAAGTATGTTTCAACAATCGGCGCAAACCAAAGGCCGGCCAAGAAACCAATAATGACGGTAGGAAAAGCCTCCATCAACTCAATGGAAGGCTTCACAACACGGCGCATTTTTTCAGACATGAAATAGGCGGTGTAAATTGCTCCTAATACGGAAATAGGCACAGCAAATAGCATCGCAAATGCGGCTGCTTTTAATGTACCGAACGCGATAGGGACTAAACTGAATTTCTCTTCAAAATCATCATTAGCTGATGTTGTTTGCCAGGTAAACTCTGGCTCTGGATAGCTTTCGTACCACACTTTTTTCCATAGTGACGAAAACGAAATCTCTGGGTGATCATTATTGACGTTGCCCACTTTTAAGCTATTGCCATCCAACGCCAGTAAGTACTGTTCATTGTTCGACATTGCGGCCAACGAGGGGACCTTTTTATACGCTCGCTCAAATATCACCAACTTTTCACTCGTTGTATAGTGACTCTGCAACGTGCCATTGGTGTAAAAACTGTAGAAACCTTTGCGATAGGTATCAGGCAGCAAAAACTCCAGCTCTAACGCTAAATCAAATTCACGGATGGGTGTCAGTTTACGTTCACGATCTTTAAGCACATCAAACCACTGAGAAACCAGCCCATCTTCATGGGTGATCAAGAGTGAATAAGCGCCCGAGAGTAAATTGATTGTTGAGACGGGTTCTTTGGTACCACCTTGAGTTAAATCCACCACCTCTCGAACAACATATTGTTGCTGCTGTTTTTGAGCAATATAGAGATCCGACCCTGAACGCATATAAAGCATGTTGCCATTTGGCGTCAGCAGTAGCTGTTCAAGATCGGGTAAATGACTCGGAAAACGAAATTCTGACGCCCCGCTCTGATCGTTCCACCGAACGACAACCTGACCATTGTCATACCGCCCAGCCAAAGTCAGGTTAAGATCATCGACAACAAAATCAAATTGCTCAAGCCTTGAAGAACCATCCTCTAAGTCGAGTCCTATTGAACTATCAAAAATTTCGATATTAGGAGTAAAAACACCCCACTTTCGACTTCGGCTGCTAGAGAAGTCAGGCCGAAAAACAGCCAGTTTCCCTGCTCGGTCTATCACCGCCTGCCAACCGTTGCCTTTTTTACTGTCTACAAACAGTTCAATATCATTGGCGACTGAAAATGAGGCGTGCGCCGTCGTCGCATTATCTAGGGTCCAAAAATCTAATCGGCCGAGCTTAGAAAGGACAAAGGCGTGTTTACCGTACTCATCAACACCGATGGAAATGGGCTGCGGTGTATTAATTTCAGTTGGCGTTTGAGTAATCTCAATATCCGCGTCAGAGAAGAGGGGCAAAACAACCATGGCAAGATAAACAAAGATAAGGACTAACGCCGCTAACACACTCACTCCACCGCAAGAAACCAATAAGCGAACAAGTCGATCTTTAACAAATCGCTTCCTGTCGGGTTCTTTCAATGAAAAATCGGCGCTGGGCATAGCTATCTCAGTCTAATTAATGAGGATTGATATTATTTCGATAAGATGACAATTATATTACAACCGACAATAAATAACTGAAAACATTAAAGCAAAATCAGTTTCAAGAGTGAATAATGGTCAATAAGTGGCCTATATCAACTTCTTCAGTCGCATTTCTAGAATAGACCCTAATAATTTGTAAATATGACAAAAGTTGAAATAAATCCTTCATAAAACAACACTATTGTTCATTACCAAAGAAATGAGACCCAACACATAACGGGTTAGGCTCCTGATAAAGGTAAAATATGAGTGCGGAAAAACTATACATCGAAAAAGAGTTGAGCTGGCTATCGTTCAATGAGCGAGTATTGCAAGAAGCCGCTGACCCTACCGTTCCCCTTATTGAAAGGGTTCGTTTTTTGGGTATATTTTCCAACAACTTAGATGAGTTCTATAAAGTTAGGTTTTCAGATGTTAAACGTCGGATACTGATCAATCAGGAACGAGGTCACAAGAACAAATACAAACACTTGCTCGCAAAGATGCAATCAAAAGCCGCGAAGCTAAATGAAAGCTTCGATGAATTGTACAACGACTTGATCTTAGAAATGGCAAGGCGACGCATTTTCCTCGTCAATGAAACTCAGCTCAGTGAGCCTCAACAGAAGTGGGTTGTTCAGTACTTTAAGCGAAAAGTACTGCTGCATGTCACACCCCTTATCGTCACCAATGAAATAGACTTGCTGCAGTTTTTAAAAGATGAGTGTGCCTACATTGCGGTCGGGCTGAAAAGTGATGAGAAAATCCAATACGCCATTGTCGAAATCCCAACGGATCATCTTCCTCGTTTTGTAATGTTGCCTGAAGCAAAAGGCAAACGCCGTAAAACAATCATATTACTCGATAACATCATTCGATATTGCCTAGACGAGCTCTTCAGTGGCTTCTTTGAGTCTACGCAACTTCGCGGATACGCGATGAAAATGACGCGAGATGCCGAGTACGACCTGAGTAATGAGGTCGAGCACAGCATGATTGAACAGATGTCCGAAGGTGTAAATCAGCGGTTAACCGCCATGCCGGTCAGGTTTGTTTATGAACATGATATGCCTAAAGATATGCTCGATTTTCTATGCGAAAAGCTTCAATTGTCTAACTATGACAACTTGATCGTCGGTGGGCGTTACCAAAATTTCAAAGACTTTATTGGCTTCCCAAATGTGGGCCGAGACTATTTGGAAAACAAGCCATTACCACCCATGGAATGTGCCGATTTCGAACCCTTCAATAACCATTTTGATGCCATAAAAGCCAAAGACATATTGCTCCACTACCCTTACCACACCTTTGATCATATCTCAGAACTTGTTCGACAGGCCTCCTTCGATCCAAGGGTTATCAACATCAAAATCAACGTTTACCGTGTCGCTAAAGATTCAAGGTTAATGAACTCGTTGATTGATGCGGTGCACAATGGAAAAAACGTCACTGTTGTTGTCGAGCTTCAAGCAAGGTTCGACGAAGAAGCGAATATCGGCTGGTCAAAGGTTCTTACTGAGGCTGGCGTTCATGTTATTTTTGGCGCTCCGGGCTTGAAGATACACTCAAAGCTGCTGCTCATTAGCCGCCGAGAAAACGATGAGATTGTTCGTTACGCTCACATAGGAACTGGCAATTTTCACGAAAAGACGGCACGAATTTATACGGATTTCTCGCTCTTAACGGCCGATCCAGAAATCACCAACGAAGTACGGCATGTGTTTGGTTATATTGAGAACCCTTACCGACCAGTCCGTTTCAAAGAACTCATTGTTTCGCCACGAAATTCTCGAGAAAGCTTGTATAAGCTGATCGATCAAGAAACTGAGAATGCGCTTGCGGGCAATCGCGCAATGATCACACTGAAAGTCAATAACCTCGTAGACAAAGGACTGATCAACAAGCTGTATAACGCCAGTACCTCGGGTGTAAAGATTCGCATGATCATTCGCGGCATGTGCTCACTTATCCCTGGGCTAAAAGGCATCAGTGAAAACATCACAATAATCAGTATCGTCGATCGATTTCTAGAACATCCACGCGTCATCATCACACATAATAACGGCGATCCTTTAGTGTATATTTCTTCGGCAGATTGGATGACTCGAAACATCGATCACCGGATTGAAGTCACCACACCGATCAAGTCTGAGCGACTAAAGCGACGTATTATCGACATCATCAATATCCATTTTACAGACACGGTAAAAGCGCGCCTCATTGATAAAGAGATGAGCAATTCCTACGTTCTTCGTGGAAACCGTAAAAAAATCCGTTCACAGATCGCCATATACAACTATCTTAAACAGACAGAGAAGAAAGTCAGATCTGAGAATAAAAGCCTTGCTAAAAATGACGGACTCTAAAGAGACACGCAACATCGCCGCGATCGATCTCGGCTCGAATAGCTTTCACATGGTGGTCGCTAAAGTCGTCGATCAAGACTTACAACTCGTTAGCCGCCACAAACAGCGTGTCCGACTCGCGGCAGGGTTAGATAAAGACAAGAAGCTTGATGAGGCGTCCATATTAAGAGGCCTAGAGTGTCTAGAGATGTTTGCAGAGCGGCTGCAAGGTTTCGAGCTCGCAAATGTTCGGATCGCGGCAACGCATACCCTTCGCCAAGCGGCGAACGCCCATGAATTTCTTTTTCGAGCCCAATCGGCGATCCCTTTTCCTATTGAGATCATCCCAGGAACGGAAGAAGCCCGTTTAATCTATGCCGGTGTCTCGCACACACAGCCTGAATCAAATTCTAAACTGGTGATTGATATCGGTGGCGGCAGTACCGAAATGATCATTGGTCATGGCTTTGAACCTTCTCTGGTAACAAGTAAACAGCTCGGCTGTGTCAGCTATACTCAGCGCTATTTTCCAAAAGGGCACCTCTCTTCGATAAACTTCATTAAAGCGTCAATTGCAACGGGTCAACACCTGCAGGGGATCCGCTCAAAGTACAAAAACAAAGGATGGGATATCGCAATTGGCTCTTCAGGAACCATTAAAGCAATAAGAGAGGTTTTAATCGGGCTTGGGCACGACGATGGCATTATCACTTCTAGGCGAATTGAGCAATTGATTGAAACGCTTTGCCAATGGACAACCATTGAAGATATTCAGTTGAAAGGGCTCGCTCCAGAAAGGCAACCCGTCTTTGTCGGAGGCGTCGTGGTTTTACACGGGATCATTAACGCGCTCGATATTGATGAACTTCATTACTCGGAAGGTGCATTGCGTGAAGGGCTTCTTTATGAAATGGAAGATCAGTTTAAGCGGCTCGACATCCGAATGCGCACGACAGAAAATTTAGCCAAAAAGCATCTTGTTGATCTCGTCCACGCAAACAACGTCAAACAACAAGCAAACGCGTTTTTCCTACAAGTGCGCAGAGAACTCGGCATCAAAAAAAGTAGCCCTTTATTCTCTTTATTGGAATGGAGTGCTTTATTGCATGAAGTCGGGCTGAGTATCAGTCTGCAAGCCTTTCATCGTCACTCAGCGTACATTCTAAAACACACCAACATGCCAGGCTTTAATCAAGAACAACAACAAGTGCTTGCAACATTGGCTCGCTTTCAAAGAAAGGGACTAAAGCTCAATGAAATGGACGATCTGACGCTGTATAAGCGCAAACACATCCTCAGTCTCATCAAGATCTTGCGCCTTGCAATTTTGGTCAATGGCCAAAGGAACGACACACACAATGCGTCACTAAAGCTCTCAGTGTCAGGCGAAGTGTGGACGGTAGGGAGTTCAAACGAACAATGGCTCAAAGAGAATAAGTTACTGAGTGCCGATCTCGAAACAGAGCAAGAGCTTTGGAACAACGCTGACTGGACACTTCAGTTTTAAGCATCTCTTCACTCACTAGCCAGCACTCTGTCTATTGATGGCATCGCGAATAGTCGGTCAATCGTTCAATGGGTCAATCGATGCCTAGGTTCGCAAGTTCCTCTTTTGCAATGTCAGCGCTAATCGGAATGTAACCGTCTTTTGCCACCAACTCTTGCCCTTCAGCAGAATAAATAAACCGGATAAATTCCCTCTCGATCGGCGACAAAGGATAATTGGGGTGCTTATTGACGTAAACATAAAGGAATCGGGAGAGAGGATAATCACCAGATAGGATGTTTTCTCGGCTAGGGTAAACGTAATCTTCCCCTTCTCTTGCCAAAGGGATCAGTTTCGCTCCAGACATCTGATAACCCACACCAGAATACCCTATCGTGTTAATGGATAGCGCCACCGACTGCACCACGGAAGCAGAACCCGGCTGCTCGTTGACGTTGTTCTTAAAGTCGCCGCTGCAAAGCGCATTTTGCTTGAAGTACCCGTAAGTACCCGAGACAGAGTTACGGCCAAACAACTGCATACTTCTGTGGGCCCAATTGGCTTTCAACCCCAATTGAGACCAGGTTGAGACTTTTTCTAAAGCGCCACAGCGCATCGTTGTGGAAAAAATACTGTCCAATTGAGAGAAGTTCAGCCCGCCAATCGGATTGTCGCGATGAACGAAAACACCAATGGCGTCAATCGCCACTCTTAATTCCGTTGGTTTATAACCATGCTCACGCTCAAAAGCCTCCATTTCTCGGTTGCGCATCGGGCGACTCATGGGGCCAAATTGCGCTGTGCCTTCTGTTAATGCAGGCGGCGCTGTCGATGACCCAGAGGCTTGAACCTGTGCATTGATGCTTGGATACTTCTGTTCAAACTCTTCCACCCACAGCGTTGTCATACCCGCTAATGTGTCTGAGCCCACAGAGAGAATGGTGCCAGAAATGCTCGGCACTTTTTCATAAGGCAGCAAGGGCTCAGCCGATGTAAAGCCATCCAAATCAGAGCCTTCAGCGTGCACGTTAGTAGCAAAGAAGAAAGAAACACAAATCAAGAGAGAAGCGCCGTATCGCATCATGCCTCCACTATTAAGCGGCTAGGCAAAACAAATGAAAACTTACTGCCCGTGCCTACGACACTTTGAATCTCTAAATGAGCATCATGGTGCGTCAAGGCGTGTTTAACGATAGCAAGCCCTAAACCACTGCCTCCCGTATCTCGAGAACGTGCTTTATCAACGCGATAAAAACGTTCGGTCAAACGGTGTAAATGCTGCGGCTCAATGCCATCGCCACTGTCTTCAACTTCAAGACAAGCCCCTTGAACGGTTTTAAACCACCGCACATCAATCTTGGCACCCGGCTCGGTATATTTCACGGCGTTGTACACCAGATTAGAAATGGCGCTTCTGAGCTGATCCTCATCAGCCAATACTCGGAGACTGCCATCCACATGAAACGTCAACTGATGACCATCATCACCACTTAAGCTTTGCGCCTCTTTTTCTAGCACTTCGAGCATAGCGGGAACATTGACGACGTCTTCAAAGTCATCCATTGGAGCCGCTTCGATCTTAGAGAGCGTAAGTAACTGACTGACAAGACTGTTCATTCGATTGAGCTGCTCAGTCATCACACCGTGCGCTTTACCCCACATTGGCCCAACGAGCATATCTGGATCTTCGGTCATTTCTAGGTAACCGCGCAGTACCGTCATAGGCGTTCTTAGTTCATGCGATACATTGGCAAAAAAGTTGCGGCGCATGCCTTCTAGCTTTTTCACCTGAGTCACATCACGCACCACCATCAGGTGCTCACCTTCCGTGTACGGCACAATACGAAGCTCTAGCATTCTCTCGACATTAAGCGGCGATCTCATTTCTAACGGTTCAGAGAAGTCTTGCTTATTCAGGTATTTAATGAAGTCTGGCGTGCGGATCAAATTCGATACTGGCTGGCCAGAGTCATCGGGCCATTTAAAACCAAGGAGGTGTTGCGCCAGTTTGTTGCACCAAACGATGTTGCCTTCACCGCGAAATACAACCACGGCATCTGGCAAAGATTCTGCACCATTTCGGAAACGACGAATCAGATTGGTCAGCTCTTTGCGTTTTTTTCGTTGTCTCTGTTGCAGGCGATAGATGCCGTTAAACAGCGATTCCCAGTTTCCACTACCAGAAGGTGGCGTTAATCGCTTTTCATCCCACAGCCAAGCCGACAACCTCATTTGATTATGTAGGTGCCATAACAACTGCAAAACCGTGGCAGCTAAAAGCAACCACGGCATGTGTCCAAATATCCACCCAACAATAACCCATGGGGTGTAAAAAAAAGCCAGCTCCCAAGCCAGCTTTTTCCAGGTTAACTTTTCAACCAATTTAATTCCTCGGACAAACGTCCTTTCTACTTATCTTTTTACCAGCTTCCACGCTCTATTTGCTGTGACACCTGACTTACAATGATGGCGCTAAATCTACGCCTTTGTTGAGAAGCGGTAACCTGCACCACGAACGGTTTGAATGAGCTTATCATGCCCTGCATTCTCGAGCGCTTTACGAAGTCGACGAATGTGAACATCGACTGTGCGATCTTCAACGTACACATTGGTTCCCCAAACGTTATTCAGCAATTGCTCACGGCTGTAAACACGTTCTTGGTGCGTCATAAAGAAGTGCAGCATTTTGAACTCAGTTGGTCCCATATCAAGCGGGGACTCATTGGCCATAACACGGTGCGATACTGGGTCCAATTTCAAACCTTGTACGTCAATCACATCTTCTAATGCGGTTGGCGTTACTCGGCGAATAACGGCTTTTAGACGAGCGACTAACTCTTTAGGTGAAAAAGGCTTCGTGATGTAATCATCTGCGCCAACTTCAAGGCCACGTACCTTATCTTCTTCTTCACCACGAGCCGTCAACATCACAACAGGAATATTGCGCGTTAACTCTTCACGTTTCATATGCTTGATGAAGTTAATGCCACTGCCACCAGGCAGCATCCAATCTAACAGGACAAGATCTGGGTATGGTTCGCCGAGCTTGCTCACTGCGGTATCATAGTCTTCGGCTTCAACAGCTTGGTAACCCTTTTGCTCAAGGACAAAACACAACATTTCGCGGATAGGTGCTTCATCCTCAACCACTAAAATCCTTCTGGACATATTTTTATAACCCTGTGTATGAAATTAACGCTTGGGCAAACTGACTAACCCTTTGCAACTATGAGCATTATTACCAGTAATTATGACACTTTTGTGACCTTTGCAAAGAAAGTTTAATATAACTTTCGGCTCAACGTCATAACAAATTCCATTCTTTTCAAGGTTGAATGCCTTCATTGGTGAAACGTTTGCGTTGTGTTAATTGCTCGAAGAATTTTGCATAGAGTTAAGACAACACATTAAAAATTGCCTATGATGAGCGCCTTGATTCCAGCCTAGAGAAAAAATATGTGGTTTAAAAACTGTCTGGTTTATCGCTTCAATCGCGATATCGAATTCAATGCAGACCAGCTCGAAAAACAGCTAGAAGAGTTTCGTTTCACGCCGTGTGGCAGTCAGGATAAACAAAAGTTTGGCTGGGTAACGGCAATGGGTCGTCATGGCGACATGATGACGCACGTTTCTGAAAACCGCATTCTGATTTGCGCTAAAAGAGAAGAGAAGATGCTTCCAGCGTCGGTGATCAAAGAGTCGCTAAACGCAAAAATTGAAACCATGGAAGCAGCCGAAGGTCGCCCTCTTAAAAAGACGGAGAAAGAGACGCTGAAAGATGAGATTATCATCGATCTTCTGCCAAGAGCCTTTAGCCGCAGTAACCATACGTTCGTATTGGTATTACCGAAAGAAGGGCTAATTCTGGTTGACGCAAGTAGCTACAAGAAAGCAGAAGATGTTCTCGCTCTTCTTCGTAAAACCATGGGTAGCCTGCCTGTTGTTCCTGCTATTCCAGAGCAGCCAGTCGATAATACGCTGACAGAATGGGTGAAATCAGGCGATACACCTCAAGGGATCACGCTTCTTGATGAAGCTGAGCTGAAATCCATTCAAGAAGACGGCGGCATCATCCGCTGTAAGAAGCAAGAACTGAGCGCAGAAGAAATTCAGAACCACATTGAAGCAAACAAAGTCGTCACGAAACTTGCACTTAACTGGCAAGATCGTATCGAGTTCGTATTGGCCGAAGATGCGAGCATTAAGCGCTTAAAATTCTCGGATGATCTTAAGGACCAAAACGAAGACATTCCACGCGAAGACCAAGCGGCACGCTTTGATGCAGACTTCTCGTTAATGTGTGGAGAGCTCAGCGCCTTCTTACCCAACCTATTCGATGCACTGGGTGGCCTGCCTCACCCAGAGGCTTAACGAAATCTGAGTTTGCAAACCAATACAGAAACAGCGCTCTTCTTTCTTAAAGGGCGTTTTTTATCTTCGTACCTTTCTCATATCCTTCCGATAGTCGCCTCTTTCTTATTTCCTTAGAAATATTGTGCATTTGTTTTACGTCACATTTTGACGTAAAATACGCGCCCCTTTACTTCCACTAGGTGGGAGTAACCTGACTTGAGATCAGACTAGAGAAACCAGCAATGACGACTAACACACCATTCGTACCCGAGCTACTGTCACCAGCAGGTAGCCTTAAGAACATGCGTTACGCTTTCGCTTATGGCGCAGATGCGGTTTACGCAGGCCAGCCGCGTTATAGCCTTCGAGTACGTAACAACGAATTCAACCATGAAAACCTACAAATCGGTATCGACGAAGCGCACGCTCAAGGTAAAAAGCTGTATGTGGTTTGCAACATTCAACCGCATAACTCCAAGCTAAAAACCTTCATTCGCGATCTAAAACCGGTTGTTGAGATGGGCCCAGACGCTCTGATCATGTCAGATCCTGGTCTTATCATGATGGTTCGTGAAGCGTTTCCTGATATGGCGATTCACCTATCAGTTCAGGCAAATGCCGTGAACTGGGCGACCGTAAAGTTCTGGTCGACTCAAGGCGTTGAGCGTGTGATTTTGTCTCGTGAACTTTCTCTAGAGGAAATTGAAGAGATTCGTGAACATTGCCCAGAAACAGAGCTTGAAATCTTTGTTCACGGCGCGCTTTGCATGGCGTACTCTGGTCGTTGTCTGTTATCTGGCTACATCAACAAACGCGATCCAAACCAAGGCACGTGTACTAACGCTTGCCGTTGGGAGTACAAAGTCGAAGAAGGTAAAGAGAACGACACGGGTGATATTGTTGAGAAGTTTGACCCTGCCGTAGAGTCTCAAGCTACTGAAGGGCAAGCTATCGAAGTTCAAGATGAGCGTCCTGATAACACGTTAGGTCTTGGCAAGCCGACCGATGAAGTCGTTCTACTTTCTGAAGCACATCGCCCAGAAGAGAAAATGGCGGCTTACGAAGATGAACATGGTACTTACATCATGAACTCGAAAGATCTTCGTGCTATCCAACACGTTGAACGCCTCACGAAGATGGGTGTTCACTCATTGAAGATTGAAGGCCGTACTAAGTCTTTCTACTATTGCGCTCGTACTGCTCAGGTTTACCGTAAAGCGATTGATGATGCGGTTGCTGGCAAGCCATTTGATGAGAGCTTAATGGGTACGCTAGAAAGCCTAGCGCACCGTGGTTACACAGAAGGTTTCCTACGTCGTCACACTCACGACACCTACCAAAACTACGATTACGGTTACTCAGTGTCTGACGCACAGCAATTTGTTGGTGAGTTTACTGGTCAACGCCGTGGTGATTTAGCGGAAGTCGAAGTGAAAAACAAATTCCTTGTGGGCGACAGCCTTGAGCTAATGACACCAAATGGTAACGTCGTTTTCACCCTTGAAGCGATGGAAAACCGCAAGTCACAAGTCATTGATGATGCGAAAGGCAATGGTCACTTTGTCTTCATCCCAGTTCCTGAAGATATGGATTTATCTTTCGGGCTGTTGATGCGTAATTTAAACTCAGGTCAGGATACCCGTAACCCAACAGGTAAATAAAATGGCATTACTGATCACCGACAAATGCATCAATTGCGATATGTGCGATCCAGAGTGTCCTAACGGGGCAATCACTATGGGTGACTCTATCTTTGAAATTGATCCTTTGTTGTGTACAGAGTGTAAAGGTCACTACGACAAGCCTACGTGCCAGTCCGTATGTCCTATCACCAAATGCATTATCACTGACCCGAAGAACATCGAGACCGATGACGAGCTTTTAGAGAAGTTCGTTATCATCCAAGGTATGGCATAGCGAGCCAAAGCAATTTAGCGACGACTCAAATAGAAAAGGAGCACCGATTGGCGCTCCTTTTTTCGTTTTCACTCACTGACCAAGACTCTCTTCTGTGGGAGTTACACCCTATTCGTTCAACATGGCCAAGCACTGAGTAGGTGGGATTTTTTCCTTTTTCTTAACCGGTTTTACTGCTGCTTTTTTTTCATCTTCAGGCTTGGGCCACCAGCTCGTTAGCTCATACCCACACCCATCCCCTTCTGGCGGTTCGGCTTGCGCCTGACAGGAGCTATC
>NZ_MCWZ01000317.1 GCF_002877365.1 Vibrio sp. 10N.261.55.A7
GTGCGTCTTCTGTTCAATAAAGTAACAAATAAATTTGCTTTTGGGTAAGAAAATTACGGAATAAGCCATAATAATATTGTGAAAACTATAAAAAACGGCACCTACAGGTACCGTTTGTAATCAAATGACAGAAAGTGTCTTTCTTTTTATCGATTATTCTTCGATTTTGGCACCTTCTGGTGTGCCAGTGATGACAGCATCAGCGCCACGAGCAGCAAATAAACCGACAGTCACGACACCGGCAATTGCGTTGATGGTTTTTTCTAGCTCTTTAGGCTCTGTGATAGCCATATCATGAACATCTAGGATGTCACAGCCGTTATCTGTCACGACACCTTCACGGTAAACAGGGTTACCGCCAAGCTTAGCTAATTCACGTGTAACGTAAGCGCGTGACATTGGAATGACTTCAACAGGAAGTGGGAACTTGCCTAATACGTCAACCGCTTTCGTGCCATCTACAATACAAATAAACTTGTCTGAGATAGCCGCTACGATTTTTTCACGAGTCAGCGCCGCGCCGCCACCTTTGATCATGTCACGACTCGCATTGATCTCGTCAGCACCATCAACGTAGACATCCAGTTTTTCGACATCATTACAATCAAAGACTTCAATGCCGAGTTCGATCAGCTTTTCTGTTGACGCTTCAGAGCTTGATACCGCCCCTTTAATGTCGCCTTTAATTGAACCAAGAGCATCGATGAAGTGGTTAACAGTAGAGCCTGTACCTACGCCTACAATACTGCCTTTTTCTACGTACTTAAGAGCGGCCCAACCGGCTGCTTTTTTCATTTCATCTTGAGTCATGCTCATCTCCTGCTAGAAGTTAATGCCAATGGTTAACGTGAATGGTTAATGCGGCGCGATTATAACGGTATTGGTCTAAGATTCCCAATGCCATACTCTGCTTGGCGTCACTATTTTTGGTAGTGGAACGTCCCAAGCTTCACTGGGAAGCGCTTCAACATGTTGACAGTCGTGAGCTAAGCCAATTGGTATTGCCCCTTCTTTATGCTTAAACCAGGCTTCTAGTGTACGGTCGTAGTAACCACCACCCATTCCCAAGCGTTGGCCTGTGGAATCAAATGCCACTAGTGGCGTGCAAATCAGATCAAGTTCCGCTACCGGTTTGACTAGGGTTTGATTGAGCTTCGGCTCGATGATTTGATACTTATTTAGGACGACGGGTGTATCAGGGGTGTAGTGCAGGAAGAGCAATTGTCCTTTGGAAAAAGGGTGTAGCACAGGCAGGTACACGGCTTTTCCTTGCGCCCACAGCCATTCAATCAGAGGTGTTGTATTGACTTCACCATCTGTTGATAGGTAGATAGCAATATGGTTAGCGGAGGAAAGTTCAGGAATCGTCGAAAATTGTCGAACCAAGTCAAGCCCTGCTTGGTGCTGGGTATCGGCTTGGAGTTGGTTACGTCTTTCACGGATCTGTGAACGTATCGCTTGTCGAGATAAGGTCATATGTCCGCCTGTCATCATAGCGGGTATCGAATAGGATACCCCAGAGTGCCGTTGAGGATTGTGGCCCTTGAACCATCTGGTTCAAGGCGGGTCAGCAAGGGTGACCGTAGGCTTCTCGGTACGAGCCGAGCTTGCTCAATAGTCATCGAATACTAATCCTAGGGTATTGCTTATCGGCTCAGGGACTTAAATCCTGCTGACGCACACTCCAGGGTAAAACGGGTACAGTTTAAACGGTTGTCGTTTACTGTTGGTAAAGTAAAGTGTATCAGTATTTCCAGTTACTGACCTTGATTAACTTTGCTTAATGCATCATCTAATGACGCAGAGAGAAGTTCCATTCTCTCGGTAAGTTGGGATTGCTGAGATTGATCATCTTTGTTCTTACTGTGCAGCTCATAGCAAATGTTGAGTGCGGCAAAGGTAAGTAATTGAACTTCATTGGTGACTTTCGTACGTTCAGCCAATTCTGCCAAACGGTTATCAAGATCTTGGGCAGCATGCTGCAATGACTCTTCTTGCCCATCAGGACAATTGACACGAGTGAGCTTACCTAAAATTTTAACGTCTACCGCTTGATTACTCATTATGGTTCAACTCTATTTTCACATTTCCTAATCTAGGATGGCCGAATTCACGATCTCGCAAAACGATGGTTGTTGTGATCATTGCCACCGAGTCGGAAACTATAGAAAAAGCGTCCATAACATTCAAGCTTTTCCCGCAACCGTAGAAGAAAACGAGTACTGAGAACACAGATATTGGGCAAATTGTATAAAAGCCCGCCATATTATGTTTATCAACGTTTTCGCTCAGTGAGTGAGATGTTAGGATGTCGAATAATCTATGAATACTGGGTTTTACCATGAGCAAAACAACACTACCTGAATACCTTTCAAGTGCAATAGAATTACAGTCTGCTGCGTTAGCCGTTACTCCTGCAGAGCTGCATGGCTTGTTGACAGGCATGATCAGTGGTGGACTTTCCCTTAATGATAATAGCTGGCAGCCACTTATTTTTGATTACACCAATGATGGAATGGGGTGGCCTGAACGTGCACTGCAGGTGGCACAATCTATCTTCGATGCAACGTCTAAAGAGTTAGTTGGCACGGACTTAGAGTTGTCATTGCTGCTTCCCGATCAAGAAGCCAGTGCCAGCGTGTTTGATTTGGCCGATGGCCTAAGTGATTGGATTAATCATTTTATCTCAGGTTTAGGGTTGGCTGGTGCAACGCTGAACAAGGTGTCGCCTGACACGAAAGAAGCCTTGGGCGATCTCGAAGAAATGGCGAGACTGGGCATTGATGAAGATGATGATCTTGAAGAGCAGGCTTTGCTATTAGAGCAGGTCATTGAGCATGTGAAAGTTTGTGTGTTGACTATTCATACAGAACTTGGTGTTAAAGCTGATAAAGCGGAAGAGAAGCCAACGCTACACTAAATGCTACAAACAAGAGAACCGTCAAACATTAGAGAGCTGAATCAATGAAGAAGTATGATGTGATTATCGCTGGTGGCGCAATGGCTGGTGCAACCTTAGCTTTAGCCATAAGGGAGTTAAGTCAGCAGACATTGTCCATTGCCGTTGTAGAGGCTTACCAAGTCGATCATCATGCCCATCCTGGGTTCGACTCTCGCTCTATTGCCCTTTCTGCAGGCACGGTGGCGATCTTAAAAAAACTGAATTTGTGGTCATCGATAGAACCCGTCGCGACCGCCATTGATCATATTCACGTGTCAGACCAAACTCATTTGGGCATTACGAACATAAACAAGCAAGCGCTCGGCATTGATGCATTGGGTTATGTTGTCGAACTTGCTGATATTGGCGAAATCTACCAAGGCAAGATGGATGCGGATTCTGGCATCGAATTGTTGTGCCCCGACTCAGTTACTCACATTAGTCGAGAACCAGAACTGGTGACAGTAGAGCTAGACAGTGGGCAATCCATTCAAGGCAAGTTACTTGTTGCGGCTGATGGGGCGATGTCGACTTGCTGTGAGCAAATTGGCATTGAAATGCTCGAGCATGATTTTGAACAGTCTGCTGTGATTGCGAATGTGGTGAGTAGCGAGCCTCATAATCATCAAGCTTTTGAGCGTTTTACGAAGTACGGCCCTCTCGCTTTATTGCCAATGAGCGATAATCGATTGTCGTTGGTTTGGTGCCTTTCGCCTGATCTTGTGACGCAAGTTTTGTCGATGGACGACGATGAGTTTTTACTTGAGTTGCAAAGTGAGTTTGGCTGGAGACTAGGGCAGTTAACGAAAGTTGGCAGCCGAGCGACCTATCCATTGCTATTGCGTTACAGAAGCCAAAACATCTCGCATCGCTTTGCTATTGTCGGTAATGCCGCTCAAACTTTACACCCAATCGCGGGACAAGGTTTTAATCTTGGCATTCGGGACGTAGCGAGTTTGGCTGAAGAGATCGCCTTTTCTTCTGAAGACCCAGGAAGCTATGAGACGTTAGTGGCCTACAGGAAACGACGTGAGAATGATCGTGAAGACACCATTTCAATGACATCTCAGCTAGTACATACGTTTTCCAATGATTTACTCTCTATGAGAGTGGGGCGAAACCTAGCGCTGGTCGCAATGGATAACCTTCCTGTTTTAAAAACGCCTTTACTGCGAAGAACATTAGGCATTGTTCAGAGGTAAACACCGTGAGCAATGAAATAAAAAGGATAACAAGAACATGATGCAAAGCGTCGATATCGCAATTGTTGGTGGTGGCATGGTTGGTCTGGCTCTCGCTGCTGCTTTTAAAGAGACAGATTTACGAATTGCCGTTATTGAAGGACATCGGCCTGATGAAAACTTGAAAGACCTGCCCGATGTGAGAGTGTCGGCGTTGAGTCGTTCAAGTGAAACTATTTTGAAGAATGTGGGTGCGTGGCAAGGTATTGAGCAGCGTCGACTTTCCCCCTATGTAGGAATGGAAGTATGGGAGCAAGACAGCTTTGCCCGAATTGAGTTTGAAGCAAAGCAGCACGCTCAGCCTAACTTAGGACACATTGTTGAAAACCGAGTCATTCAGCTCTCACTCCTTGAAAAAGTGAAGCAGCAGTCGAATGTCTCTCTGTTTATGCCTAATACCTGTTTGAGTATTGCTGTCGGTGAGAGTGAAGCGTGGTTATCTCTTGATAATGGCCAATCATTGACGGCAAAACTCGTTGTAGGCGCTGATGGCGCTAATTCGTGGGTAAGGAATCAACTTGATATTCCATTGACGCACTGGGATTACGGCCACAGTGCAATCGTCGCGAACATCAAAACAGTAGAGTCCCATGAATCGACCGCGAGACAGATCTTCACACCACTAGGCCCATTGGCGTTCCTGCCAATGTCAGAACCCAATATGAGTTCAATCGTATGGTCTACAGAACCTACTCGTGCTGAACAGCTAATTAAGATGTCTGACGCAGAGTTTAATAAGTCATTAACCGCTGAATTTGATCACCGCTTGGGTTTATGTGAAGTGGTGGGTGAGCGTTCATCTTTCCCACTTCGAATGCGTTACGCTCGTGATTTCGCTCTCGATAGAATTGCTTTGGTTGGTGATGCAGCACATACGATTCACCCGCTTGCTGGGCAAGGCGTGAATCTTGGGTTGTTAGACGCTGCGAGCTTGGCGCAAGAAATCAATCAACTTTGGCGACAAGGTGAAGATATAGGCAGCAAGCGAAACCTGCGTAGCTATGAACGCTGGCGAAAAGCAGAGGCGGCGAAAATGATAGCGTCGATGCAAGGCTTTAAAGATTTGTTTGAAGGTGATAACCCTGCGAAAAAATTGCTTCGTGGTATTGGAATGCAATTAACTGGTCAAATCCCAGGAGCGAAAGACGAGATAATGAAGCGTGCGCTTGGATTAAAAGGCAACCTTCCAGAGCTAGCTAAGGCGAATCACAGCGAATTTGTCTAGCTCGTCAGCTCTGAGCGCATTAGAACTAAAAAGGGTTGGCAATTTGCCAACCCTTTATCTTTAAGCCTATTTTTTTAAGTGCAAGTTTTAAGCACAAACACAGCGCAGTCTTTTAATTTCTAGATTCACTTCTTTAACTGCCTGAAAGTGACGATTATCAGCACGTTCTGGCAGGATGAGTTTTCCGTTATCAAACTCAAACTTTCCTACGCCATAAATGTAAATTTTCCCTTTAAAAAGCCTACTAACATGTTTGGCAATCATACTCGGCGTATAGCGCTTAAACAGTCTCATATTCTTATATCCTTATTATTCTTCCTAGCACCGCGAATTATATAAATCCCCCACTGATATTGTTGTGATAAGACGAGGGGATTATGCAGATAAACCAACTCAATTGGATATTTGTGCTGCTCTAAGCAGATATGAAGACAAATATCCGACTTAGCGTGATGGATTCCTCAAAGTTAATGCAAGTCTGATTTTCTATTGTTCAATTTTTCCACGTATGGTGCTGGAAAATTGTGACACTTTTAAGAATAGCGTGATTATATTTAATTGTGTTAATTTTTTGTAAATAGAAAATGTAATTTACTATGAATAGTGAGTGAGGAATGGAGGGTAAAAAAAGCCCGCTCATAATTGGCGGGCGAATAGTCACAGATGCATTACACAAAAAGTGGATGTCCTGAAACAATCAGTGGATTCACTTTTTTGTTGGGAAGGAGTAAAGCGACCATTGGGCTGCCTCAATTTCAACCAACATCCATACTCTACTGTATAAAATTACTGGTGACTATTTATGTTTTTATTTTGAATATTAATTCTTTTGATTAGAGCACTAATTACGATGTAGATCATATGTGCCTGCAATGGAATGGTTAGTTTTCTTTATTTCTGCGACATATGTCCGCCACGAAAGGATTGCAAAGGGTGATGAGGTCTTGGCAGCTTAAACTGATCCCTAACATAGGGTCACCACTACTGATCGTAATCGTGGTTTCTTTTAAAAGGCGAGAATCGAAAAAGATAGGCATTGTGCTTTTGAGTAGTAGCGGGTTTACGGTACCTGCCTGATAGCCTGTGACAGACTCTATTTCATTTCGTGCAACGCACGTCATTCGCCGACAATTGAGTAAAGATCGCACGCGTTTAGGATCAACACTTTTGTCTCCGGGCAAACAAGCAAGAGCGTATTGATTACCCATATCGCGTAACACGATACTTTTCACCATCTGAGAAGGTCGAACACCACGCTGCCGTGCTGTTTCTTCGATGGTTATCGTCGGCTGTGTTTGATGCAGCAAATGATAGTCTATTTGCTGCGAGTCAAGGTATTCCGTTACGGGTGTCGCCAGTGCTTTACTCATCGTCTAATGAGTATGGTAACGCTTGTAGGGACCAGTTGTATTCAGGTTGATCTTTAAGACGAAGTTGGGTGTCGCTGTCGAGATCTTTAGAGCCTATGATGAGCCCGATCGCTCGGTCGTTACCAAATTGGTAATAACTGAGTAAATCACCGGCTGAACGCCAGTTTTCCCCTACGGCTCTCTCTAGGGACACAGAGTCAAAAGAAGACAGCGCCTTTGAGGTTGAACCCGATACGATATACATGACGCGTTTGTTCATGCCTCTGTATTTGGCGCGTGCGACCGTTTCTTGGCCAGTGTAACAGCCTTTAGAAAAACTAATGCCACCAAGAGCTTGTAGGTTGAGTGCTTGCGGAATATGAGTGTTTTGTTGTGAACTATCAACGTAGGGCAGGGCGGACTCTATATCAAACCGAGTCCAAATATCTTCGGCTACGGTTTGTGCGTCAGCCTGTGAGATGAGTTCCTCAGCCGACTCTGATGAGACAAGCAGCACCCAACGCTGACTGTCCACTTTAACAGCAGTGCCTCCAGTGATTATTCTAACATCGCCAGTGTCATCACTGAGTGTATCGATCCACGCCTGTGCTTCACTGCCAATGACACCGAGAGTGATATCTTGGCTTTGCTGTATCTCAACTTTTGCGAAGATAGCGTATTTCTTGAGTTCTGTTAGTTCGGTGTCAATCGCGCTTAAAGGTTGAATCATCGCGTAGCCATCATTGTGATGAAACAGGCGGAATATACTCCAAACCTTGCCTTTGGCATCACAGTGAGCCCCAAAGGTTGATTGGTCGCTATTTAGCCCAACCACATCACAGGTGACTTGCCCTTGCAGGTAAGACTTCTTGTCGTCGCCGCTCATTGTAATCGCTCCCCAAGCGCTTAAATGAGTTAACATTAATGATGGAAGCGAACTCTCTGGAGAGATTGAAAGTGAAGTAAATTGTTGCTGCCAGTCCATGTTACCGTCCTAAGTACAATGATTAAGGGAGAGTGTGACCTATGTTAATCGTTAAGGCTTGCATAATTCAAGGAATAGCCTGATTTCCTTTGTGTGTGCGGATGACACACGATTGCCGTTCTGTGTATTTTTATTGAAGTAGCGGATTGTGACTCGGTTACTAGTCGCGGTTTGTTGAGATTGTTACACTCTGGCTAGGATTACACAGTAGGGAACAATTCATGTACACCACAGAACAAAAAGCACGTGTTAAGTGGGCTTGCCGTCGAGGAATGCTAGAGCTTGACGTGGTCATTATGCCTTTTTTTGAAGAGTGCTTTGAGTCGCTAAATAGCTCAGAACAACAAGATTTCGTTTCTTTGCTTGAGTGCGATGACCCAGACTTGTTTACATGGGTGATGGGACACGGTCGTAGCGAAAATTTGGGTCATGCATCCATGGTAGACAAAATTGTCGCACATAACCTCTCTAAGGTTCGTTAACGCTTCGGCTAGCACCTCTTTTTATGCCACCGCCATTAATTTCAGCCTACTGACATTTATGGTGGTGTTTCTTGTAAGCGCATCACTTCCTTTGCTTGTTTCTTCTTCCTTAATTGCCCTTTCTCTCATTATATTTCATCGATATCGCTTTTTGCCTGAACCCATGGTTGGAGCCATCGTAATAAGCGATGAAGGTGTATTGGATTACCAAGGGAGCAAGTGTCTAGTTAAGTTTTCATCTTTCAATACAGCATACATTGGCGTCATACTGACCCTGACGGATAATAGACGACTCATATTGTGGCGAGATAGTGTGACAGATGATGAGTATCGAAAGTTGTTAGTACAATTGAGAAGTATCGATACAACACCGGATGAGAAAATGTAAAAGAGCACCGCTACTTTCATAGCGGTGCTCCTTATATTTACGTAAGAAAGCGGGTTATTGAGTGCTGTTCTTTTTGGGTGTCAATATGGTTGCGCCACTGTCTTTGGCTAGCTCTGGATAGTCTAACGTGTAGTGGAGACCTCGGCTTTCTTTACGCTGCATCGCACAACGAACCATTAATTCGGCAACTTGTAGCAGGTTACGCAATTCCAAAAGATTGTTTGAAACCTTAAAGTGGCTGTAATATTCGTGGGTTTCTTGTTGCAGCAACTGGATGCGTCGCAGTGCTCTTTCAAGTCGCTTATCTGTACGAACTATTCCCATGTAATCCCACATGAACAAGCGCAACTCGTGCCAGTTATGCTGTATAACAACCTCTTCATCAGAGTTAGTCACCTGACTTTCATCCCAAGCAGGCAGCGTGGGAGGAAGCTCTGCTTCGCTCATTTTCTCGATGATGTGGTTTGCGGCCGATCTCGCATAGACGACACACTCAAGTAAAGAGTTCGATGCCATTCTATTCGCACCGTGAAGGCCTGTAGAGCTGACCTCGCCAATGGCGTAAAGCTGAGATAAGTCGGTTTTACCATTCTGATCAACAATGACACCACCACAGGTATAATGCGCGGCAGGTACGATGGGAATGGGTTCCTTGGTCATATCTATGCCTAGGTCTTGAAGGCGCATATGAATGGTAGGGAAGTGCTTCTCAATAAAGTCGGCTGGTTTATGGCTAATATCTAGGTACATACAGTCTGCACCTAAACGTTTCATTTCGAAATCTATCGCTCTTGCGACAACATCTCTAGGGGCAAGCTCACCACGCTCATCAAAGTCTTTCATAAAGCGAGTGCCATCAGGACGCTTTAAATAAGCGCCTTCACCACGAAGCGCTTCCGTTAGCAGGAAGTTTCGAGCCTCAGGGTGGAACAAACACGTTGGATGGAATTGATTGAATTCTAAGTTAGCCACACGACAACCCGCACGCCAAGCCATCGCAATGCCATCGCCAGAAGAAACATCAGGGTTCGACGTGTATTGATAAACCTTTGAAGCGCCACCGGTCGCTAATACGACAAATTTACTGCGGACAGTCTCAACGTGTTCTTTGTTTCGGTTCCAGATGTAAGCACCAACAATCTTATCTTTATTGCCGCCCACTTTATCTTCAGTAATGAGGTCTAGCGTATTGTGTCGCTCAAGGATTTCAATGTTCGGATGGTTCTGCACATTGGTTTGCAGCGAGGTTTGCATCGCCATGCCCGTTGCGTCAGCAGCATGCAGAATACGACGGTGACTATGACCGCCTTCACGTGTGAGGTGATAGCGAGGTTTTTCATCGGTGTCATCGTCTTCGCGATCAAACGGGACTCCACCATCGATCAACCACTGAACACACTCTTTGGCATTTTCAGCAATGAATCGTACGGTTTCTTCGTCACAGATGCCTGCGCCAGCTATTAAGGTGTCTTGAACGTGTGACTCGATGCTATCTGATTCATCGAATACCGCAGCTATACCACCTTGAGCATAGTAAGTCGCGCCTTCGCTAATAGGTCCCTTACTTAGCAAAATGACTTTCCCATGCTCAGCAACGCGTAAGGCTAAAGATAAACCTGCTGCACCACTTCCTACCACTAATACATCACATTGATGTTCACGGTTTGCATTCATAAAACTATTAAAATCCCGAACTGTATAGAGTCATCCAACTCTTCACTTTAACGCGCTTTCTTGCGCTAGATTCTGTTCATCTTATCACTACAGTAAATGCAAATCCTTGTAAATGCGATTGCAATTGATGTACATCAGCTTCAATATTGAAACCAGACAAGTGACGAGCACATCACACTGTAGTGGATTAATGTTTTTTCTTTTAAGAAAATTTTGAACTTTCTTTTTCCTACTGAGTCACAATAGTGCTCATGTAGACAGTGGTGTCAATACTACAATGTGCATCAATACAGCTTGTACCTGAGAAGGTAAGAGCAAATAACAATAGGAGTACACGCTCGAATGAACGAGCAGCTAACCGATCAAGTCTTGATTGAGCGAGTTCAGAGTGGAGATAAGCAAGCATTTAATCTGTTGGTATTAAGATATCAAAATAAAGTATGCAATCTTATTTCTCGGTATGTGAGCAATTCTGGAGATGTCGCTGATGTTGCCCAAGAGGCGTTCATCAAAGCGTATCGTGCTTTACCCACCTTTCGTGGAGAGAGTGCGTTTTATACATGGCTATACCGTATTGCTGTTAATACTGCTAAAAATCACATTGTTGCGCAGAGCCGAAGACCGCCAGCCACCGATGTCGATGCAGAAGACGCTGAATACTATGAAACAGGCAGTGCTTTAAAAGAAATATCGAACCCTGAGAACTTAACGTTGTCCAAAGAATTGAAACAAGTAGTTTTTAGCGCGATAGAAGCATTACCTGAAGATTTAAAAACCGCGATGACCCTACGAGAGCTTGATGGCTTGAGTTATGAAGAAATCGCAGAAGTAATGGATTGCCCCGTAGGAACAATACGCTCGCGTATATTCCGTGCTCGTGAAGCGGTGGAAAAGAAAATAAAACCTCTTTTGCAGCGCTAGTACTAGTAATTAAATGGTGAAAAGAATGGCTGACCAAGAAAAACTTTCAGCACTCATGGATGGAGAAGTTGTCGATAAAGCTCTGATCTCAGAGATAGAAATTGACCAAGAATCCCTAGATACCTGGAAGAATTATCATTTAATTGGTGATGTAATGCGTGGTGACACGCCGAAGGTAGAAGAGTGGAATATTGCTGGAAGTGTTGCATTAGCTCTAGAAAATGAGCCAACGCACCGCTTAGTAGATAGCAACAATACTTCGAGCAGCAATGTTTCAGAGTTAGCAACACAGAGAATCGAAGCTCAACCGACACCGAAACAGGCGAAGCGTCATTTGCCTGAGTGGATGACTCAGTTTGGACAAGTCGCGGTTGCCGCGTGTGTTTCACTGGCCGTAATACTAGGTGTTCAACAATATGGCGGTGCAGAGTCGTCTTCTGTTGACCAATTACCTGTATTGCAAACGGTTCCTTTATCGGGAAGCGCTGAACCAGTGAGCTTGAGTCGAGACTCAGTAGAAAAACCTAACCAAAGTGTCAACGTTCAAGAGCAGCGTCGCCGCGTAAATGCTATGCTTCTCGATTATGAGTTGCAGCTAAGGCTGAACAGTGATGGTTCAGATAGCGACACGATTGAATCGGTAATTGAATGAAAAAAATCCTGATCAGTGCTCTGACGCTGCTCAGTTTGAATGTACATAGTGCCTCTGTAGAGCCGTCGCCTGCAGAGGCCTTGTTGCATCAAATGAATGAAGCAAGTCAGCAGTTAAATTACGAACTTTCCTATATCCTTATCAAGAAAAATAGCATTGAACCTTTGCTATATAGACACGCGCGAAATGAATCTCAACAACTTGCCCATCTTGTTTATTTGAGTGGTCCCGTTCGTGAGGTGATCCGTCGTGGTGATGAGGTCAGTTATATTGAACCTGGTGTTGAACCTTTTACCATTGAGTCCGGTAATATGGTTGCCCCAACCATCCCACTATTGAACACTGATATTGACTCATTAACGAGCAACTATGATTTCATCACAGTCGGTCGCGCTCGAGAGGCGGGTACGGCTTGTCAGGTGATAAGAGTCGTGCCAAAAGATGGCCTTAGATATTCGTATGTGCTTTGGGTTGATGAAGAGAATAAGCTTCCACTGAGGGCTGATTTGGTCGATCGGGACGGTGAAGTCTTAGAGCAGTACCGAACAATCTCTTACTCAATAAACGATCAGGTTGAAGATGTATTGGTTGGCTTGAATGACGTTGAGTTACCTGAAGTCCTTTCTCTGCCTAAAGGGAATGTAAAGCAGACATTCTGGAGTATTGACTGGATCCCTAATGGATTTGAACCCAAAGAACTCAATCGCTATAGAATGGCCGTGACAGAGCGCATGGTTGAAAGCCAAATGTACACAGATGGGCTGTTTACTTTCTCAGTTTATGTGTCTGACAGTGATGACAACTCATTGAAGGGGCAGTTAGTTCGACAAGGTCGCCGGACATTGCATAGTTTTGTTAAGGGTAACTCTGAGGTCTCTATTGTTGGTGATATTCCACCGGCAACAGCAAAGCGTATTGCCCAGTCGATTACGTTTGATAAAAATTTGGTTGAGGCTATTTCTCAATGATGACGGCACTGGCGACGGTTTCCGCTGTTCATTCGCGCAAGGATGATTTTTTGCTCGATTTAAGCTGTGAACAGAAAACCAGCTGTTCGAGCTGTGCGTCGCAGAAAAGTTGCAGCACGGGTGTTGTAAGCAAAGCTGTCGGGGCTAAATCTCTATTTTGGAGTGTCGCTAGCCCGAAATCTATCTCTGCTGGACAAGTTGTTGAAATTGGCTTTCCGGAAAAAACGCTGCTGCAATCTGCTGTCATTGTGTACATTCTTCCCATCGTTTTTTTGATGCTAGGTGCAGCTGCGGCTCAAGCGCTGTTTGTGACTCACCTTCAACTTGGTGAGCTGAGTGTTATAGCTAGTGCCTTTCTCAGTGCTTACATTGGCTTTCGTATTGCCAAACACAAAGCATCTCAATTAGAACAAGCCTCTGAGCAGCAGGTGGTTTTACTTCGCGTGCTGGGCGAGCCAATCATTCAAAGCTCAAATAAGGGTGCGAATTGAGTAGAAATTGGGTAGAATCTGCCAACTTGATTGAATTGCAGGCTTAAGCCGCGTTCATATTATCCCTTTTTGCAACGAGTTTAGTCACCCCAAGCCTATGAAGCACATTCGTAATTTTTCGATCATCGCCCATATCGACCACGGTAAGTCGACCCTATCTGACCGTCTAATCCAAGTTTGTGGTGGATTAAGCGAGCGTGAAATGGACGCTCAAGTTCTGGATTCTATGGATATAGAACGTGAACGTGGTATCACCATTAAAGCTCAGAGTGTGACACTCGACTACAAAGCTCAAGATGGTGAAACTTACCAGCTTAACTTTATCGACACGCCTGGACACGTAGACTTCTCTTATGAAGTATCTCGCTCACTCGCTGCGTGTGAAGGTGCATTATTAGTCGTTGATGCTGGCCAGGGAGTAGAAGCTCAGACACTCGCTAACTGTTACACGGCGATCGAAATGGACTTGGAAGTGGTGCCAATCTTAAACAAGATTGACTTACCCGCTGCTGATCCTGAGCGTGTATCTGAAGAAATCGAAGAGATCGTTGGTATCGACGCAATGGAAGCAACGCGTTGTTCAGCAAAGACTGGTCTTGGTGTTGACGAAGTTTTAGAAACGATTGTTAAGCAAATCCCGCCGCCGGAAGGTGATCCAGACGCACCTACTCAAGCACTGATTATTGATTCATGGTTTGATAATTACCTCGGTGTTGTTTCTCTAGTGCGTATTAAAAACGGTACGTTGAAGAAGAACGATAAGATTAAGGTAATGAGCACGGATCAAGTTTGGGGTATTGACCGCATTGGTATCTTTACGCCGAAACAAATCGATACCGATGTCTTGAAGACTGGCGAAGTAGGTTGGGTTGTTTGTGGTATTAAAGACATTCTTGGCGCACCTGTTGGCGATACATTAACGCTAGCAAAAGGCGGCAGTGAAGAGCGTCTACCTGGTTTCCAAAAGGTGAAACCTCAGGTTTATGCCGGTTTATTCCCTGTATCGTCTGATGACTATGAGAACTTCCGTGATGCACTAGGCAAACTTAGCCTTAATGATGCGTCACTGTTTTATGAACCAGAAAGCTCTGCTGCACTTGGCTTTGGTTTCCGTTGTGGTTTCCTTGGTATGCTGCACATGGAGATCATCCAAGAGCGTCTTGAGCGTGAATACGATCTCGATCTTATAACTACAGCACCAACGGTAGTTTATGAAGTTGAATTGAATAATGGTGAATTGTTGTATGTTGATAGCCCATCAAAGCTACCTGCAACCAATGATTTAGAAGAGATTCGTGAGCCAATTGCCCGTTGTAATATTCTTGTTCCGGCTGATTACTTAGGTAACGTTATTACTCTTTGTATCGAGAAGCGTGGTATTCAGGTGGATATGGTCTATCACGGAAATCAAGTGGCACTAACATATGACGTTCCAATGTCAGAAGTGGTTTTAGACTTCTTTGACCGCTTAAAATCAACGTCTCGTGGCTATGCTTCATTGGATTACAATTTCCACCGTTACGAAGCATCCAACATGGTTCGTGTTGATGTACTGATCAACGGTGACAGAGTCGATGCATTGGCGATCATTACTCACCATGCGAATGCGCAGAGTCGTGGCCGTCTGTTGGTGGAGAAAATGAAAGAGTTCATCCCTCGCCAGATGTTCGATATCGCGATTCAAGCGGCTATTGGCGGACATATTATTGCGCGTTCTACGGTTAAGCAGCTGCGTAAAAACGTAATTGCTAAGTGTTACGGTGGTGATATTAGCCGTAAGAAAAAGCTATTGAAGAAACAGAAAGAAGGTAAGAAACGCATGAAGCAGATCGGTAACGTTGAACTGCCTCAAGAAGCGTTCTTAGCGATTCTTCACGTAGGCAAAGATTAATACACTTAGCTTTCATGGCTTAGGTGTAACACTATTAAGTGAAAGGGTTTCGGCTCTTTCACTTTCGTATTTTTAGATAAGGGAAGCTAATGGCAAATACATTTTCACTGATTCTTGTCATCGTAACATTGGTGACTGGAATTGTCTGGGCGTTAGAGAAGTGGGTTTGGGCAAAACAGCGTCAACAGAAAGTCGCTGATGCTGAAGCACAGACCAATGGTTTGGACGCCGTGACGATCGAAAAAATGCAGACTCAGCCTTGGTGGATTGAGAATAGTGTGTCTATCTTCCCAGTGATTGCCTTTGTTTTAGTGCTGCGCTCTTTTATCTATGAGCCGTTTCAGATTCCTTCAGGCTCTATGATGCCGACATTGTTGGTGGGCGACTTCATACTAGTAGAAAAATACGCATACGGATTAAAAGACCCAGTGTGGCGCAGTCAGTTAGTTGAAACAGGTAAGCCAGAGCGTGGCGATGTTGCGGTATTCAAATACCCACCTCAGCCAAGCATAGATTACATTAAGCGTGTCGTCGGTATGCCTGGAGACACTGTTCGTTATAATGCGAAGAAAGAGATTTGTATTCGTCCTCAAGGGGAAGCGAACTGTGAACAAGTGAGCTTATCTAACGTTGAAGAGAGTGAATTTGTACAAAATGGTATTCCATTGATTCAACTTGACGAGAAGTTAGGTGAGATGAAACATCAGATTTTGGTCAACCCGCTACGACAAGATCGCAGAGAAGCGTACCAGCCGCGTGCTGGCGTGGGTGAATGGGTTGTACCACAAGGTCAGTACTTTGTGATGGGTGACAACCGTGACAACAGTGCTGATAGCCGCTACTGGGGCTTTGTTCCAGAAGAAAATCTAGTCGGAAAAGCCGTAGGCATTTGGATTAGCTTTGAGTTTGAACGTGGTGCTGACAGTGTACTGCCTTCATGGATTCCAACTGGCGTACGTTTCAGTCGCGTCGGTGGTATTAACTAGTCCAACGTAAAGTTGGACCTAATCAAATCGAGAGAGTATGAATTCTCTAATTGAAAAGCTACAAAGAAAGATCGGCTATCAGTTTAATGATGCCGATCATTTAGATTTAGCACTTACCCATAGAAGTGCGCATGGTAAACACAATGAACGTCTTGAGTTTCTGGGCGATTCAATTTTAAGTTTTGTGATTGCAGATGATCTTTATCATCGTTTTCCTAAGGTCAACGAAGGCGACATGAGCCGCATGCGTGCCACCTTAGTTCGAGGTCATACATTGGCTGAATTAGGCCGTGAATTTGAACTTGGAGATTACTTAAAATTAGGTCCAGGTGAGTTGAAGAGTGGCGGATTCCGTCGTGACTCTATTCTCGCTGATGCAGTAGAAGCTATCATTGGTGCCATATACTTAGACAGTGATACAGAAACCATTCGTGGCATTATTCTTAGTTGGTATAAGACCCGTTTAGATGCCATTGAACCGGGCGTATCGCAAAAAGACCCTAAAACTCGCCTTCAAGAATTTCTACAAGGTAGAAGAAAGCCACTGCCAGTCTATACAGTGACTAATATTAAAGGTGAAGCACATAACCAAGAGTTTACGGTTTCGTGTGAAGTGGCAGGCCTAGGACAGCCTGTTATTGGAAAAGGCACTAGTCGTCGCAAAGCAGAACAAGCGGCCGCTGGCACAGCATTAGAGCTGGTAACCAATGGCGGAAAATAAACCAATGGCTGATAACGAATTTGATATTGATGCGTATTTTGCATCAGACGCGAAACCAAGCGCACCCGAAGATCAACACTGTGGCTTTATTGCCATAGTTGGCCGCCCTAATGTTGGTAAATCAACACTGTTGAACCACATTCTTGGACAGAAGATCTCGATTACGTCTCGCAAACCACAGACCACGCGTCACCGTATCATGGGCGTGGAGACTGAAGGCGAATACCAAGCGATTTACGTGGACACGCCAGGGCTTCATATTGAAGAAAAGCGTGCGATTAACCGCTTGATGAACCGTGCGGCAAACAGCTCGTTGAGTGATGTTAACTTAGTCTTTTTCCTTGTTGATGGTACGCATTGGACTGATGACGATGAAATGGTACTGAACAAGTTACGCAAGGCAAACTTCCCAGTTGTATTGTGTATTAACAAGGTCGACAACGTTCAGGATCGCAACGACGTAATGCAGCATATGATGCAAGTTTCGTCCAAGATGGACTTCCTTGATGTTGTGCCTATTTCAGCGAAGCATGGTAAGAACATTGATGTGCTGCGTAAGCACGTCCGTGAACATTTACCTAAAGCAACGCATCACTTCCCTGAAGAGTACGTGACTGACCGTTCACAGCGCTTTATGGCCTCTGAGATCATTCGTGAAAAGCTGATGCGCTTCACTGGTGATGAGCTTCCTTATTCAGTGACGGTTGAGATCGAGCGATTCGATTACAATCCCGACAATGATGGTTTCCATATTAATGCTCTAATTCTGGTAGAGCGTTCGGGCCAAAAGAAAATGGTGATCGGTAAAGGTGGTGATAAGATCAAAACCATCGGTCGCGAAGCTCGATTGGACATGGAAGAGTTATTTGGTCGCAAGGTTTACCTCGAAACTTGGGTAAAAGTGAAATCGGGTTGGGCGGATGATGAGCGAGCGTTACGTTCACTTGGTTACATTGACGACCTGTAACACGATTTGTTTTTAATAAAGAAAAGAGAGAGTATTAACTCTCTCTTTTTTTATCTTTCTCTCTATTGGGGGCGTTATGAGTGATGGACTACAACGATGTTTCGTATTGCATCGTCGCCCCTATAGTGAGTCTAGCCTGATCCTTGATGTGTTTAGTGAGGAATATGGGCGGATGACGCTCATGTCAAAAGGTGCTCGCAGTAAACGCTCAAATTTGAAAGGCGCATTACAGCCTTTTACCCCACTGTTGCTCAAATGGTCTGGCAACAGTTCAATGAAAACACTTCGCCAAGCAGAACCCATCAGCTTAGGCTTGCCTTTATCTGGCATTAACCTCTATTCAGCGTTGTATGTGAATGAATTGATTGGTCGAGTTTTAGTGGCAGAAGTGGCCATGCCTTCCCTGTTTCACGACTACCTGCATGCATTGACTGAGTTAGCTCAATGCGATAACCCTGAACCTGCTTTGAGGCGTTTTGAGCTCGCTTTGTTAGCGGCACTTGGTTATGGCGTCGATTTTATTCATTGCGCGGGGACTGGTGAGCCTGTTGAACCTGACATGACATACCGTTACCGAGAGCAGCAGGGTTTTATTGCGTCGGTACGTAAAGATCATTACTCTTTTTTAGGCAATGAGCTTATCGCTATCAGCGAAAGAAGATTCACGACGAAAGAGCAGTTAAAAGCTGCAAAACGCTTTACACGCATGGCCTTAAAGCCGTATCTTGGCGGAAAACCATTAAAAAGCCGGGAGTTGTTCCTACCTCGAATAGGCATTCCCAAAGCACGGAGTATTGGAAAATGAGCACAATTTACCTTGGGGTAAACATCGATCACATCGCGACATTACGTAATGCACGCGGTACTAAGTATCCTGATCCTGTTCATGCTGCAGAAATTGCAGAGCGTGCAGGCGCTGACGGCATTACGATTCACTTGCGTGAAGATCGCCGTCATATTGTTGATCGTGATGTTCGTGTGCTACGAGAAACGCTACAAACGCGCATGAACCTTGAAATGGCAGTGACCGATGAAATGGTGAGCATTGCTTTAGAGACTCGCCCTGAGTTTGTTTGTCTTGTTCCTGAAAAGCGCGAAGAGTTAACAACCGAAGGTGGTCTTGATGTTGTTGGGCAATTAGAGAAAATTAAAGCAGCCACCGCGAAAATGGCCGAAGTAGGGATCAAGGTATCACTGTTTATTGATGCTGATCGAGAGCAAATAGACGCAGCGAAAGCGACGGGAGCCCCTTACATCGAGCTTCATACTGGTCATTACGCTGATGCGAAAACTGAAGAAGATCAGCAAGATGAACTGAAAAAAATTGCCGCTGCAGCCAGCTATGCTGATGACCTTGGCATTGTAGTGAATGCCGGTCATGGTTTGACGTACCACAACGTCGCGCCAATCGCAGCACTCCCAGAGATCTATGAGCTGAATATTGGCCACTCAATCATGGGACGTGCAATGTTTGATGGCTTGCAGAAATCAGTCGCAGACATGAAAGCAATCATGATAGCCGCGCGTCAATAGCCCTAATGCCGGTTTTAGGTTTAGGGACAGACATCGCTGAAATTGAGCGTATTGAAAAGGCTTTGGCCCGATCAGGAGAGGCCTTTGCAAGACGAATCTTAACGCTTGAAGAGATGGAACAGTTCTGTAGCTTGAAGCAGAAAGGGCGTTTTTTAGCGAAACGCTTTGCGGCAAAAGAAGCCGCTTCAAAAGCGTTGGGTACAGGGATTGCACAAGGTGTGTCATTCCAAGATTTTAGTATTGGCAATAATGAGCTGGGTAAGCCTATCCTTGCTTTAACGGGTAAGGCGCAAGAGATTGCAAAATGTATGGGGGTCTCTCATGTTCATTTGACGATTTCGGATGAGCGTCATTACGCCGTTGCTACTGTCTTGTTTGAATCCTAGTTCGGTGTCGTTTTCCTCTCTTTAGTTGCTTAGCATGAATGCAAAAAAGAGCGTGAACCCAGTTAGGTTTCACGCTCTTTTTATATTCCGAGACTATTTTTAATCACCCACTGCGTATAAATGGAGCTCATGCAGGAGTGAATAATTACTCTTACTCGTTATTTTCTAAATACAATTCAGCAGTCGCGAGTACTTTATCCATTTCATCTTGAAGTTCGAATAGCTCAGGCTCAATATCTTCGATTGAATTGCCTGAGCGAAGAGCGGTTTCTATTGTCGCGCATACCTTCTTCAACCTTGGTACACCACAATATGAACAGCTGCCATGAAGCTTGTGTACATGATGGATTAACGCTTCTGTATCTACGTTGTCCGTTTCCAGTGCTTCATCAACGTGAGCGACGACCTCAGGGATATAGCCCACGAGCATTGCCAGCATCTCTTGAGCTAGATCTTCTTTGTTTGCAGCTTGCTTGAGTGCGGCTTGCCAATCAATGATTATGATGTCATTCGCTTCGGGTTGCGTTTCCTGTTCGAAAGATTGAACACGCTCAAATTCTTCATTCTTTGAAATTTCTAGCTTTTCTATTTTGTTTTCTGGCGTGTGCGGTCCCCAGTGAACAAGCACTTGTTGTAAAATATGCTCTTCAATCGGTTTGGTTAAGTAGTCATCCATGCCGGCATTGAGAAGTCGTTCTCTTTCACCCGCCATCGCATGCGCTGTCACCGCGACAACAGGGGTGTTTTTATTGAGCTCTGTTGCTTTGATCTTATGGCAAGCGGTAACCCCATCCATGTGTGGCATTTGAATGTCCATTAATACGATATCAAAGGCATGAGTCTCTGCTTGCTGAACCGCATCTCGTCCATTTGTACAGGCAACGATACTTTCAACTCGCTCCTGCAGAAGGGCGGTGATCAATTTAAGGTTTGCAGGGTTATCATCCACAGCCATAACCTTGAGTGGCAACGTCTCTTGGTAAGACGGCTCGACAGCAGGCAGTAACGTAGGAGGCTGGTTAGCAATCATCATCTGAAGTAATTTCTTACGCGACAACGGCTTAGTAATGCACTGTACATTGTGCGTTTGAATAAGGTGGTCAGACAGGGCTAATTCTGTACTTGGCGTACCCACAATGACGTTCGGCGACACGCTTTTGGCTTTTTCAACCCATTCGCCAATCGTCTCAACAGAGGTCTTTTTATTAGGGGCAAGATTGAGTATGACATAGTCGTAACGCTCGTTTTCTTCAGGCATCGAGGATCGATAGGTCACGACCAATCCTTCCTTGATCAGAGTCTGTTGAATAACCGATGCTGCTTGCATGTTTGGCTCAATCAAGAGTAGGTGTCTCTGATCGAGTACTTGAGCGTCAACGAGTGGACTAATAGGCATGTCTGTGACATGTAATCGTAACGTAAACCAGAAGGTTGAGCCTTGGTGTAAACGGCTAGTGAGGCTGATCTCGCCCCCCATTTGGCTGACCAGTTTTTGGGTGATGACAAGGCCTAAACCTGTACCGCCATAACGTCGGGAAATGCTGGCGTCAGCTTGGCTAAAGGCTTGGAAAAGTTGTGCTTGTTGACGTTCAGAGATACCAATACCAGTATCGCGAACCATGAACTGCAGCTCAACCATGTCGTCTTTTTGCGAACGCAGCTCAACACTAATGTCTATGTTTCCGCGTTCTGTGAATTTGATGGAGTTGCCTACTAGGTTTGTCAGCACTTGCTGGATTCGAAGTGGATCGCCAACGAGCCCGATAGGGACTTTAGAGTCCACTTTTAGAGTGAGCTCTAAGCCTTTTTCATGCGCAGAGGTGGCTTGCAGACTGACCACCTCTTCCAGACTGTCTTGGAATTCAAACGGAATGTTCTCTAGCGCCAGTTTACCCGCTTCTAGCTTAGAGAAGTCCAGAATGTCGTTGATAATACTGAGCAAGTTGTTGGCTGATTTTTCAATGGTTTGAAGGTAATCAGTTTGGCTATTGGTGAGCTGGGTCTTTAGCATCTGTCTGGTAAAGCCAATCACACCGTTGAGTGGTGTTCTTAACTCATGAGACATGTTCGCTAAGAATTCAGATTTCACACGAGCGGCTTCCTGTGCTCGTTTTTTTGCAATGTCTAATTCAACGTTTTGAATCTCAAGCTGTTCTAGAGTTTCACGTAAGTCTGAGGTGGCTTGGTCAATACTGTGCTGCATTTCGCTGTGATAGGCAGAGAGAGATTCTGCCATGGCATTGATACCATTTTTAAGTGAATCCAACTCACCGTGCATTTTACCTTCAATACGTACATCAATATGCCCGCGTCGAATCCTCTGGATCATGTTCTTCATGTGTTCAATTGGGCGGGTTACATCGTGCATTAAACGCATGGCAAAAATGGCTGAGAGACCTAGGCCAAGTAGAAGAACCAAAACCGAGAGTACGATCTCCTGGTATTGCTGCAAACGTAAAGAAGACAGGTCGAGTTCAATTGCGATGTATCCGAAAGCCTGGTTTTCGTTCTCAGCTTCGGAGGCGGTGGCCAGTCTTGATTCGGCCAGAATTGGCGTGCGCATAATCAGAGAGTTATCACTGATATGAGAGGAGCCATAAAGTGGAACGGGCTTCTCTTTAGGAAACATGAGAGATTCAAAGTTGGGATGAAAGTTAGACGTTACAAAAAGCTCATGGTTTGAATCGAAAACGGCAATACTACGAACGAATTTAGAGTTTTTTCGATGCGAGTAACTGATGAGGCGACGCACGGCTTCGTGGCTTTGCTTTTGCATGCCATCTTCACTGGCAATGGCCAGCGGTTCAATAATATTCAACCCCGAATTAATAACTTGCGTTTCAAGATCGTGATAGCGATTGTAGGAAAAGAAGCTACTTAACAGTAAGCCAATGATCAGTGTTGGCGCTAAAGTAAGGGTAATAACTCGTGCACGTAAGCCGTATCTCGTCATTATTTTCTAAACATCGTGGGTTGGATATGGGAAAATAACCCGCAAAGCGAATCATCAAGCGAATAGCTTAGCTTAATCAAGTCAACACGATTCGACAATATACCCAGTGGCAAATAGTGATACTGGGGGTAAATTTATCAATAGAAAACTTTTAGGCACCCAGAGCATGGCACGTTTTTTCCAACCCAAAAAGAAAACTAATATTGAAACCAAGCATCAATCGGTACTGGTGGAAAAACTCGATAACCTAGGCTCGGGTATCGCTTACTTAAATAAGAAGCCTGTTTTTGTTGAGCAAGCGTTGCCAGGCGAAAAAGTCGTGGTTCAATTAACCGAGAGCAAAAGCAAGTTCTCTCGAGCAAAGTTGATTAAAGTCCTAGAGCCTAGCGACCAGCGTGTCGATCCATTTTGTGATTATTACCAGCAATGTGGGGGCTGCAACCTTCAGCATCTGGAGCTTGATTCACAGCGAGAATACAAGCAGCTGTCTTTGAGTCAGTTGATGAGCAAGTTTGCGGGCCAAGAGTTAATGCTTGAACCAATGATTAAGGCGGAAGATAAAGGCTACCGACGTCGAGCTAGAATCAGCTTATTTGTTGATAAGAAAACCCGTCAGCTTCAGTTTGGATTCAGGAAGAAACAAAGCAAGCAAATCGTCAACATTGATCACTGTGATGTATTGGAGCCTAGCTTGAGCGCGTTGTTGCCTGAGCTAAAGTCGTTGCTGTCTTCTTTTAAGAACCCTGAATCTCTAGGGCATATTGAGTTGGTCAAAGCGAATAACGGCATCATATTGGTGTTACGTCATTTAAAACCACTGGCCGAAAAAGATCGCAACGCATTGGTTACACTGGCAGAGCAGCACCTAGCAACACTTTACCTGATGCCAAGTAATGACAAACTAGAACGGATTAGGGGGGAAGTGGCTGAATACCAAGAAGCAGGCGTCACATTGTCTTTCATGCCGAATCACTTTATTCAGGTGAACCAAGATGTGAATCAGAAGATGATCACTCAAGCATTGGATTGGCTAGGCATATCAGGGCAAGATCGCGTGTTGGACCTTTTCTGTGGCCTTGGTAATTTTAGCTTACCGATGGCAAAGCGTGCCAATAGTGTAGTGGGTGTCGAAGGGGTTGATGAGATGGTTGTTCAAGCGAGTCAAAACGCGCAGAGCAACGATCTGGACAATGCTCGCTTCTATCAGGCGAACCTTGAAGAGGATCTTGTGACTCAGCCCTGGGCAAAAGAAAAATTCGATAAGGTTTTGCTGGATCCTGCAAGAGCGGGTGCGAGTGGGATCGTTGATCAAATTTCTCAATTTGGCGCCAAAAGCGTTGTTTATGTTTCTTGCAATCCTGCTACCCTTGCAAGGGATAGTCAAAGCTTGCTAGAGCAAGGATATCAGCTAAAGAAACTTGGAATGCTAGACATGTTCCCGCATTCCAGCCATTTAGAATCAATGGCACTTTTTGAAAAATAGAAGTAACGAAAATAAAGAATGAACCGAAGTATAGAACGAACCGAGAATCGGTAAGTCAAAAACATAATAATAAATTTCTAGGATGAAACGATGGTTGCGGTAAGAAGCGCACATTTAAACCCAAACGAACAGTTTGATTTAGATAACTGGGTGGCTAGCCTAGGACAAGACAAGAACGTCGCAAAACGATTAAAAGAGGTTTACCGTCAATGTGAAACGATAGTAGAAGGGCGTGAAGATGCTCAACTGTTATTGTGGCGCGGACGCGAAATGAATGAGATTTTGGTGACTTTATCAATGGATAAAGCCACTTTAGTTGCCGCGCAATTATTCCCGCTTGTTTCAGCAGGGGCGATTGAGCGTGAGCTGTTTGAAGAAAGCTACGGTAAAGAAACCATCAAACTGATTGATGGCGTAGAAGAGATGGCAGCGCTAGGGCAACTCAACGTTACGTTAGAAGGCAGCGCCGCATCTGGGCAGGTCGATAACGTACGCCGAATGCTATTGGCGATGGTTGATGATTTCCGTTGTGTGGTCATTAAGTTGGCAGAACGCATTTGCAACCTCATCGAAGTGAAAAAATCACCAGACGAAGTGCGTCGAGCGGCAGCAAAAGAGTGTGCCAATATCTACGCACCTTTGGCCAACCGGTTAGGTATTGGTCAGCTGAAATGGGAAATCGAAGATTACGCTTTCCGCTATCAACAACCTGACACCTATAAGCAGATAGCGAAACAGCTGTCTGAGCGCCGTATCGTTCGAGAGCAGTACATTACTGATTTTGTTGATGACTTAACGTCGGAAATGGGTACTTCCAGTATCAATGCCGAGGTGAGCGGCCGACCAAAACACATCTACAGTATCTGGCGAAAAATGCAGAAAAAAGGCTTAGAGTTCGACGAGCTTTTTGATGTTCGCGCTGTGCGTATTATTGCCGATCAACTGCAAGATTGTTATGCCGCTTTGGGCGTAGTACACACGAAATATAAGCATCTGCCGAGTGAATTTGACGATTACGTCGCGAACCCTAAGCCTAACGGCTATCAATCCATTCATACCGTTGTGCTTGGGCCAGAAGGCAAAACGATCGAGATTCAGATCCGCACCAAGCAGATGCATGAAGACTCAGAGTTAGGGGTTGCGGCACACTGGAAATATAAAGAAGGTGCGTCGGTGGCTCGCAGTGGCTACGATGAGAAGATCACCTGGTTACGTAAACTGATCGATTGGCAAGAAGAGATGTCAGACTCTGGTGAGATGCTTGATGAAGTACGAAGCCAGGTCTTTGATGACCGTGTGTATGCCTTTACTCCTCGTGGTGATGTGGTCGATTTACCAATGGGCGCAACACCACTGGATTTTGCTTACCATATCCACTCTATGGTTGGCCACCGCTGTATTGGTGCGAAAGTCGCAGGGCGTATCGTCCCGTTTACCCATAAATTAACGATGGGTGATCAAGTCGAGATCATCACCCAAAAAGAGCCTAATCCTTCTCGCGATTGGTTAAACCCTACCTTAGGTTTTGTGCACTCAGGGCGTGCGCGCGCGAAGATCAATGCTTGGTTTAGAAAAGAGAGCCGAGAGCAAAACTTAGAGGCGGGTAAAGAGATCCTTGAGGTTGAATTATCCAAAATCGGCGCGTCACTGAAGCACGCTCAAGAATATGCGCTAAAACGTTTTAATGTGAACTCGCCTGACGAGCTTTATGCGGGTATTGGCAGTGGTGATCTGCGTATCAATCAAGTTGTTAACCACATCAATGCGCTGGTGAATAAGCCGACTGCTGAAGAAGAGGATAAGCAGGCGCTAGAAAAGCTTCAAGAAGCTGAAAATAAGCCAAGTATTCAGAGCCGCCCTAAAAAAGATGCGGTTGTTGTTGAAGGCGTGGATAACCTGATGACGCACTTAGCGCGTTGTTGTCAGCCAATACCGGGTGATGAGATCAAAGGTTATATCACACAAGGGCGTGGTATCTCTGTTCATCGCGCTGATTGTGAGCAGCTTGAAGAGCTCAGTCATCATGCACCGGAACGTATTATTGATACGGTATGGGGCAGTGGTTTTGTTGGTTCTTATATCCTGACAGTACGTATTGAAGCAATGGAACGAAGTGGCTTGTTGAAAGACATTACCTCGCTTCTGACCAATGAAAAAATCAAAGTCACTAGCATGAAGAATCGTAATGATTATAAGCGTCAGCTTTCCATTATGGATTTTGATTTAGAGCTGACGAATATTGAAATTTTGAATCGCGTAACGACACGCATTGAACAGATAAAAGATGTCATGAGTGTGAAGCGTTTAGGCTAAAACTCTCGTCATACTTGAAGCTGTAGCGTTGTTGCCTGCTTTCGCGATTCTCAATCACATAGTGGACTATGCTCAAGGGAATCGCTCAATTGCCGCCTAGCTACAGCGTCAATTATTTAGAGAGTTGCTAAAAGGTGAGATTACTCGCTCCATCACATAGGCTAGCTATGCTCAGGAGTCTCGCAAGCTTGTTGCCTTGTTAGAGAGCTAACTACATAGTAAAAAGCCCAGAGATAAAAATTGAAATAAAGGTGAGTGGTTTTGGCCGCTCACCTTTTTGTATAGAGGAATAAAAGAAATGAGCCACCCAATTGAGCAGTTAGAAAATATCATGGCGCAGTTGCGCGATTCAGAAAATGGATGCCCTTGGGACAAGAAGCAGACTTTTGACACGATTGTGCCTCATACCATCGAAGAGACTTATGAAGTGGTTGATGCTATCCATAATCGCGACTGGCCAAATCTCAAAGAAGAGTTGGGTGATTTGCTGTTTCAGGTGATTTTCTATAGCCAACTCGCGAAAGAAGAGAACCTTTTTGATTTTTCAGACGTGGTTGAAACGGTGAATGAGAAACTCACTCGTCGTCATCCTCATGTTTTTTCAGACAAGGAGTTTGAGAACGAAGAGGCCATTAATGCTAATTGGGAAATAGAGAAAGCCAAAGAAAAGGCTGAGAAAGCAAAAGACACTGCTGAAGCGAGTGAACCCGCGTTTGAGAGTATTTTAGACGCTATTCCCAATTCAATGCCCGCGCTGCCTAAAGCGATAAAAATCCAGAAGAAAGTGGCTAAATTTGGTTTTGATTGGGACACGTTAGGCCCAGTGGTTGACAAGGTTCATGAAGAGATTGAAGAGGTCATGGAAGAGGCGTTGCAAGTTGATATGAACGAGGAACGAGTAGCGAGCGAATTGGGGGACTTATTGTTTGCTGTCGTGAATTTATCTCGCCACCTTGGGCAGAATCCTGAATCGGCGTTGAGCAAAGCGAATTTAAAATTCTCCAACCGTTTTCAGAAAGTAGAAGGTTTAGTTAACCAAAAAGAAAAAACCTTAAAGGACTTCAACCTCCAACAGTTGGATGCCATGTGGGACGAGGTAAAGCGTTTAGAAAAAGAGAATAAGAACAATTAGTAAACAACATTTTCAGTTTCCTAAAGCTCAAATGTTGACTCATTTCTGTTTTTGACTAACTTAAAAGTGGTCACACAATTTGATTTGAAGCAAAAAATAAAAAATCGCAGTGTGATAGATTTCACGTTGTGGCGATAAGGGGCTTCTGGTATATTTATATCCCGTCCAGAAGTAGTCCATTTCCCTCATTCAACCAATTTCAGGTTAAACATGACGACAAATTACATTTTTGTTACTGGCGGGGTTGTATCCTCTCTAGGTAAAGGTATTGCAGCAGCATCGTTGGCTGCTATTTTAGAAGCTCGTGGTCTTAAAGTGACCATGATGAAGCTTGACCCTTACATCAACGTTGATCCAGGCACTATGAGCCCAACTCAACACGGTGAAGTGTTCGTTACGGAAGATGGCGCTGAAACAGACCTTGACCTTGGTCACTACGAACGTTTCATTCGTACCAAGATGACCAAGCGTAACAACTTCACTGCAGGTCGTGTTTACGCCGATGTTCTACGCAAAGAGCGTCGCGGCGATTACCTTGGTGCAACTATCCAGGTTATCCCACACATTACTAACGCTATTAAAGATCGCGTAATTGCCGGCTCAGAAGGCCATGATGTGGCTATCGTTGAAGTTGGTGGTACGGTTGGTGATATCGAATCTCTACCATTCATGGAAGCGATTCGTCAGTTGGCGGTTGAGCTTGGCCGTGAACGCGCAATGTTCATGCACCTAACGCTTGTTCCTTACCTAGCTGCGGCTGGTGAAGTGAAAACGAAACCAACACAGCACTCTGTTAAAGAACTTCTGTCTATCGGTATCCAACCTGATATTTTGGTTTGCCGTAGCGATCGTGTGATCCCTGCAAACGAACGTAAGAAAATTGCTCTTTTCTGTAACGTACAAGAAAAAGCAGTTATCTCAATGAAAGACGTAGATTCAATCTACAAAATCCCACAATTGATTAAAGCACAAGGTCTTGATGATCTAGTGTGTACTCGTTTCGGCATCGATGCTCCTGAAGCTGACCTTTCTGAATGGGAACAGGTTATCTATGAAGAAGCGAACCCGACCGCTGAAGTGACTATCGGTATGGTGGGTAAATACATCGAGCTTCCTGATGCATACAAATCAGTAAACGAAGCGCTGAAACACGCGGGCTTGAAAAATCGCTTAAGTGTGACCATTAAATATGTAGATTCACAAGATGTAGAATCTAAAGGCTTCGAAATGCTAGAGGGATTAGACGCTATTCTAGTTCCTGGTGGTTTCGGTGACCGTGGTATTGAAGGTAAGATTTTGTCTGCTCAATACGCACGTGAGAACAAGATTCCATACCTAGGTATTTGTCTTGGTATGCAAGTTGCCCTAATTGAGTACGCACGTAATGTTGCGGGTCTTGAAGGTGCACATTCAACAGAATTTAACAAAGACACACAGTACCCTGTAGTAGGATTGATCACTGAATGGGTGGATGGTGAAGGTAAAGTTGAAGAACGTACTGAAACCTCTGATCTAGGTGGTACTATGCGTCTAGGTTCACAGCTTTGTCACCTAGCTAAAGGGACTAAAGCCTTTGAACTATACGGTAGCGCGACGATCCATGAACGTCACCGTCACCGTTATGAAGTGAACAATAACCTTCGACCACAGATTGAAAAAGCAGGCCTGAAAGTGTCTGGCTTATCAGCGGATAAGAAGTTGGTTGAGGTTATCGAGAATCCTGAGCACCCTTGGTTTGTTGCTGCTCAGTTCCACCCTGAGTTCACTTCAACGCCACGTGATGGACACCCACTGTTTGAAGGTTTTGTAAAAGCAGCCGGTGATTACCAACGCGGTGAGTTTGAAAAGTAAAATTTTGAAGTAAGGAATACAGGCAGTTATATACGATTATATGGCTGCCTTTAATTTGACATTTATATTCAACGAGAAGGAAACATTCAATGTCTAAGATCGTTAAAGTTCTAGGTCGTGAAATCATCGATTCACGTGGTAACCCAACTGTAGAAGCTGAAGTACACCTAGAAGGCGGTTTCGTAGGTATGGCAGCTGCACCATCTGGCGCATCTACTGGTTCTCGCGAAGCTCTTGAGCTACGTGACGGTGACAAAGCACGTTTCCTAGGTAAAGGTGTTCTTAAAGCTATCGAAGCTGTAAACGGCGAAATCGCTGAAGCACTAATTGGTAAAGACGCGAAAGCACAAGCTGACGTTGACCAAGTAATGATCGACCTAGACGGTACTGATAACAAGTCTAAGTTTGGCGCAAACGCTATCCTAGCTGTTTCTCTAGCGAACGCTAAAGCGGCTGCTTCTGCTAAAGGCATGCCTTTATTCGAGCACATTGCAGAGCTTAACGGTACTGCTGGTCAATTCTCAATGCCTCTACCAATGATGAACATCATCAACGGTGGTGAGCACGCTGATAACAACGTTGACATCCAAGAGTTCATGATCCAACCAGTTGGCGCTAAGACTCTTAAAGAAGGTCTACGTATCGGCGCTGAAGTATTCCACAACCTAGCTAAAGTTCTTAAGTCTAAAGGCTACAGCACTGCAGTTGGTGATGAAGGTGGTTTCGCTCCTAACCTTAAGTCTAACGCTGAAGCGCTAGAAGTTATCGCAGAAGCTGTTGCAGCTGCTGGTTACGAACTAGGTAAAGACGTTACTCTTGCTATGGACTGTGCAGCATCTGAGTTCTTCGACAAAGAAGCTGGCATCTACAACATGAAGGGCGAAGGTAAAACTTTCACTTCTGAAGAGTTCAACCACTACCTAGCTGAGCTAGCAAACAACTTCCCAATCGTTTCTATTGAAGACGGTCTTGACGAGTCAGATTGGGATGGCTTCAAGCACCAAACTGAACTTCTAGGCGACAAGCTTCAAATCGTTGGTGACGATCTGTTCGTTACAAACACTAAGATTCTTGCTGAAGGTATCGAGAAAGGCGTAGCTAACTCTATCCTTATCAAGTTCAACCAAATCGGTTCTCTAACTGAGACTCTAGCTGCTATCAAGATGGCTAAAGACGCTGGCTACACTGCAGTAATCTCTCACCGTTCTGGCGAAACTGAAGATGCAACTATCGCTGATCTAGCGGTAGGTACAGCTGCAGGTCAAATCAAAACTGGTTCTATGAGCCGTTCTGACCGTGTTGCTAAGTACAACCAACTTATCCGTATCGAAGAAGCTCTAGGCTCTAAAGCTCCTTACAACGGTCTTAAAGAAGTTAAAGGTCAATAATCTCTAGAAGATTGTTAATCTAAGCTTTGAATGCCTCGCTCATGCGGGGCATTTTTTTGTCTGTAATAAAATGGCCTGAGAGATGGTTAGGTTCTAAAGCTCCTCCTATTAGCAACGAAAGCGGTCTTAAAGAAGTTAAAGGTCAATAATTCCCCTAGGTTTTAAACTTAGCGAATGGTTAATCTCAGCTTTGAATGTATCGCTCATGCGGGGTATTTTTTTATCTGTACAAAATCAGATGTCAGGCTTTTAGGCCAATTAGGTTGCTCTTTAATTCTTAATCTGACGTTTATTCGATGAATCAGATTGAATATTGATCGTAATTCGATCGATGCCCGTGATACAGTCAAAAGGTCTGCAAGACGTCGTTTACACCCCCTAGAAAGAATACCCAGGAAGAAAAGGAATCCCTCATGTCAGCCAGTGCTTCAAATTGGAAAACCCCTCAGAACTTTCTCATTATCATTTCTATTATTGTTCCGATTGCGCTTTCTAGCTGGATGGCACTGCTGAATAACTTTGTCATTGAAAAAGCCAACTTTGACGGCAGTGATATTGGATTATTGCAAAGCGTTCGGGAGATTCCGGGATTTTTAGCGTTTACCGTCGTTTTTGTACTTCTGTTTATTCGTGAACAGCGCTTCATGTTGCTCTCGTTGGCAATGTTGACGTTAGGCACGGTGTTAACGGGGTTCTTTCCCAGCCTGATAGGGCTGTTATTAACCACGCTTCTTATGTCGGCGGGCTTTCATTATTTTGAAACGTTGAAACAGTCACTGTCTCTACAGTGGTTAAACAAGGATGAAGCCCCTGAAGTACTTGGTAAATTGATCTCTATAGGCGCATTAGCTTCGCTTCTGACTTATGGATCCATTTGGGTAATGTTCGAGAAGCTCCACTTAGACTTTGTCTGGGTTTATTCGATCACGGGTGGAGTTGCGTTTGTATTAGTGGCCTGGATTGCTTTTTCATTCCCTGAATTCAAAACAAAAACACCACAAAATAAAAAGCTAGTGCTCAGAAAACGCTACTGGCTCTACTACGCTTTAACCTTTATGAGTGGCGCGAGACGACAAATTTTTACTGTTTTTGCAGGCTTCCTGATGGTTGAAAAGTTTGGTTACTCGGTCTCTGATATCACGTTACTTTTTTTGATTAACTACCTATTTAATTTTTTGTTTGCCAAGAAAATAGGCCGTTTCATTGGCATTGTAGGTGAGAGAAAAGCGTTGGTTTTTGAATACATTGGGCTGATCTTTGTGTTTGTCGGATATGGATTAGTGCAAAGTGCAGAATGGGCGGCGGCACTGTACGTAATCGATCACCTATTTTTTGCCTTGGCGCTAGCAATAAAAACCTACTTCCAGAAAATCGCGGATCCCGCCGATATGGCCTCAACGGCAGGGGTGGCATTTACGATTAACCATATTGCAGCGGTCGTTATTCCGGTGACTTTTGGTTTTATTTGGCTTATTTCACCTTCCAGCGTCTTTTACATTGGCGCATGTATGGCAGGGATTTCGTTGCTTCTGTCACTGAATATTCCTGCAAGTCCCGATGAAGGTAATGAAGTGCGAATCTTACGCTGGAGCTAGGAACTCTCAGTTAAAACACCTTATTTTTAGCGATAAGGTGTTTTAATGGATAGAAATATAGAGCGTTTAGAGTTGAATCGCTGCAATGGCTTCAATTCGTCTTTTCTCCATCTCCGTTCTTATCTCTTTACCTTGGAAACCATCAGTAATGATCTCCTGAACATTCACACTCAGGGCGGCCTGGTAAGCTTGTTCGAAAATTTGTTTCTGCGGATAATCGATCTCTTCGAAGCCAGTCCTTCCTCTGCTGTCTGCCATGCAGCTCAATAAGATCTCTTCAAGACGATCCGGCTTTCTCCAGACATCAAACTTATTGAGGACTTTGAGCTTAGTACTCGGTTTAAGCTCAGCAGCTCGGTGGATGTTAGAGTGCTGCTCACAGACCATCAGCGCGAGTTCTTTAAACTCATTCGGCACTCGGACACGCTCACAGAGCTTCTTAATGATTTTTAGTCCCGTATGACAATGCATTTTATGGCTAGGCCACTCTTGCTCTGGTGTTATGCCTTTCCCCAGATCATGAACTTGAGCAGCAAAGCGAACAGGAAGTGACTCGCTCAGTAATGCGGCTTGATTTGCGACCATTAAAGTGTGGATGCCTGTGTCTATTTCAGGGTGCCACTGCTCAGGTTGAGGAATGCCAAAGAGCCTATCTATTTCGGGTAATACAACCTGTAATGCGCCACAATCACGAAGAACAGACAGGAAAACTTGTGGATTTCTAGTGGAAAGGGACTTATGCCATTCTTGCCAAACACGCTCTGCGGTTAAGTGCTCTAATTCACCAGACTGGCTAATCGCTTTCATTAATGCCATTGTCTCTTGCGCAATTGTGAAGCCGAGGTGATGAAATTTAGCGGCAAAGCGTGCTACCCGAAGCACTCGTAAAGGATCTTCGGTGAACGCCTTTGAGACATGACGTAGCGTTCGATCTGCAAGATCAGCTTGGCCTTCGTATGGATCGATGATGTTACCGTAGTCATCTTGTGCCATGGCGTTAATTGTAAGATCGCGTCGAAGAAGATCTTCCTCTAATGTCACGTCTTTAGCAAAGTAGCATTCGAAACCTGTGTAACCAACCGATGTTTTTCGCTCTGTGCGCGCCAGTGCGTGCTCTTGTTTTGATTTTGGATGCAAGAATACAGGGAAGTCTTTACCCACAGGTGTAAAGCCTTTGTCTATCATCTCTTCAGGTGAACTACCCACAACAACCCAGTCTTTGTCATAGACATCGAGATCAAGCAATTGATCTCGCACAGCGCCACCTACTAAATATACTTGCACGTTAATTCCTTGAATTTTGTCGTTTGCCATTGGCGTTCAATGTTAGTAATGGTACTTTCCTTAACACTTTAATTATAGAGATGAGAATGATGTATCAGGACTTTTTTGCATTCAGTGAGCCTCCATTTTCTATTGTCCCTAATTCTCGTCATCTATTTTTGAGTCAAAGACACAAAGAAGCGATCCAACACCTAGAAGCTGGGCTGGGTGAGGGCGGTGGTTTTGCATTGTTAACCGGTGAGGTTGGGACTGGAAAAACAACCGTGGCTAAGGTTATGTTGGCGAACTTGGGTGGCTCTACACAAGCAGGGTTAATTCTTAATCCGACCTTTTCTGATCTGGAACTGCTTGAAGCTATTTGCGATGAATTTTCTGTGGAGTATGCCGAGAATTCAACGCTTAAGCAGTTAAACCAAGCCATTTATAAGTTCTTGATCGGTAATCACGCGAACGGTGTTCAAACGCTACTCGTGATTGATGAGGCGCAGCATTTGGCTGCAGATGTTCTAGAGCAACTAAGGTTATTGACTAACTTAGAAACAGACACTCAAAAGTTACTCAAGGTGCTGTTAATTGGGCAACCAGAACTTCAAGAAAAGTTAAAGATGCCGCAATTGCGTCAATTGGCACAAAGGATCACAGGGCGCTATCACCTGCTTCCATTGACGACGTCAGAGAGCGTCAAATACATTCTGTTTCGCCTAGAAAAATCAGGTGGTCAGCGTGATCTCTTTCCGCTTAATGGCCTGAAATACATTGCTAATCAAACGCAAGGGATCCCACGCTTAATCAACTTGGTTTGTGACTCTGCGCTTAGAGCGGCTTATCAGGCGGGAATAAAACAGCCTAATCGCACGCTTATCCAGAATGCTTGCCATGAAGTGATGCAATTTCAAACCTCGTACTCTAATCAGCGTATTGAAAAAACGTCGCATAATGGTTGGCCTATTGCCTTCAGCCTTTGCCTAGGTATTGCGGTCTCCGTTGCGCTTTACTCTGGTTTAGCAAGCAAAGCTAAAGAGGTCGTGGCTGCACAGGTGAACATGAAAAGTAGTGTTGAATCTAAAGCGCCCGCTGAACTCATTGAACAAGAAATATTTTCCCCTGAATTAAAGCAGAAAATACTGCAATCTAATAGCTTAGAGCAGAGCATAGGTGAGCTGTATAAAGTTTGGGGTTATCAATCGAGTGTTTTAGACAGACTTTGTGAGAATGAGACTAACTCTTCGCGTCTATTTCACTGTGAGAAGCAACAAGGGAGTTGGCAGGATCTTTTGACTCTGAATCTTCCGGTTGTCGTTCATCTTGATATCGATCTCCAAAAGCGTTATGCCGTTCTTAATCAAATCGATAATACCCTGGTGGAATTGCTGATCGATAACAAACGAGTTCGATTTGATAGGAAGTGGTTAGAGGCCATTTGGACAGGAGAGTATCACTATATTTGGCAGCCTGGCTTTTACCAAGTGCTTAAAAAAGGGATGTCTGGTGACCCAGTTTCCCAGTTAGATGTTAGGTTATCGACTCTGATGCAGGAACCAGCGAATGATTCATCACTCTTTGATGAACGCTTAGAGAGAAAGGTTAAGCTATTTCAGCGATGGCAAGGAATGGATGTTGATGGTATTGCAGGTCAAAGAACCTTGAAAACACTAGCGTTACTTACTCAAGAAAATGCACCCACGCTGCATCAACCAAGCTCTCATATTAAGGCGTATTCACAGCCCGCTACTGAACGAATCGAGGGGGCGAAGTAATGTCTGAAATATTAAAAGCACTCAAGCAATCTGAGCAGCAACATCAAAGTTTTAGTGCTTATTCTTCCGGTCCAGTTGAAACGAATTCAAACCGACCTAGTCCATTACCAAAGCGAAAACTCGTTGTTGCTTTTTTACTGCCAGTTATGGCGACCTCTATTTGGATTGGCGTTGATACTTACCTCTTCTATGAAGAACTGAATCAAAGAGAAACTGCCAGTTCAAATATAGTTGTAGAGACTGTCGAGGTCGAGAGCCCTTTTTCGTCTTCCCCTTACGTGTTGGTTGAGCCATTGAAATCGACTCAGTTGGGTTTGGTCGAGGTCGCTCAAGGTGGTCTTCCATCAGAAGCGCGTTCTAATGAGGCAAAAGCTTCTACAGTGGCTGCAGCTCGTATTGATGAAGAGATAAATGGGGCTGCGATAAATGAGAGCGATGTCGACGCGCTGTCTCAGCTCGATTTATCTCAGTTCTCTCCAGAGCTTGCCCAGCGTGTTCAGTCAGCATTTCCCTCTGGTGGAGAAGACCTGAGTTCATACGGGACCGGTTTACCGTCTGAGTTAGCGGAGAATGGATCGTCGAATCAGTTACCCTCTAATATTAGAACCAATGACATAACCAATGAAAGAATAACTGAAGAACCTGAGAGCATTAAACTGGTTCAAAAAGGGGCCGATTTTGTTGGCCATTTACCGGCATTGAATTTTCAAACCCATGTCTATTCAAGTCAGAAAAGTAAGCGCTGGGTGAAGGTGAACGGTAGCGAGTTTACCGAAGGGGACTGGATAAACCCTGAGATACAGATTCTTGAGATTAAGCAGCGTTACAGCACGATTGATTTCCAAGGGCAAAGAATCGAAGTGCCTGCATTGTATGATTGGAAAGGGTAGGAATATATCAAGGTTACAGATAAAGAAAAGGCCACTCAACAGTGGCCTTTCGCATTTTAAATGATTATTTATGCCCAGCCGTTTGGCGACTTCTTACGGCGAGGGATAACGTGGGGTAGCAGAAGGCCAAATAGAAGACCACCGCCAGCAACACCGCCACCGTACATGAAGTACTTCAGCAATAAATCTTCTTTTTGTGTATCTAAGCGAGCGCGAAGTTCACGAACTTCAGTTTGCGAAGCGGTCAGCTGCTTACTGATGTCGCTGTAGTTCTGTTCCAATTCAGCAATCTGCTGATTACGAACTTCTAAAGAATCGATTAGACCTGCTTTTTCGCTATCGGCGTTACCGCGAGCATTAGACAGCTGAGCTTTAACCGTTGTGAGTTCTTTCTCGAGCTTAGGTAAACGAACTGCCATGCTTTCTTGGCGTGTTACGAAGCGAGTTTCTACCCAACCTGTGCGGCCTCTTGAATCTCGAACTTGACTATAACCAGTGTCTCTATTGGTATCGAGAAGACTAATTTTATCACCAGCATCAATACTGCCAACAATTCGGAACTGATTGTTGGGGCCCGAATGCATGTAGGTAAATAGTTTGTCCGCGATATAGCGGTCTTGAGCAAAAGCTGCTGGAATGGCCATTAGAGAGACCAAAACCATGCAAATCAATTTCTTCACAGTGAATCCTTTAACAATATTGATGATGGTAAATATATCTACTGGATTGATAGTATGAATTTTCTTTAGGCCATGCAACAAAGAAGGGAGGCAAAGCCTCCCTTTCTGTGCGTTTGAGTCAATAATGACGTGGCGCTTACAATCTACAAACCTGGAACTTAAGCAAACATGCCTTGAATTGCATAGAAGAACACAACGGCGAGAAGTGCACCAGCAGGCAGTGTCACTATCCAAGATGCCACGATGTTTCGGACAACACCTAGGTTTAGAGCACCGATACCACGAGCAAAACCTACCCCTAATACCGCACCCACTAACGTTTGTGTTGTCGAGATTGGTAAGCCAGTACCCGATGCTAGAACCACAGTACAAGCTGTCGCCAACTGAGCGGCAAAACCGCGGCTTGGTGTTAGTTCAGTAATACCTGTACCAACAGTAGCCATTACTCGGCGACCAAGGGTTGCAAGACCAATAACAATACCAAAACCGCCTAGAGGAAGAATCCACCATGCAATCTGAGTTTTGCCTGTGATTTCACCCATATGTTCTACGGTTGAAACAATGGCTGACAATGGACCGATTGCATTAGCGACGTCGTTTGAGCCGTGAGCAAATGCCATCGCACAAGCGGTGATAACCATCAGTACAGTGAAGATGCCTTCAACACCAGCAAACCCATGATCTTCTTCGCGGTTCGCAAATTTCTTATGGATATACAGGTAGCCGCCAATCATGATGACAGTAGAGAAGGCGGCTGCCCACATCCAAGCGTCACCATTACTGAGGTGTAAGCCTACGTGCTTTAAGCCTTTTTTGATTGTCACGAGTGCAATGACCATCGTTGTGATGAACATGTATACAGGAACGAATCGTTTAGCATTAAACAGAGGGTTCTCAGTATCAAAAATTAGGCGTTGGGCACTGATAAAAATCATGTAGGCGAAAAAGCCAGAGATAAGAGGCGTAACCAGCCAACTACCCACAATACCTTGCACAGAACTCCAGTCTACGGCTTCTGTACCGACAGAGACACACGCAAAACCGATGATGGCACCGATGATAGAGTGAGTCGTAGAAACCGGCCATCCCATGTAAGATGCGAGCAATAGCCAAGTACCTGCCGCTAATAACGCAGACAGCATACCAAACACTAACACATCGGGCTGATGGGCAAACAGCTCAGTATCGATAACGCCTTTGCGAATCGTATCCGTTACTTCACCACCAGCAAGGTATGCCCCTGCAAACTCAAAGATCATCGCGATGATGATCGCTTGTTTTACTGTAAGTGCTTTGGAACCTACTGAGGTGCCCATTGCGTTCGCAACGTCATTTGCACCTATACCAATAGCCATTAAAAGACCAAAAGCGGCAGCAATAATAATCAGTAGCGTGCCGTGGTTAGCAATGATATCCATCGTTATACCTAATTGTGTAATAAAAATCGGAACAAAATTTAGACGCGACAAACCCATCAGCGATGAAAATACTCATCGCCTAATCTGTGCGTTTATATCGTGCTCTTCGTTATTGAATTATCTGTGATTTAAGAGCGAGAAAGCATAACTTCAAGACGAGCGCCTACACGCTGTGCTTGATCTGCAATGCCACCAACCCACTCTAGAATTTTGTATAAGAACATAACGTCAATCGGGTTATATTCGGACTCAACGGCCATTAATTGCTGACGAAGCTGAATTTGAATGGCATCAGTGTCGTCTTCAATTAAATCAAGTTGATGAATCATTTCTGCAACAAGCGTCACTTCACGGCCTTTAAAGCCAGTCTCGAGCAGTTCGTCAAACTCATTAATCACTTTCTGAGCTTGATCGGCTGCGTCAAGGCATCGCTTTACATAAACGATGAAGTTTTCTTGAAGTACTTCAGGAATAACCAAACGACGACCATAAACACGGCCTGAGATGTCTTTGGCTAGATTGGCGAGCTTGTCTTGTTGAGTCAAAAGCTCAAGCATGTCGGTACGATCGACAGGCATAAACAAACCGCGAGGAAGTTTTAGGCGAATTTCGCGCTTTAGCACATCAGCTTCTTTCTCTAAATGAGAAATCTGAGCACGAATTTCTGCTGCTTTTTCCCAGTCGCCTTTTGAAGAAACTTCAAAAAAGTTAACTAGGTGAGAGCAACATTCATTAACGCACACTACGTGGCGCTGCAAAGGCTTTATAGGGGACTTTGCAAATAACCCCATTATTGTATTCACTGGCATGGTCATTGAACCTAATAAATATAACCTAAAAAGAACATACACCATTTCATGGCGAAATGTTGAACGATGGCTATAAAGGCGCGCATGTTAACCCATTAAATCTCTCATTAAAACTGTTTTAGATCATGATTGACGTCATAAATCTCACTTGCCGAGTAGCAAGATTGGCCATATCCTGTTGCTATCTGCTTTGAAAGGTACAGTTATGGAAACCGAAATAGAACTGAAGTTTTTTGTTTCACCTGAATTTTCAGGGATTTTACGAGAAAAAATCTCGGAAATGAAAATCCTTCAGCACAGTTGTCGTGATCTTGGGAATACATATTTTGACACGCCAGATAACTGGTTACGTCAACATGATACCGGTTTGCGAATTCGACGCTTCGATGATGTCTTTATCCAGACAGTCAAAACTGCAGGTCGAGTGGTTGCCGGGCTGCATCAAAGACCAGAATACAATGCGGAACACACCTGCAACATTCCTGATTTAACACTGCACCCGCAAGATATTTGGCCTCAAGAAAGAGAGATAAGCATCCTTCAATCGGAACTCATGCCTCTCTTCGCAACAAACTTCACTCGTGAGCAATGGCTAATAGGCATGCCTGATGGAAGCCAAGTAGAAGTCGCGTTTGATCTCGGTGAGGTGGTTTCCGGTGATAAACGCGATCCCATTTGCGAGATTGAGTTTGAGCTCAAATCAGGGCAAACCGACGCTTTGTTTACACTGGCTCGTCAATTTAGCGAATACGGCGGCATGCGACTGGGCAATCTAAGTAAAGCAGCAAAAGGCTATCGCCTAGCACAAGGCTATGCCGGTGATGAAGTTAAACCGTTATCATTGGTCAACACCGAACGCAGCGATAGCGTTGAGTCGTGTTTCATTCACTCTCTTGAGCATGCCTTATCACATTGGCTCTACCATGAACAGATATACTCAGAAAGAGAATCCATTGAAGCATTGCATGAAATTCGCAATGCACTCAGCTTCATTCGTCAAACATTGACCATTTATGGCGGCATAGTTCCTCGAAGAGCCAGCGCCATTCTTCGTCAAGAACTTAAGTGGTTGGAACAAGAACTCGACTGGCTAAAACAGTACGATTACTTGGCTGACCTTCTTGAAGACAAAGGCCATGTTCTTAGAAAGCTAGACGCGCGCAAATATTTAGTCTCTGAGCTTAAGAGTGTTCAGGATGCGCTCCCAAATCGAGATGAAGTCATACAGCTTTTGTCGTCTGCACGATATACGGGAATCTTACTCGATCTTAGCCGTTGGATACTCACTCGAGGTTGGCAGCCCTTCTTAGACGATAAAGCGCGTGAGCAGATGTCTCATTCGATCCCTAAATTTTCAGTGAATCAGTTAGATCGCACATGGGCTGAGTTAATAGAGGCGTTTCCACCGGAACGGTTACTGACGAGTGAGGAATACATCGAACAACAGTATCGCTTAATGCGTAATCTCTACACTGGCGTTGGTTTTGCGAGCCTTTATGATGTTGATGAACGCAATAGCTTCCGATTGCCTTGGGCTGACCTTATGCAAGGCATTGATGATTTATTGATGCTGAAGCCTTTGGCGGAAATGGTGGATAAGCTAGAAGGTGATGAAAAAGATCAGTTGCAACGTTGGTTAGACAGACAAGAAACTTCAATCTTGCATGCAATGGAACAAACTCGGATCATCAGTATTGAAGCTGAACCCTATTGGCAACATTAGAGTGCTGACTTGATACAAAAATAGAGCCTAGAATGGCTCTATTTTTGTATGGATGAAAAGCACTTATTCTTGAGAGGATTTTTTCTCTAGAGACTCAAGTCTGTCAATGATCTCTTTCTGTTGTAAGACGATCTCTTCTAATAGACGTTCTTTGTTTTCCTGTCTAAGCGTTTGTTGATGGGTGGGCGATGTGATCATTGAGGTGATCAGACCTGAAATCATACCAAATAGCCCTACTCCTGAAATGATCAATGCTGACGCGAGCAATTTCCCCGTCTCAGTGACGGGATAATGATCGCCATAGCCAACCGTTGAGATCGTCACCAGTGCCCACCACAATGCGTCGCCGCCATCTTGTATATTGGCAGCGGGGTTTCTACCTTCTATAAAGAGCATCATGCTTGAGCCTACGGTTAGAAGCACGACAAGCAATAGAAGTATTGAGGCTAACGTCGTTTCTTTACGATTAGTAAATAACTGGCTGACAATGAACCTGCCTGATCGAATAACCAGAATAAAACGAAGAATGGAGAACACTCGTGCATACCGTAGAGGTTCAATGAGGGGGAGACTAGCGAGGAAGTCGATCCAGTGCATTTTCATGTATTGCACCTTATTTGCGGCTCGGATCAAATCAACCGAAAGTTGTAGGAGGAAAATACTACAGATAAGAAAGTCTAAGCCGATAAGTACCTGACGAGTTTCATGGCTAATAGGCATAAACAATAAGCCAGAGATCACAAATAGCGCCATAAACGACAGGATCAAGGATAATAAGCTCATTGGTTTCGTATCGTTTTTGATATCATCTTTATTCATACGAGGCTCGAAATAAATTGGTAATTAGTGCTTTGGCGCTAGTTCAAATAGTTCATTCAATATACATGAGTATTTAGACGTTTAGATAACTTCTTGAATGAACAAAATAATTAATAATTGCGGAGAATGGACAATGGCTAGGATGGAATTTAAACCATGGGAGCGGGTGATCACCAATACTCGTTTAGTTCCAAAGATGGTTCTACTTATGGTGTTTAGCACGCTCTTAATCGTGACGAAGCAGCTATGGGATGCAAGCACATTTCACGACGCTCTTCTTCTAGCGACACAAGATGCAGCCGTGGCGCAAGAACACTATGAAGCCTATCTCGTCCAAGTGGTATGGCAAACCATCATCATGATTGCCTTATTCGTTGTTATTCTGCTTGCAGCCGCTCGAACGATGCTACGTCAAACTCAGTATTTGAATGATTCGATCAAGCAAATGGCCTGTAAAGATCTTTCTGTTGAGATCATGATGGATTGTAAAGATGAATACGGTGACGTTGCTCGTGAGTTAGAGACAACGCGCCGTCAATTGCAAGAGATGATCAAAATGCAGGTGGATTCATCTCAAGAGCTAGCCACGCTGACTGAGGTGATGACATTGAGCATGTCTGAAACCAAAGAATCAACGCAAGAAGAATTCAACGAAATAGACCAGCTAGCCACCGCCATGAGCGAAATGAGTTCGACGGTTCAAACCGTGGCAGATCATGCTCAGAACGCATCATCATTAACTGAGAATGCCTCTGGTCAAGCGCAAACGGGTCAACGTTTTGTGCAAGACAGCGTGACTAAAATGAGTGCGCTCTCTCAAGATATCAGCGCTTCTGCTCAGGCTGTGAACCAAGTGGAAGACAGTGTGGATTCCATCGGTAGCGTTGTTGGTACTATTCAAGGTATTTCCGAGCAAACGAATTTACTGGCACTCAACGCCGCCATTGAGGCTGCGCGTGCCGGTGAAGCAGGACGTGGATTTGCTGTGGTAGCCGATGAAGTTCGTAACCTTGCCCAACGCACACAACAGGCGACGGTTGAGATTCAAGAGATGATCAGCCAACTTCAAAGCAATGCGACGTCAGCAGTAGAGTTGATGGAGAAAAGTGTCGTTGAGGCTGCTGAAGGGGTTGAGCTCGTAACCAATGCAGGCAGTGAGCTAGATGGCATCGTAGATCAAGTGACTCAGATAAATGATATGAACTTCCAAATCGCGACCGCAGCTGGGCAGCAAAGCAGTGTGGCAGAAGAGATGGATCAAAACTTAACCAATGTTCGTGAACTGGTAGAAGCTTCGGTTCTTGTCATTGGTGAGTTACTTGAAACCTCTGAAATCATGCAAAATAATGCCGAAGAGTTAGATAAGAAAATCACCTCTTTCAAAGTCTAAACTCACGTTCTGACGATAAATTCGCTCGCAAGAACGCTCACTACGCTTAGTGGGCGTTTTTTTATGGCATAAGTTTGATATAACTGTTGTCATCATTATCGAAACATTTTCACGACTACGCCTCAGCTCAGTACAAGGAATCACAATGCCATTGCCTGACCAACTCATTCCCGTCGCCAATTCCGCTTTTGAAACATTAATGTCAAATGATGCTTTTGAAGCCTGGCCTAAAACACGGATTGATGAACTGAAAACGATAGCCGGGCTCAGCCAGTTTATCGTGGAATCATTGCAGCGTGACGAAGGGCTAATACGTGGTCTTCCTGACATGCTAGAGAGTGCAAGCCGAGAGCTAGATTATCGCTCGCGTCTAAAAGTCTTACTTGATGATTGTGCCGATGAAGCCGCTGGGCACCGAGTCTTGAGGCAGTTTAGAAACCGAGAAATGAGTTATATCGCATGGCGAGACTTTCTCGCATCTTGGTCATTAGAGGAAAGCCTAAAACACCTTTCCGAACTCGCTGAAGCGATGATCTTTGAAACGTACCAGTGGCAATATCAGGTTTGTTGCAAAGAGTGGGGAACACCATGCAATAGCGAAGGTGTTGCTCAGCCAATGCTGATTATTGGGATGGGTAAACTCGGTGGTGGTGAGCTTAACTTTTCTTCGGATATCGATCTGATTTTCACTTATCCAGAGAACGGTGAAACTCAGGGAGCAAGACGCAGCATTGCGAATGCCCAGTTCTTTACACGCTTAGGCCAACGGATCATTAAAGCGCTTGATCAACATACTTTTGATGGTTTTTGTTACCGTGTTGATATGCGTCTGCGCCCGTTCGGTGAGAGTGGTCCGTTGGTGATGAGCTATGCGGCACTAGAGGACTACTACCAAGAACAAGGACGCGATTGGGAACGTTATGCAATGATTAAAGCCCGAGTGATGGGCAGCGAAATGTACCCAGAATATCAAGAACTGCGCAAGATGCTTCGGCCTTTCGTTTTCCGTCGTTATATCGACTTTAGTGCGATTCAATCTCTGCGTCGTATGAAATCTATGATCAGCAGTGAAGTCAGACGGCGTGGTCTCAGTAATAACATCAAGCTGGGGGCGGGTGGTATTCGTGAGGTTGAATTTATTGCTCAAGTATTTCAGTTAATACGCGGTGGACGAGAGCCAAGTTTGCGTGGTCGAGGATTACTTGAAACGCTTCAAGCGATAAAAGGGCTAGCGCTACTCGATACTCATGAAGTTGACAATCTCTCAGAGGCGTACTTGTTTTTACGTCGCGTTGAAAACTTACTGCAAGCGATGTCAGACAAGCAAACACAAACACTTCCTGAGGCTGACATTGAGCAACTTAAGCTGGCAACAGCACTTGGATTTGATAGTTATCCATCGCTAACCAGCGCCATTTTTTCCCATATGGAAAATGTACACGCTATTTTTGATGACTTAATTGGCGTTGAAGACGAGCAGTGTGACTTGATAGCCCCGCACTTCCATGAACTTTGGGATATGGCCTCAGAGCAAGATGTTGTCGAAAATATTCTACAGAATGACCTGGTAATAGAAGACGCCGAATCACTCGCAAAAACCATTTTCCAATACAAGAAAGACTTGGCTAAAAAGACATTGGGACCACGAGGTCGAGAAGTTCTGAATCGACTTATGCCCAAGGTTTTCTCTACGTTATTCAAAAATAAAGATGCAAAATTTGGCCTCTCTCGTGTATTGCACCTTTTACACAAGATAGTCACTCGAACCACCTATTTAGAACTGTTGGATGAGCACCCTGCGGCACTGACACAGTTGGTGCGGTTGTGTACGGCTAGCCCGATGATTTCCGAGCAGCTAGGGCGTTATCCCATTTTGCTTGATGAACTGATTGATCCTCAGCAACTTTACAATCCAGTCCCACTTGAAAGCTATAAAACAGAGCTTCGAGACTATCTCGCTCGGATACCAGAAGATGATATGGAGCAACAGATTGAAGCGCTTCGCCAGTTTAAGCAGATATGCATACTGAGGATTGCAGCCGGTGATATTGCTGGTGTTTTACCCGTGACGAAGGTGAGCGATCATTTAACGTACCTTGCCGAAGCAATTGTTTCGGCTGTTATCGATCAAGCTTGGCAACAGATGGTCGAAAAATACGGTAAACCTACGCATGTTAATGATCGTGACGGTAAAGGCTTTGCTGTTGTCGGATACGGAAAAGTAGGCGGTTGGGAGCTTGGCTACAACTCTGATCTGGATATTGTGTTCATGCACGACTGCCCTGTGAATGTGTATACCGATGGAAAAAAAGAGATCGATGGGCGACAGTTTTACCTGCGATTGGCTCAACGTGTGATTCATATCTTCTCTATTCGTACCGCTTCGGGGATTTTATATGAGGTGGATACTCGTCTAAGACCGTCGGGCGTTTCTGGCTTGTTAGTGAGCCCAACAGAAGCGTTCGATGAGTACCAACACAAGGATGCTTGGACATGGGAGCATCAGGCGCTTGTTCGAGCAAGAATGATCTATGGTGATACGCCATTGCAGCAAGACTTTGCTAAAACCCGACAAGATGTGCTGTGCCTATCGCGCGATCCGGCTGCGTTGAGAAAAGAGGTCTCAGACATGCGCGTGAAAATGCGTGATCACCTCGGAGGTAAGAAAGCAGGGCGGTTTATGCTTAAACAAGATCCTGGCGGCATTACTGACATTGAGTTTTTGGCGCAGTACCTTGTTTTGAATTTCAGCCATGAGAAGCCGAAGCTTTCGCGTTGGTCTGATAATATCCGATTGTTTGAATCGTTTATTGCACAAGGAGTTATCGAGGAATCACAGGCCATGGGTCTTATTCATGCGTACACGGCTATGAGGGATAAAATACATCATCGAAACTTGCTTAACCTAGACGCTGATATAGCTGAAGACAATTTTGTCAATGAGCGAGAGCTGGTCGTTGAAGCATGGAAACAATGGTTAGATTAAGTCAGTGGTTGAACAAAGCAACGGTTTGACTGACGAAATAGCTCGAATAGATGGATATTAGAACAATTATAAGCCGAGAGTTTAGCGATAAAAAAGCTTGTGCTACACTCGGCTCAGTTACGAATTTTGGAGACCCACAATGAAACCAATCCTACCTGATTACAACGATTCAGGCGTTCTTATCATCGGTGATGTGATGCTTGATCGTTATTGGTATGGTCCTACTGGGCGCATTTCCCCTGAAGCGCCTGTTCCTGTGGTGAAAGTAGAAAACAATGAAGAGCGCCCGGGTGGCGCTGCGAATGTGGCCATGAATATTGCCTCTTTAGGTGGCCATGCACACATCATTGGCTTAACGGGTGATGATGAACCTGCAAAAGTACTGACAGAAACTTTGTCGGCATTAAAAGTGAATTGTGATTTTGTCTCGTTACCTGACTACCCAACAATTACTAAGCTACGTGTTTTAAGCCGTGGCCAGCAGCTTATCCGTCTTGATTTTGAAGATAAGTTTGAAAATACTGATGCCAATTTGATTCTTTCAAAAATGGAGCAAGCGTTACCTAAGTCTCGTTCAGTTATTCTGTCAGACTATGCAAAGGGCGCGTTAGAGCATGTCCAACAGTTTATTCAAAAGGCGCGTACTGCGAATGTTCCAGTATTTATCGACCCAAAAGGGGCGGATTTCGAACGCTATCGTGGCGCAACACTGCTTACTCCAAATATGTCTGAGTTTGAGCAAGTTGTAGGCTCAGTAACATCAGATGAAGAGTTAGTCGAGAAAGGCTTAGCTCTGATTGAGAAATATGACTTTGAAGCTCTGCTTGTGACACGCAGTGAGCATGGAATGACGTTACTTCGTCGAAATGAAGAACCATTCCACTTACCGACGCAAGCGCAGGAAGTTTATGATGTCACCGGTGCGGGTGATACGGTTATTTCCGTTCTTGCTGCTTCTGTTGCAGCAGGTAAGCCACTAGATGAAGCTTGCGCACTTGCCAATGCTGCCGCTGGTGTGGTTGTCGGTAAACTTGGTACGTCGACACTTTCAACGATTGAGTTAGCGGAAGCCATTCATGGTAGTCAAGATACTGATTTTGGTGTTATTACAGAGCCAGCATTAATTGAAGCGGTCAAGCAGGCAAGAGCAAAAGGTGAAACGGTGGTGATGACCAATGGCTGCTTTGATATCTTGCACGCAGGCCATGTTTCTTACCTTAACCATGCCGCTCAGTTAGGCGATAGACTGATCGTTGCGGTCAACACTGATGATTCCGTGAAACGCTTAAAAGGCCCAGGACGACCAGTCAACCCGACGGATCGTCGTATGGCGGTATTGGCTGGGCTTGGCGCAGTTGATTGGGTGGTTCCATTTAGTGAAGATACTCCGCAGCGTTTAATTTCAGAAGTATTGCCAAGCCTGTTAGTTAAAGGTGGAGATTACAAACCGGAAGAGATTGCGGGTGGAAAAGAAGTCATTGATGCTGGTGGCCAAGTAAAAGTGCTGAACTTTGAAGATGGCTGCTCAACAACAGAAATTATCGATGCGATCAAAGGTGGCAAAGGTTAAGGTTTGAAATAACCTTGATGTGACTCTGCTAACTTAAAGCAACGATTTTAGTACTGACAATAAAAAACCGCTGATTATCAGCGGTTTTTGTTTTTCTAATTGGTTAGATATTAACTTGCAGCTTTAAGGCCAGCGTTAACATCCACAACATCTTGCTCACTCAATGTACCGACGGCTTGGCGCAGTTGAAGTACGCTGATGATGTAGTTGTAACGGGCATCAGAAAGGTTACGGTTTGCATCGTACAGACGACGAGTTGAGTCTAGAACGTCAACAATTGTACGTGTACCCACATCAAAACCCGCTTCTGTTGCTTCTAATGCAGAGCTTGCTGAAACTACAGTCTGTTCATAGGCACGGAGTGCCCCAATAGATGCCGTGATGTTGTTGTTGAATGCGCGAACATCTTTAACAACACTTCGGTAAGTCGCTTCCAAATCTTGACTCGCTGCAACGTATGAGAACTCAGCTTGTTTAGTTTGTGAGGTTACGTTACCACCGGTATAAAGTGGTACCGCAAGATTCACTCCAATGTTGAAGTCATTATTCGTAAAGCTAGATGATGTACCACCGTAATTTGAATCATTTCCATAGTTGTACCCACCATCTAATGTAATAGAAGGCAAGTGACCAGAACTTGCTAGGGAGATATTGTCACGAGCAACGTCTTGGGAGATACGTGCGGTTAGCAAGCTAAGGTTCTTCTGCTCTGCTTCTTCAACCAGCGTACTCACAGAAGATTCTGTTTTGCTCGCTGAAAAGCGCTCTGTATCAAGAACGTTCAGGTTGGAATGCTCACGGCCTGTGATTTCACGAAGGTTTTCGTAGCTGTTTACTAGGCTGTTTTCTGCGAGTACTTCATTCGCTAATACGCCATCGTATTCTGCTTGAGCATCGTGCACATCGGTGATCGCCGAGAGACCCACTTCAAAACGTTGCTTGGTTTGCTCTAGTTGACGACCAACCGCGGCTTTCTCTGCGCGAACAAACTCCAGATTATCTTGAGCACGTAAAACCTCAAAGTAGGCAGAAGCAACACGAAGAATAAGGCCTTGCTGTTCAGCAGCGTAAGCTGAATCGGCACGACGGGCTGTTTTTTCTGCTGTATCAAGAGTGACCCAACTTGAGCGATTGTAAAGCGATTGAGAGAAGCCAATACCAGCGGTAAGTGCTTCGCTTTCTCGACTACTTTCATCACTACTTCTGATGTTGTAGCCAGCTGTTAAGTTGATTTGAGGAAGCAAGCTACTGCGGCTTGAAGTTACAGCTTCGAAGGCTGCATCACGCTGAGCTGCTGCACTGAGAAGTTGAGGATCATTCTCTTTTGCGTGGTTATAGATTTCAGCAAATGTATCTGCAATTGCTGATGTACTCAGGCCGCCTAAAGCAACGCTGATGAATACGGGAAGCAGTTTATTCATTATTCCTTTCCTGCCGAAAAATTAAGTGGGTATCAAATCGAAGTTTACCCTAAATTGATGGTAATTTACCCGAAATTTTGCATATTTTTACATACAGTTGACAGGTAAGTGTGTGAATATCAGTTAAGACTTAAAAATAATTGTAATTATTGTACAGATATTTTAGAACTACCCTTGGTGCTTAGGGTCAACTCTAGGTAAAATACAGAAGACACAGTAAGAGGTGCTCGGATGCAACACTCAAAAAAAACGTTGGTCAACTTTACTAAAGACGATGTGAAAATTATCTCAAAGAAGAGCCTATTTAGCGGTTTCTTTAAGATGATTAAATATCAGTTTAGCCATCGTTTGTTTGATGGAGGTTGGAGTGAGCCGATTGAACGCGAGATGTTTGAAAGAGGCCATGCTGTCGCTGTTTTGCCTTACGACCCAGTAACCGATCAAGTCGTCATTATCGAACAGATTCGTGTTGGTGCGTTAGAGGATTCATCACCTTGGCAACTAGAAATTGTGGCTGGCATTATTGACCCCGGTGAAACTGCTGAGGATGTTGCTCGCAGAGAGATGGTTGAAGAAGCGGGGATCGAAATTAACCAGCTTGAGAAGATCACCTCATTTTACCCATCCTCTGGCGGATGCTCTGAAAAGCTCGATGTGTATGTTGGGGAAGTTGATGCCACTAAAGCTCAAGGCGTACATGGTCTAGAACATGAAGGTGAAGATATTCGCGTTCATGTGATGTCACGTGAAGAAGCTTACCAGCGGGTCAAAACGGGCCAGTTGGAGAATGGCGCCTCTATAATTGCACTACAATGGTTAGAGCTGAATTTAAAAGAGATAACTTCTAAGTGGCGAGGCTAATGGACAATAAACCCTATCATGTTGATTTAGCAGAGTTGATGCGCGTCTATGAGACAAATTATGCGAAACTCAACGCTTTGCTACCTGCTCAATCTAAGGTAGGGGATATTCGCTGCTATAAAGCTGCTGCCATGACATACCAATTGCATGTGTGCGAGGTCACAAAGTACACAACTTTAGTGGATGTTTGTCAGAGTGATGACGTTCCAATATTTCCATTGCCCAAAATGTCTGTCAGGCTTTACCACGATGCTCGTGTGGCAGAGGTCTTTACTAGCGAAAACTTTGGAAGAGTCAAGCCTCGTTATGACTACCCAAATGCTAGAATGATGCAGAAAGATGAGAAAGCACAAATAAATCGTTTTTTAGGGGATTGGCTGACCTTTTGTCTCAAACACGGTATTAGCCAAGCTCCAATTAATATTCGTTAATCGTAATGTAAATTTTCAGGTTTTGATTTTGAAATTGTCGTCAAGCGCAGCAGCATCCGAAGCGATCAAGCTGTTACAAATCACAGATACCCATTTGTTTGCTCCCGAAGATGGCAGCTTGCTTAGTGTTCAAACACTGGCTAGCTTTCAGGCTGTTGTTGAGATGGTTGAGCGCTCTGCTGTGAATTTTGAAGCCATTCTGGCTACTGGAGATATTTCGCAAGATCATAGTGTTGAGTCATATCAACATTTCGCTGCGGGTATCGCGCCGCTCAAGAAGCCGTGTTACTGGCTACCTGGTAATCATGATTACCAACCGAACATGGGGTCTGTTTTTCCATCGGCTCAAATTGAGCACCTTGAACATGTATTGATAGGCGAGTATTGGCAGATCATTATGCTCGACTCCCAAGTCGTGGGTATGCCTCATGGGCGTTTAAGCGATCGTCAACTTGCTTTATTGGATGGAAAACTGGCTGAAAACCCGAATCGCCATACATTAGTCTTACTGCATCATCACCCTGTGTTAGTGGGTAGCGCATGGCTTGATCAGCACACCCTTAAAGATAGTGAACAATTGTGGCAGGTCATTGATAAACATAACAATGTAAAAGCCATTCTGTGTGGGCACGTGCACCAAGATATGGATCGAGAAGTGAATGGTGTGCGAGTTATTTCAACGCCTTCTACCTGTATCCAATTTAAGCCCAATTCAGATGATTTTGCCCTAGATAAGTGTTCTCCGGGGTGGCGTGAACTTGACCTTCATCCTGATGGTCAGCTAGTGACAAAAGTACAGCGCTTACCTAATGATAGCTTTTTGCCTGACTTTACTGCGGGTGGATATTAAACGTGGCGCAGACTAAGAAACCATTGCTGCTCTACATTCATGGTTTTAACAGCTCACCTTTATCGCACAAAGCAAATGTAATGAAGGAATATTGTGTAAAACAGCGACCTGATATTACGCTTCTCATTCCACAGTTACCCTGCTACCCAGATGACGCCGCCCAGCATTTGTTAGAATTGGTGAACCAATATAAAGATGAACATCATATTGCTCTAGTCGGTAGTTCTCTTGGGGGATATTTGTCGACTTGGCTCAATGCTCAATTTGGCTATAAAGCTGTTTTGGTTAATCCTGCAGTTAAGCCATATGAATTATTGGTCGACTATCTAGGTGAGCAAGTAAACCCTTACACAGGGCTGTCGTATGTACTGGAATATAAACATATAGAACAACTTAAAGCATTAGATGTTGGTTCTATTACTCATCCCGCTGATTTCTGGTTATTGCAGCAAACTGAAGATGAGGTACTCGACTATCGTCAAGCGGTCGAGCGGTTCCGATTATCTAAACAAACCGTTGAAGTTGGTGGCGATCATAGTTTTGTTGATTTCGAACGATACCCAGAAGAGATTATCAAATTTCTTGCATTGTAATGTCTAATGTAAATCCACCTTGTCACGTTTATTCGATATCCGCACTCTCCATGTTTTATTAAAGGCGGGGAAATCATTTTCGCGTGATCACTGAGGGAGGAGTCATAATTTTACTCGTTACTTATCTATCTCTCTTGACATAAGAGAGCCACTTCCAGACTATGTTCTACCTATACTTTTGTTGTTGTGAATGCTGATTGTTTCGGCAATTCTGTCACTTTTAATGCGTTATCGTCACTTGGGTTTTTCTATTGACGTTGAAAATACGTATCTCTATGCCAACAACAAAAAGTAACCACTTAATTTTCTAATAAGTAAATTCCGTATTATGACTGAACAATATAATGCTGGAGCCATTGAGGTTCTTAATGGCTTAGAACCAGTACGTCGCCGACCAGGGATGTATACGGATACAGCGAGACCTAACCATTTGGGTCAGGAAGTCATCGATAACAGTGTCGATGAAGCGCTAGCCGGACATGCCTCAAAGGTGCAAGTAATTCTTCATGCCGATCAATCGCTAGAAGTGATTGATGATGGCCGTGGTATGCCTGTCGATATTCACCCTGAAGAAGGGATCTCGGGTGTCGAGCTCATTTTCTGTAAGCTTCACGCCGGTGGTAAGTTCTCGAACAAGAACTATCAATTTTCTGGTGGTTTACATGGTGTCGGTATTTCTGTGGTCAACGCGCTTTCGAAACGTGTTGAAGTGACTGTTCGTCGCGAGGGGCAAGTCTATGAGATGGCCTTTGAGAATGGTAATAAAGCCGAAGAACTCACGGTAACAGGCACTTGCGGTCGTCGTAATAAAGGAACCAGCGTTCATTTCTGGCCTGACACGAGCTATTTCGATTCAGGGAATTTCTCGGTTACACGTCTGATTAATAACTTACGAGCAAAAGCTGTTTTATGCCCAGGGCTTGAGATTACTTTTAGCGATAAAGTTAACGGTAACGAGCACAAGTGGTTCTACGAAGATGGCCTAAAAGATTATCTAGCAGAAGGCGTCAAGGGTTACACGGTTATTCCTGAAGTACCGTTTACTGGGGAGTTTTCAGCAGAAACGGAAGCGGCTAATTGGGCCATTATTTGGCAGCCAGAAGGCGGTGATATGATCACCGAAAGCTATGTAAACCTGATTCCAACGGCTCAAGGAGGCACGCATGTTAATGGCTTGCGTCAAGGCTTGTTGGACGCGATGCGAGAGTTTTGTGAATTCCGAAACCTGTTACCACGTGGCGTCAAGCTAACGGGCGATGATGTGTTTGAACGTTGTTCATACGTATTGTCGGTTAAAATTCAAGATCCTCAGTTTGCAGGCCAAACCAAAGAGCGTCTGTCTTCTCGTCAAACCGCGGCGTTTGTCTCTGGTGTTGTAAAAGACTCCTTTAGTCTGTGGCTCAATGAAAAGCCGCAACTTGCAGAGCAGCTTGCTGAAGTTTGTATCGCTAATGCCCATCGCCGTATGCGTGCAAGTAAAAAAGTCGTGCGTAAGAAGGTGGCTTCGGGTCCGGCTCTACCGGGGAAACTCACCGATTGTTCCGCACAAGACTTAAGCCGCACTGAAATCTTCTTTGTCGAGGGGGATTCTGCGGGCGGTTCAGCTAAACAAGCACGTGATCGTGAATTCCAGGCCGTCATGCCACTTCGCGGTAAAATCCTCAATACGTGGGAAGTCTCTGCTGATCAGGTATTAGCCTCACAAGAAGTCCATGACATCTCTGTTGCTTTGGGTATTGATCCTGATAGCGATAATTTAGAGAGCTTACGTTACGGGAAAATTTGTATCCTTGCCGATGCGGACTCGGATGGTCTGCATATCGCGACACTCCTATGTGCGTTATTTACCCGTCACTTCCGAGCTTTAGTCGAAGCGGGACATATCTACGTAGCCATGCCGCCACTTTTCCGTATCGATTGCGGCAAAGAGGTTTTTTACGCCCTTGATGAAGATGAAAAAGAAGGCGTACTAGAGCGGTTAAGTAAGAAAAAGGCCAAAATTAACGTACAGCGATTCAAAGGTCTGGGTGAGATGAACCCACTTCAATTGCGTGAAACTACAATGGATCCAAACACTCGCCGCTTGGTTCAGCTGACTATCGATGATAGCGAAGCGACAATGGAAATGATGGATATGTTGCTAGGTAAGAAGCGTGCTGACGATCGCCGCTCATGGCTCCAATCTAACGGCGATATGGCAGAGGTTTAATTTATAATGTCCACTGAAATTACTTATGATGGCGTTGAACAACTGCCGATGCGCAAGTTCACCGAAGACGCTTATCTAAATTACTCAATGTACGTCATTATGGACCGTGCATTGCCTTACATTGGTGATGGTTTAAAACCGGTTCAGCGACGTATTATTTACGCAATGTCAGAGCTTGGTCTGTCTGCGGCATCAAAGTATAAGAAATCAGCACGTACTGTTGGTGATGTACTTGGTAAGTATCACCCACACGGTGATTCAGCGTGTTACGAAGCGATGGTATTGATGGCCCAGCCATTTTCATATCGTTACCCGCTTGTCGATGGGCAAGGGAACTGGGGTGCACCTGATGATCCTAAATCTTTTGCTGCAATGCGTTATACCGAAGCGAAACTCTCTAAATTTGCTGAAGTTCTTCTTGGTGAATTAGGTCAGGGTACGGTTGAGTGGCAGCCAAACTTTGATGGCACAATGAAAGAGCCACAAATGTTGCCAGCACGCCTACCTCATATTCTGCTTAATGGCATTACGGGTATTGCTGTTGGTATGGCGACGGACATTCCGCCGCATAACGTACGTGAAGTGGCCGATGCTACGATTCATCTATTGGATAATCCGAAAGCAGAACTGAGCGATGTGATGAGCTTTGTTCAAGGCCCTGACTATCCGACAGAAGCAGAAATTATTTCGCCTAAAGGTGATATTGAAAAAATCTACCGCACTGGTCGTGGCAGCATTAAAATGCGCGCGGTTTGGCATAAAGAGGGCAATGACATTGTTATCACTGCTCTGCCACATCAAGTCTCAGGTGCGAAACTGTTAGAGCAGATAGCCGCTCAAATGCGTGCGAAAAAGCTGCCTATGGTGGATGACTTGCGTGATGAGTCGGATCATGAAAATCCAACTCGTATCGTAATTGTACCTCGTTCGAATCGCATCGATTGTGACCAACTGATGAACCACCTGTTTGCATCCACCGATCTTGAGAAAAACTTCCGAGTTAACCTCAATATGATTGGCTTAGATGATAAGCCACAAGTGAAAGGGTTAGTTCAAATACTTTCTGAGTGGATTGAGTATCGTCGCGCCACGGTGCGTCGTCGCTTGCAGCACCGCTTAGATAAAGTTCTCGCTCGCCTACATATCTTGGAAGGCTTGTTAGTTGCGTACCTTAATATTGATGAAGTCATTGAGATCATTCGTACTGAAGACGAGCCTCGTCCAGTATTAATGAGTCGCTTCAATATTACAGAAACGCAAGCGGATGCGATCTTAGACATCAAATTACGAAACTTAGCTAAGTTAGAAGAGTTTAAGATTCGTGGAGAGCAAGATGAACTCGCAAAAGAGCGTGATAAGCTTGAAAAACTGCTGGGTTCTGAACGTCGACTTAGCACATTAATTAAGAAAGAGATCCAGGCTGACGCCGAGAAGTATGGCGATGATCGTCGCTCTCCTTTAGTGGAACGTGCTGAAGCAAAAGCGCTCACTGAGCGTGATCTTGTTCCTAGCGAACCGATTACGGTTGTTCTTTCTGAAAAAGGCTGGATTCGCCACGCTAAAGGGCATGAAGTTGACGCTGAAACACTCAATTATAAGTCGGGTGATCAATACTTAGCTCACGCACGTGGCAAGAGTAATCAGCAAGCCGTGTTCTTTGGTAGTGATGGTCGAAGCTATTCACTTGAATCTCATTCTTTACCATCAGCAAGAAGCCAAGGGGAACCGATAACGGGTCGACTCAACATCAGTGTGGGAAGTTCTATGCGCCAAGTGATCATGGGTGAAGATGAACAGTTATGGCTTGTTGGCTCAGATGCGGGTTACGGTTTTGTGTGTAAAGGCAGTGATTTATTGTCTAAGAACAAGAGCGGTAAAGCACTCGTTAATCTGCCACAAAACTCTGAAGTGATGCCTCCGTACACGGTGAATAGTTTGGACTCAGATGAAATCCTTGCGATCACGAATCTAGGCCGCATGCTGCTGTTTCCAATTAAGGATCTGCCACAGCTTGGAAAAGGTAAGGGCAATAAGATCATCAACATTCCAGCGGCGAAAGCGAAAGAGCGTGAGGAATTCGTTTCACACTTAATTGCGTTACCGCAAGGTGCATCGTTAACCCTTTATGCAGGAAAGCGTAAGCTTGGTTTAAAACCGGCTGACTTAGATAACTTCCGTGGTGAACGTGGTCGTCGAGGAAGTCTACTACCTAGAGGCTTGCAAAGAGTCACTCGAATCGAGCTTGATGAAGAAACGGCTCAAGAGAGTTAGGTTAAGTTTGGATAGTATGAAAAAGCCCCTTTAATTAGGGGCTTTTTAGATATAAATGAAAGGTCAATTATTCGCGCGTATCTTCGGCAATAATAACAGGAAGAGTAAGCTCTTCTCCTTTTCTTAAAACCAGAACATCAACTTCAGTACCCGGTCGTAGGTCGGTAACGATATCCATCACGCTTTGTCGTCCATTGATCTTATTGCCATCTATTCTCAGAATAATATCTTGAGCTTCAAAGCCAGCGGCTGCGCCTGGCCCATTTGGGTCTACACCCAATACAACGATGCCACCTAAGTGCTCATTGCCCAGTAACCGAGAGGTGACCGAGTTAATATCTTGACCGTCGATTCCGATGTAGCCTCTAATCACCCTTCCATCAGCGATGATTTTATTCATGATCTTGTAAGCAAGCTTATAGGGAATAGCGAATGAAATACCGTAGGTTTCTGTATCAGTGGCTTGTTGAAAAGAGGCGGTATTGATGCCAACGAGCTCGCCTTTAGTGTTGACGAGAGCCCCCCCCGAGTTACCTTGGTTAATAGCAGCATCTGTTTGAATGAAAGCTTGCCGCCCATCAGCACTGATGGAAGAACGCCCCGTAGCGGAAATAATACCAAATGTGGTTGTTTGCCCTAGATTGTAAGGGTTACCAATGGCCAGTACGACATCGCCAACTTTCGCGCTGAATTCTGAATTTTGAGGAATAATTGGGAGGTTTTCTCCCTCAATCTGCAAAATGGCAATATCAGTACGACGGTCTTTACCGACTAATTGCGCTGCGGCAACGCGACCATCTTGCAGAGCTACAATGATCTGATCGGCCAGGGCAACAACATGGTAGTTGGTAATGATGTAACCCTTTTCACTAATGATGACTCCAGACCCTAAGCCTTGCGTAGACAGTTTTGAGCGATTGTCTTCAGTGTATTTTCTGCTATAGATGTTAACGACAGCAGGGGCTGCTTTTCGAACGGCTTGATTGAAGGAAAGTTGAATCGAAGAGATATCGCTTGGCGTCGTCGTTATAACCTGTGGCAAAAGGTTAGGTCGCAATGATGGCACTGCAAGTAACAAAATAAGTGCGGTAGCTAGCCCCAATACAACTGAACGTAACATAAAACCCAGCATACTTTCCTCTGCGGATGGATTAAAACTTTTGTGATTAAACGTGTTTTTACAATTGCTGCTGTCGAAGCATAGCATTAGATTGATAAATAACAAAAAGGCGTCACCGAGTAGGGGACGCCTTTGGGGCTTATACGTGATTAATTCTATTACTGAAATTCTATTACTGAAATTCTATTACTGAAATTCTAAGGTCACTATCGAATCACTAGGTAAATAGTACGATCACCACGTTGGATATTGAGTGCCAGAACGCCGGGTTGCTGCTCTATAATTGCTCTAAAGTCAGCAATGTTCTTCACGCGTTTACGGTTAACACCGATGATCACATCGTTGGCTAGAAGTTGGTAAGCCTCCGCCGAAGAGCCTTCTTCGACACTGGATACCTTCACCCCTTCGATGGCATCACTGTCTGTCGTGTTGGTTAATTCGGCACCTGAAAGTCCTGGGTGTAACTTATCTGCTGCTGTCTTACTGGTGGCTTGTTCGCCCAGCGTGACGTCAAAATTCAGTTTATCCCCGTCACGAATAACACCGATAGTCAGTTCTTTACCCGCTCCAAGAGTGGCAACCTTTGCCCTAAGTTCGCTAAAGGTATTAATCTTTTTACCATTTACTGTGGTAATTATATCTCCAGCTAAAAGACCGGCAGTGTCAGCGGCACTGTCTGGTACAACTTGGCTCACGAATGCGCCTTTACTGGATTCATAACCCAGAGCTTCGGCAAGTTCAGAGGTAATTTCCCCTCCTTGAACGCCCAACATGCCACGCTTCACTTCACCAAAATTGATGATTTGCTCGGTGAGGTTTCTCATCATATTGGCTGGAATAGCAAAGCCGATACCTACATTACCGCCGTTCGGGCCCAAAATAGCGGTGTTGATACCGATTAGCTCTCCGTTTAAGTTAACGAGAGCACCACCTGAATTACCACTATTAATCGCAGCATCGGTTTGAATGAAATTCTCAAAGTTTTCTAGATTAAGACCGCTTCTTCCAAGGGCAGAAACGATTCCTGACGTCACCGTTTGTCCTAAACCAAATGGATTACCGATTGCGACTGCAAAGTCACCAACGCGCAATTTATCAGAATCAGCCAAATCAATTTGAGTCAGATTCTTCGCTTTTTCTAGTTTTAGTAAGGCAATATCAGACATTTGGTCGCCACCGACAAGTTCGGCGTCGTATTCTCGACCATCCTTGAGTTTCACTCGTATTTTCTCTGCGCCATTTATGACGTGATAGTTAGTCACAATATGACCTTGTTCCGCGTCAATGATGACGCCAGACCCAAGCCCTCTAAATGGTCTTTCCTGTACTTGGTCGGTTGGGAAGTCTGGTCCAAAGAAAAAACGAAACTGTTCTGGAAGTTGTTGTCTAGATACTTGAGTGCCTTCCACTGCAATACTCACAACAGCAGGTGTGACTGTTTCTAACATGGGAGCTAAGCTAGGAATGGATTCACCATCGACAGAAACGGGTAAAGCCGCGCTTACTGATAAAGGGGTGATGATTGAACTTAAGCTGAGAGTAAGGGAGGTTAATAAAAGCAAAGGTTTTTTCATCTGATAACTCCATATAGATAAAGGTCAATATAGCAACACTTTGAAAGTGCTCACTAAAGTCGACGCTAGTCTGAGTTATGACTCAAAAACCTTCACTTAGTTCCAATCAAGGTTGAATTTGCAAAATCAAGATGCTTTCGCGGTGACGACTTCTTCCGAACGAATAATTTCTTTTTCTTTATCGGTAAAAAGTCCTGTCGATCCTTTTGCGTAGTCTTTAGGTGCTTGATTTGGTTGATCTGAAGCCTCGATAACTTCACTTTCTTCGTTTTGTAGAGTGATTTTCTTAGTGAAAGGGTTGTCTTGTTCTGGTTGGTTAGGCAGAAGCTCAGATGACGTTTTCGCCATATGCTGATAAAGCTTTGTGTAATCCTTGCCTAACGTGTCGAGCATTTCGGCACTTTGTGCGAAGTAGTCAGTGAGTTCTTGCTTTTGTTGCTCCAATGCAAACTTTGCGGTCTCTAGATCTTTTTGAACGGATTTTTGTTTTTTATATTCAGGAGTAGTGAAGCGACCGAAAAGAACTCCTAATACGGCACCAATTAATAAACCAACAACGGCGTAAATCCAAGGCATATATTGCTCCTTAATAAGGGGAATTTAACAAGCTGATTACCACTTGCTTACACATGTATATGACGCATGTTACTATGGCCGGAAGGCTCGATAAAGAGCTATGCGATTATTTTGCAGAGTAACTTGGCGGTAAGCGAATTCTATATGACACCAAAAGAAAAGTATGAAAATGACATAAAAGTGCATGGCTTTCAAAAGGATGAGGCTCAATATCAAGCTGTTGAAGCACTAGACCAACTTCATCACCAAATTATTGAGTACCTTAATACTCCTAAGCCGTCACTCACTCGTTGGCAAAAGCTATTAGGGAAGAAGGAAAATGTTCCCGAGGTCCCTAATGGTCTGTACTTTTGGGGTGGAGTAGGAAGAGGGAAAACCTATCTAATGGACTCTTTCTTTGATTCTTTGCCAAGTGACAAAAAGATGCGAGTGCATTTTCATCGCTTTATGTATCGAGTGCATGATGAGCTGAAAGCCCTTGGAGAAGTGAGTGATCCTCTCGAGGTTGTGGCTGACACGTTTAAGTTAGAAACGGACATCATTTGTTTTGATGAATTTTTTGTGTCAGACATTACTGATGCCATGATTTTGGGCACTTTGTTCCAAGCGCTGTTTGCTCGAGGCGTCATTCTCGTTGCGACCTCTAATATCCCCCCTCATGATCTTTATCGAAATGGACTGCAGCGAGCAAGGTTTTTACCTGCCATTCAGTTAATAGAAAAGCATTGCAAGATAATGAATGTTGATAGCGGTGTCGATTACCGGTTAAGGACGCTAGAGCAAGCAGAGATTTACCATTACCCACTTGATGAGGTTGCGAGTGAAAATTTGTATCGTTACTACGGGCAACTCGTCGGGGAAGAAAAGCAAATTCAAACTCATATAGAGATCAATCATCGCGAAATTGATGTCATTGAGGCCAATGATGGTGTTTTACATGCGACGTTTGAACAGCTGTGCCAAAGCGCTAGAAGTCAAAATGATTATATTGAGATCTCTAAAATCTATCATACGGTATTGCTGGCTGATGTTCGTATGATGGGAGAGACCCTTGATGATGCCGCTCGACGGTTTATTGCGCTAGTTGATGAGTTCTATGAACGGAATGTGAAATTAATTATTTCTGCGGAAGTTAAATTAGAGAACCTATATAAAGGCGGGATTCTTGAATTTGAGTTTAAGCGTTGCCAGTCAAGGTTAATCGAAATGCAAAGCCATGATTATTTGGCAAAAGAGCATTTGGGTTAGGGTGAAATTTGAACAGTGGCAGTCGCCTAAAAAAAATCGTGATTTTGTTCAAAAAGAGGTGATTTTTTCTTCGCTCTTCTCTATAATCCTGCGACCTACCGTTACTGCGGGCCTCTAGCGTTGAGTAAAATCACGTTACGCCAAGAGTTTTCCAACACTCGAAGGGGTGATGAATGGTAACTCTTAGACAGTGGGAATACGTAAGTATTCCTTAAGTGTAAATTTTTTAAATAGGTAATTATTAGCATGAAAACTTTCGTTGCTAAACCAGAAACAGTAAAACGCGACTGGTATGTTGTAGACGCTGAAGGTAAAACTCTTGGTCGTCTAGCAAGTGAAATCGCTTCTCGCCTACGCGGCAAGCACAAAGCAGAATATACTCCTCACGTAGACACGGGTGATTACATCATCGTTGTTAACGCTGAGAAAGTTACTGTAACTGGTAACAAAGCTAAGGGTAAGGTTTACTACCGTCACTCTGAGTTCCCAGGCGGCCTAAAATCAATCACTTTTGAAAAGCTGATCGATCGTAAGCCTGAGATGGCACTTGAACTTGCTGTTAAAGGTATGTTGCCACGTGGTCCTTTAGGCCGTGCTATGTACCGTAAGCTAAAAGTTTACGCTGGTGCTGAGCACAACCATGTTGCTCAACAACCAACAGTACTAGACATCTAATCGGGGATTTTGAAAATGGCAGAGAATCAATACTACGGCACTGGTCGTCGCAAAAGCTCAGCAGCTCGTGTTTTCATCAAACCAGGCTCTGGTGAGATCGTAATCAACAAGCGCAGCCTTGATGTTTACTTCGGTCGTGAAACTTCTCGTATGGTTGTTCGTCAACCACTTGAGCTAGTTGAACTTACTGAGAAATTAGACCTATACATCACTGTTAAAGGTGGTGGTATTTCTGGTCAAGCAGGTGCTATCCGTCACGGTATCACTCGCGCGCTAATGGAATACGATGAGTCTCTACGTCCTGCGCTACGTGCAGCTGGTTACGTTACTCGTGACGCTCGTTGCGTTGAACGTAAGAAAGTTGGTCTACGTAAAGCACGTCGTAAACCTCAATTCTCTAAGCGTTAATTTTTCTTTTACAGAAAAGTTCACGCTCCAGTTTCAATACTGGAATTGTGGTTCAAAGCCCAGCATATCGCTGGGCTTTTTGTATTTTAAAAGCTTCAAAAATCCTTTCTTTTCTCGTGCCTCTCAACCTCATTGTTCTTATTTCAGCTCTTTTGTGACCTAGCATAGGCTTTACCCTTTGATTGTTACAAAAAGGTAGCTTTATCTTGTCAAAAAGTAGGGTTTTATTTATCATTTGCAATCAAATAAATATAAATAAAACTTTAATTTGTTAGCCATGCTCTGTAAGCGGAATAACTACTATCCAAAGGGAGCAAATGGGAGAATGTTTGGATGAGCAACGCGCCTTTAAATAACGGTCGTAGAAGATTCTTGACTGCCACAACTGCGGTTGTTGGTGGTTTAGGAGCAGCTGCTGTCGCCGTTCCTTTTATTAAATCTTGGAACCCAAGTGAAAAAGCGAAAGCTGCTGGTGCTCCAGTAGAAGTCGATATCGGAAAAGTTGAAGAGGGAGGATTGCTTCGTGTTGAGTGGCGTGGCAAGCCTGTTTGGATTGTACGTCGCGGTAAAAAATCGCTCGAAGAACTAAAAAAAGTTGAAGATCAGCTCCGAGATCCAAACTCTCAAGAAGAGCAACAACCAGAGTATGCTCAAAATGAGTTCCGTTCTATCAAGGAAGAGTATTTTATTGCTGTTGGTATTTGTACTCACTTAGGTTGCTCTCCAACTCACTTACCTAATACTTTTGGTGAACAGGTGAAAGGGGTTCAATCTGGCTTCTTCTGTCCATGCCACGGCTCTAAGTTTGATATGGCGGGACGAGTATTCCAAGGTGTTCCAGCTCCTTTAAATCTAGTTGTCCCACCACATACTTATTTAAGTGACACCAGAGTGCTCATCGGTGTTGACGACGGAGGGGAGGCATAATGCAAGCACTACTTGATTGGGTAGAAAAACGTCTACCAGTGATGGATTCTTACAAAAAGCATCTATCAGAATATCCAATGCCGAAATCATTCAACTTTTGGTACCTATTTGGTTCGTTAGCAATGCTAGTGCTGGTTAACCAAATCCTGACTGGTATCTGGTTAACAATGAACTATGTTCCTTCAGGTGAAGGTGCGTTTGCTTCTGTTGAATACATCATGCGTGATGTCGAATATGGATGGTTACTACGCTATATGCACTCAACAGGCGCATCTGCGTTTTTTGTTGTTATCTATCTGCACATGTTCCGTGGCCTTATCTACGGCTCTTACCAAAAGCCTCGTGAGCTACTTTGGCTATTTGGTATGCTGATCTTCTTAGTACTTATGGCTGAAGCGTTTATGGGTTACTTGCTTCCTTGGGGACAAATGTCTTACTGGGGTGCACAGGTAATTATTTCGCTATTTGGTGCGATTCCAGTGATTGGCGATGACCTGACTCTCTGGATCCGTGGTGACTATGTCATCTCAGGTGCAACTCTGAACCGTTTCTTTGCGCTTCATGTTATTGCACTGCCAATTGTTCTGCTTCTTCTGATTGTGTTGCACGTCCTAGCATTGCATGAGGTTGGCTCAAACAACCCTGACGGTATTGAAACTAAGTTGCCTAAAGGTTCTATGGGTGATGACTATAAGACTCAGTTTAAATTCCACGATAACTACTCGAAAAAGTACGATATTATCGACTCTATTCCATTCCACCCTTATGGAACAGTGAAAGACTTAGTTGGTGTTGCTGGTTTCTTATTCCTTTTCTGTTATGTGTTGTTCTTTAACCCTGAGATGGGTGGGTACTTCCTTGAGCCGCCTAACTTTGAAGCCGCTAACCCATTGAAAACACCTGAGCATATTGCTCCTGTTTGGTACTTCACTCCGTTTTACGCGATTCTTCGTGCGGTTCCAGATAAGTTATTAGGGGTTGTGGCAATGGGCGCGTCTATTGTTGTGTTATTCCTACTTCCTTGGTTTGATCGCTGTAAAGTTCGTTCATACCGCTACCGTAGTAAGCTACACCTGATTAATATTATTCAGTTCACGATCAGCTTCATTGCACTAGGTATATTAGGTGCGCTTCCAGCGACGCCAACTTATACGCTAATGGCACAAATCTTTAGCTTAGGTTATTTCATGTTCTTTGTTTTACTGTATTTCTACAGTAAGAATGAGGCGACGAAACCGTTACCAACTAGGGTGAAATTCAAATGAAGAAGTGGATTGTAATTTTATTTGCGATGTTACCTAGCCTAGCAATGGCAGCGGGTGCAAACGTTCCTTTAGACAAAGCAAACAACGATATGTCAGATCAGGCATCTCTTCAGAATGGCGCTAAGCTTTTCATGAATTACTGTTTTGCTTGTCACGCAACACAATATCAGCGCTATGAGCGTGTAGCGAAAGATATCGGTATACCATTAGATTTGATGAAAGAGAATCTGATCTTTGACCCTGAAGCAAAGATTGGTGATCTGATGGTGAGTGCCATCCCGCAAGACTCAGCAGCAAAATGGTTTGGTGGACCACCGCCAGATCTAACACTTGTCGCTCGAGTTCGTGGTACGGATTGGTTATACACTTACTTGCGTTCTTTTTATGAAGATCCTAGCCGTCCGTTTGGTGTCAATAACGTTGTCTTTCCAAGTGTAGGTATGCCGCATGTTCTAGAGGAGCTACAAGGTATTCCTAAGCCAGTATACGAAACAACGATCGTTGATGGTGAAGAAAAGCAAGTTGTCGTTGGAATAGAAACTGATGGCACAGGTGAACTCAACACTGAAGAATACGATCTGGCTATTCGTGACTTAGTCAACTTCCTTGAATATTCAGGAGACCCGGTAAAACTAGAGCGTCAAACTCTAGGTTGGTGGGTCATGGCTTTCTTAGTCATCTTTACTATTGTGGTCGTCCTGCTTAAGAAAGAGTATTGGCGTGATGTGCACTAAATATGCTATAATCGCACGCTGATTTTTTTTATGTACAATGGAGGCTAGGCCTCCATTATTTTTTGTATCTGTAAGTATGCTGGAGGGCTCCATGGCTGTAGCTGCCAATAAACGTTCTGTGATGACTCTGTTTTCAAGTGCATCTGATATGTATAGCCATCAGGTTCGTATTGTCCTGGCTGAGAAAGGCGTAAGTGTTGAAGTTGAATTAGTTGATGAGGCAAACTTGCCAAATGAACTGATTGAGCTTAACCCGTACAAATCAGTACCAACGCTGGTTGATCGTGAACTTGCACTGTACGACTCAAAAATCATTATGGAATACCTCGATGAGCGTTTTCCACACCCACCGCTAATGCCTGTTTATCCTGTAGCTCGTGGTAACAGTCGTTTAATGATCTACCGTATTGAACGCAACTGGTACTCACTCGCTGAGAAAGTTGTGAAAGGTAATGCGGAAGAAGCTGAAAATGCACGTAATAAGCTACGCAATGACTTACTGACTCTAGCGCCAATTTTTGCTGAATATGAATACTTCATGAGCGAAGAATTTAGCTTAATTGATTGCTACCTTGCTCCTTTATTATGGCGTTTACCTCAATTAGGTATCGACCTAATTGGCCCAGGTTCGAAAGAATTGAAAATCTACATGAGTCGTGTATTTGAACGTGATTCATTCTTAGCTTCATTGACTGAAGCTGAGCGCGAGATGCGATTGAGCCGTTAGTTACAATGGAAATTGATAATATGACACCTCGCCGCCCATATATGCTTAGAGCTTTTTATGAGTGGCTGGTGGATAACGATTTAACACCTCATTTAGTCGTTGATGCGACGATGTCGGGTGTCCGGGTTCCCCAAGAGTTTATTCAAGATGGTCAGATTATCTTGAATATTGCACCTCGAGCGGTGGGGAACTTAGAGCTAGGCAATGAAGCGGTTACTTTCAGTGCTCGCTTTAGTGGTCGACCTCATTCAGTTATCGCTCCGCTCTATGCTGTTCAAGCTATCTATGCGAGAGAGAACGGTGCTGGAACCATGTTTGACCCAGAAGAAGCTTACCTTGATTCTGAGCCAGAAATTGGTGAACTAGAGGAAGCCGAGCCGGTTAGCAGTCTATCTTCAGTATCGGAAGGTGATAAAAACACTGAATCAGTTGAAGGTGACTCTTTCACTGAAGAGCCACCTAAACCGAAAGGTCGCCCGAGTTTACGGGTAGTAAAATAAAAAAAGCAGCGAATAGCTGCTTTTTTGTTATGCGGTGTTTGTCTTTTTCGCCCTACCTTTTTCGGTTTACTTAATCACCGTATTGGAAAGCGCGGATAACCTGTTTTACACCAGATACGTTACGAGCCACTTCCGTTGCGATTTCTGCGTGATTCTGAGAGACATAACCAAGTAAGAAAACTTCTTTATCCTCAGTTATTACCTTAATAGAAACCCCACTGAGCTGCGATTCAGTAAGTAGTGCTGATTTAACCTTTGTGGTGATCCAACTATCGTTGCTCACTGCCGCCACTGACAATGGATCTTTAATTCGAACTTGGTTGTGGATTTTATCGACTCCCTTTATCTTCTGCGCTTGCAGGATAAAGGCATCTAATTCGTGTTGTGTTTTAGATTGGCCAATCAAGACAACGGTACCATCGTATGAGCTTGCGGTAATCCTTACTTGTCCTCGAAATGGTGTTTTATTTCCAAGTCCGGCGATTTCGAATTCAATATTACTGTCATTCCACTTATCTTTGGCACTGCGTGTGTCTGATATAGCCGAAGTTTCTGTCGTGCCCGGACTAGAAAGCCCTGCACACCCAGAAAGGATCGCGACTGAAAAAATTAAGACTAAAACGTGTAGTATTTTCATCATTACTCTTCGTGTGCAGGAAACAGGACTTGATCGATAAGATCGCATAGGCAGTGCAGTGTTACCATGTGGACTTCATGAATACGTGGCGTTCTATGTGATGGTATTCGTATCTCCACATCATGCTCACCAAGCAGGCCCGCCATTTCGCCACCGTCTTTACCTGTAAAAGCAATGATCGTCATATCTCGGGTTACTGCTGCTTCCATTGCCTTTATTATATTCTTGCTGTTACCACTCGTTGATATAGCCAATAGAATATCGCCCGCCTGACCAAATGCACGTACTTGCTTAGAGAATATCTCTTGATAATGGTAGTCGTTCGCAACTGCCGTTAATGTTGTGTTATCAGCGGTGAGTGCCATTGCGGGTAAGCTAGGACGTTCAGTTTCAAAACGGTTTAACAGGCACGAAACAAACTGTTGCGCATTTGATGAGGATCCACCATTGCCACAACAAAGAATTTTGTTGCCATTGAGTAGACTGGTCACCATTGCTTGAGCTGCATGAGTGATGGAGTCGGGTAGTGCCTCCGCAGCCGCAATTTGAATCTGAATACTTTCCGTAAAACTGTCTTTAATGCTATCGAGCATTGATTATCCTTGAGTAATTGCGTTTTTTATCCATTCGATTTGACGTCCTTTCTGATGAATAGCGATAACGTCAAATCGCAGGTCTGTTTGCTCAACTGAAAGGCCTTTTTTACACAGCCAGTAGTTTGCCGTTTTTAATAGTTTGGTCACTTTACTTGCAGAGATAGTCTCGGCTGCGTGCCCATAGTGGGTGCTTTCACGATAACGAACTTCAATAAAGACAAGAGTGTTACCCTCTTTCATTATGAGGTCTATCTCTCCGCACCTTGCTGTGAAGTTTCTCTCAATTACAGTCAGACCGCAACCTACCAGATGATCTTTGGCTACGGTTTCGTAATGTTGGCCTTTATCTCTTTTACTAAAGAGCCCCATATTTCGCCCAGCTGATTTCGCGCTGCACGATACAGTTTTCATCAATACGAAGCAGTCCGGTCTGTCCTTGGTAGCTATGCTCAGGAACGATCTTCATTTGAGGGAGTTGATCCATCATATGGTAGGCATCAATACCTAATGCTTGAAGTCGACGCTCTGAATTTGAATCTCGTGGCCATAGCGCGTTCATTTGAGCTTGAAGTGGGCTTTCGTTTTGGAGCAATAGAGGAATGTCACTGAAGGTGATACCCGTAAGGTCTTCATATTGTTTGCTGCCACTGTTGCTTCGTGAATTCGAATATAGCTGAGGCGGTTTAGTATCTGGGTTGATAGCCACTTCGATAAACGGTTTGATTAATGTAAGCTCTGAGCCATTTGCAACAATATAAACCGCATCAATGTCACGACGACTGCGTGGCTGACTCTCGAGTGGAATGTTCACTAGAGCTTCCATTTGAGTGATGTGCTGTTGGCTCTGCTGCAATCCGAATACTGAATTGATGTTGCGTTGCAATTGACGCTTATCGCCGAACAAACTGACAGACACTTTGTTATCGCTGAGGGTCGACCATTCTTCTGAGAATGCTTCGCTTACGCGTTCTCCAAGTCTGCCTTGAGGAGCCAAAACGAGTGGGTATTCATAACCTTGTTGATGTAAGTACTGAGCGGCTTGTGCGACTTCTTGTTCCGGAGATAACGCGAGATAGCATGTGCCGGTACCCACCTCAAGTTGCTCTGGAATATTGAGTGCCAAAGTAGGGATATGATAGCTAAAGTTATCTTGTATCTCTTCAAGTTGTTCCACGTTCGCTTTGGTCAACGGTCCTACAATGAAATCGATGTTTTTCTCGACTAGAATTGTTTCTAGCTCTTCTTTTTCAGTCTTATTTGTATCGACAATGGTCAATGTTGCGTCTTGTTCACGCTCTTCATCGTTCATCATCGCCATGATAAAACCGTCACGAATGAGTTTTGCCTGTTTAGCGAATTTTCCTGAAAGTGGCAACAGAATGGCGGTATTTGTAGGCTTTGTTATCTCTAGGTTCAAAATATCTTGAACTGATTGCGGGGTATAGACGTTAATTGGGTGTTCCGGGTTTTCGGAAAACCAGTTCGTCAGTGTGTTTTGTAGCATTGGAATATCGGATGACAGGGTTTTCATATAGACGCTGATCTGTAACCAACCATCAATTATTGCTTCGTCGGCTGATGCGCTAAGCGTGGTTACCTGGTTGGCGTCATATTGTTCAAGATTACCCCAAATAGTCGCAGCCGTTTGTTCTTTTCCTGCGTTATTTTGATACTTAGTGAGGTGAACGAGTTCTTTGCTGGCTTCAAAATACCGCTGTTGGTTTGTGTAAAGCTCAGATCTTAACTGAAAGTACTCAACCCATTGTTGATCAGGTAAAGACCATTGAGACTGAAAGTTCAACTGATTCAGAGCTTGCTGGTATTCACCTTTTGAGTTTAAAAGCCTTGCGCGAGAAAGTTGCCATTCTGATTGTTGTAGTGCGCTTAATGGAAGTTTAACGATACGCTTCGACAGTCGCTCAGCTAAATCGGTATCACCAGCTTCGATTGCGGCTTTTAATGCCATGATCAACCAATCGTTTTGAATCGATCCTTGTGCACTGTCGGCTTGCATTAGATAGTTTTGTGCCGATTGAACGGGGTCTAGCGTAATATCAACATATGTGGGTGCTGAAGGTTTAGACGAACACGCGGTCAATACGATTGCAAGTGCAACTGGGGTGAGTAAGCGTGGTACACTGATTCTCTTATGGTTCTTCATAGCCATGCATTCTTATACTTGTAAGTGTAAATTATCTCTATATTAATCGTTGAAGTGATGGTAAACAAATGACAGATAACAAAACATTGCCAGCAGAGATCCCAACTCTCTACATTGTTCCGACACCAATTGGCAATTTGGGCGATATAACCCAGCGCGCCATCGATGTTTTATCAACGGTTGATGTGATTGCCGCTGAGGATACTCGCCATACTGGTCGTTTGCTTGCTCATTTCAACATTAAAACCAAAACTTTCCCTTTGCATGATCACAACGAACAGCAAAAAGCACAAGTCTTAGTGGATAGATTATGTGATGGACAGTCTATTGCATTGGTATCCGATGCTGGTACGCCCTTAATTAGTGACCCAGGATACCACTTAGTCAATAAATGTCGTCAAGCAGGTGTTAGAGTTGTTCCTCTTCCTGGTGCATGTGCTGTGATCACGGCTTTAAGTGCTTCAGGTCTCCCATCGGATCGCTTTAGTTTTGAAGGTTTTCTGCCGCCTAAAAGCAAAGGTCGAAAAGACAAGTTCTTGGAGATCGCAAAAGCTGAACGCACTTGTATCTTTTACGAATCACCGCATCGAATTTTAGATTCATTAGCCGATATGCTTGACATTTTGGGGCCTCACAGAGAAGTTGTGCTTGCTCGTGAAATCACCAAAACCTTTGAGACGATCAAAAAACTGCCACTTGGTGAACTGATTGAGTGGGTGAGTGGCGACGAAAACCAGCGTCGTGGTGAAATGGTGCTTCTTATACATGGTTTTCGTGAAGTAGCAGACGATAGTTTTGCTGATGAAGTGACCCGAACGCTGACGATTTTGACAAAAGAATTACCACTTAAAAAGGCGGCCGCTATGACGGCTGAAATCTATAACTTGAAAAAGAATGCACTCTATAAGTGGGGGTTAGAACACCTCGGTTAGATGAGAAATGCCTATTTATTCGCCAGTTGACTAAGCTTGTTGGCGATCTTTTCTCCAAATAGGGCGAATAGGTACTTCTTTCTAGACACGCTTATCGCTTATCTATACAATCCGCCTCGGAGTTGACTGGGTAATCGCTGCTTCATTGATGTCCTTCGGGAGACTGATGGAGGGGAGGAACGTCCGGGCTCCATAGAGCAGGGTGCCAGGTAACGCCTGGGGAGCGTGAGCTCACGACAAGTGCAGCAGAGAGAAAACCGCCGATGGCTCTATTTCTTCGGAAAGAGCACAGGTAAGGGTGAAAGGGTGCGGTAAGAGCGCACCGTGCGTCTGGCAACAGTGCGTAGCAAGGTAAACTCCACCCGGAGCAAGATCAAATAGGCCCTCACATTGCGCTGCTCGCGTATGGGGGCGGGTAGATTGCTTGAGCCTGTGAGCGATTGCAGGCCTAGACGAATGGTTACCGCCGCGAAAGCGGAGACAGAACCCGGCGTATGTGTCAACTCCACCAATTCGAAGCCCATCATAACGTAGAGTTATGATGGGTTTTTTGCTTTATATTGACGAAAATTATCCTGTTAACACTAAACTTAGCGCAATATCACGTGATGTAGCGCGCAAACAGTAGCGATAGCTCATGAAATCAGTACACTGATGTGTATCTGTTTTTTAATGTTAATCGCCTTCAGCCCGAGCTTGATGAGACCAACATGACTGAATCATTCCAACATATTTCTGTTTTACTCCACGAATCGATTGATGGCCTGGCAATTAAGCCAGATGGCATTTATATCGATGGTACATTTGGTCGTGGTGGTCATAGTCGAACTATTTTATCAAAGTTGGGTGAAAATGGTCGTTTGTTTAGTATTGATAGAGATCCTCAAGCGATCGCAGAAGCTCAGAAAATTGATGACCCCCGCTTTACTATCATTCATGGCCCATTCTCGGGTATGGCTGAGTATGCGGAAAGGTACGATTTGGTTGGAAAGGTGGATGGGGTTTTATTAGATCTCGGCGTTTCTTCACCTCAACTGGATGATGCTGAACGTGGCTTTAGCTTTATGAAAGATGGCCCGCTTGATATGCGTATGGATCCAACCTCCGGTATCTCTGTTTCAGAATGGATATTGGGTGCGGATTTAGACGATATTACTTGGGTGATTCGCGAGTTTGGTGAAGACAAGCACGCGCGCCGGATTGCGAAAGCGATTGTGGCTCATCGAGATGATGAAGAGAAAGAGCCACTGACACGCACAAGCCAGCTGGCAAAATTAATCTCAGAAGCGGCTCCTAAAAGTTTTAAAGAGAAGAAACACCCAGCGACGCGAGCTTTCCAAGCGTTCAGAATTTACATCAATAGTGAACTCGAAGAGATTGATACAGCGCTAAAAGGCGCAGCGAGTATTCTCGCGCCTCAAGGGCGACTGTCTGTTATTAGTTTTCACTCTTTAGAAGATCGTATGGTGAAACGTTTTATTCGTAAAGAAAGTAAAGGACCTCAAGTACCTCATGGAATACCGTTGACTGAAGCTCAGATCAGTGCACTTGGATCGGCCGATTTAAAACCGGTTGGTAAAGCCAACAAACCGACTCAAGATGAAGTTGAACAAAACCCGCGTTCTCGTAGCTCTGTTTTACGAATCGCAGAGAAGCTATAGATTGCATGAGTGAACGTACATCGAATTTGGCTAAGATTATCGTAACTGACCTTTTTACAGTAGGTCGGTTACCGCTGCTTATGTTGATGTTAATTTTTGCGAGTGCGATGGGAGTGGTATTTACGACACACCACTCAAGAGAGGCGATTTACGAAAAGAACACCATGTTGCTGAATCGAGATCAGCTTGCCAATGAATGGCGAAATCTCATTTTGGAAGAGACGGCACTTGCTGAACATAGCCGAGTACAGGCTATGGCAAAACAAGAGCTTGAGATGCGTCGCCCTGACGCAGACAAAGAAGTGATCATCAATCTGCAATGAAAAAAACAAAACGTTCCGTTGAGCCTAAAGCTAAAAAAAATAAGCTAGAGACTGATGCGCCAATGTTGATCCGTTGGCGCTTTTATCTACTGATTTTCTGCGTATTTGCCTGCTTTTCAGTTTTGGTTGTCCGCATTGGCTACATCCAAATCATCGAACCTGACAATCTAATACGTCAAGGCGACTTGCGAACGGTAAGAGCCAAAACCATTCATTCTGCTCGCGGAATAATTTCTGACCGAAATAGCGAACCGCTTGCAGTCAGTGTGCCTGTTGAGGCTGTATGGGCTGATCCCGTTGCTATTTTCAAGAAAAATGGGCTTGAAGATATAGAGCGATGGCATGCACTAGCGAACGTACTAGGGCTAGACAAGCAGGAGCTGATTGAAAAAATCAGAAATAATGAGAAACGCCGATTTATCTATCTGCAAAGGCAGGTGAATCCGGCGATGGCAAATTACATCCGTGAGTTAAAGCTTACTGGCATTGGGTTGAAGTCAGAATCTAGACGTTATTATCCTGCTGGCGAAGTCAGCGCTCACTTAGTTGGCGTGACAGGGATTGATGGTCATGGCCTTGAGGGTGTAGAACGCAGCTATGATAAGTGGTTGACGGGAGAAGCGGGCAAGCGAATCATCCGTAAAGATCGATATGGACGTGTCGTTGAAAATATATCGTTGGAAGAACACGAGGAAGGCAAACCGCTCGAGTTGACGATAGATCAGCGTTTACAAGCAATTTCGTTTAGAGCCATTAAACAGGCGGTGGCGGACACAAGAGCGACATCCGGCTCTGCGATTTTATTGGATGTAAAAAGCGGCGCAGTGCTATCTATGGTGAATGCTCCTTCTTACAATCCGAATAACCGTTCCGACCTCCAGTCTTTTAAAATGCGAAATCGTGTGATTACTGATGCGTTTGAGCCAGGGTCAACGGTGAAACCATTCGTTGTTTTAGCCGCTCTAGAAGAAGGCACAGCCACTCCCGAAACCGTGATTGATACGGGCAATGGCGTCATGCGCATTGGTGGAAGCCGAGTCGTTGATACATCCAAAGTGGGTAAAGCTGACTTGACCACCATATTGCAAAAGTCGAGTAATATTGGCGTCGCGACGCTCGCTTTAGACATGCCTTTAGAAGCACTTCTTGGCATGTACAGTTCAGTAGGTTTTGGTGAGACATCTGGCTTGAATTTAGTCGGGGAAACCTCAGGGATTTTCCCTAATAGACGGCGTTGGTCAAAGCATGAAATAGCGACTCTATCTTTCGGTTACGGCTTGACGATTACCCCATTACAGCTTGCTCATGCCTATGCGACGCTAGGTAATTACGGGGAATATCAACCCATTCATATTATTGCCAATAATGATCAGGATCTTTCTCGACAAGTGATTGACCGTGATAATGCTCAGCTTGTACTCGAAATGCTGGAAACGGTGACACAACCTGGTGGTACCGCAACCCGAGCGGCAGTCCCAGGTTACAGAATAGCGGCAAAAACAGGGACATCTCGTAAGGCCGTTGCTGGTGGGTATGGGGATGAATATTTTGCTTATACCGCAGGAGTTGCCCCTGCAAGCAACCCTAGATTGGCACTTGTTGTCGTTGTCAATGAACCGCAAGGTGACAACTATTATGGCGGTTCGGTCGCAGGCCCTGTTTTCTCTGAAATAATGAAAGGGGCATTGCAGATATTGAATGTTGCGCCTGATGAAAACCAACTTACAGTGATTAAATAAGAGATGAGTAGCATGAGTTCAAACATTACACTTGGTCAGTTACTAGATCCTTGGGTGAGTTTATCCGATTCAAATGTCAGTAACTTGGCTGTCACTCATTTAGAACTCGACAGTCGTAAGATATCCAATGCTGATACGTTTGTTGCGGTCAAAGGCCAACTCGTTGATGGACGTAAATACATTGAGTCAGCGATTGAAAAAGGGGCATCTTCGATTATTGCGCAAGCGTGCTCACACCATCCGCATGGCTCTATTGAACACTCGCAGACTGTGCCAATCGTTTATGTAAAAGAACTCGATAATTATCTATCGGCTCTAGCGGGTCGTTATTATCCGAACAAGCCACATACCATTATTGGCGTAACGGGAACCAATGGTAAAACTACGATTACTCAATTAATCGCTCAATGGATTGGGTTGCTAAACCAATCTGCAGCAGTGATGGGCACGACGGGAAATGGCTTCCTCGACAATCTACAACCAGCGCTCAATACGACAGGGAGTGCGTTAGAAATTCAGCAAACGCTCAATCGACTCTCTGTTGAAGGTGCCGATTTTGCGGCCTTGGAAATATCATCCCATGGCTTAGTGCAAGGAAGAGTAAAAGCATTGCCATTTTCTGTTGGCGTATTCACTAACCTAAGCCGTGACCACCTTGATTACCACGGCACAATGGAAGAGTACGGCGAGGCGAAGAAGTCACTGTTTACAGAGCATCAATGTAACTCTGCGGTCATTAATATGGATGATCCAGTCGGGGCGACGTGGTGTGATGACCTACCAGAGGCGATTGGTGTTTCTCTGAAGACTTGTGAAAAAAGCAAAAACAGCGTCTACGCAACGTCGGTGGACTATAGTGAGTCGGGTATTACGCTCTCTTTTTCAGGGCTTTACGGCGATGGCACTTTCACTGCCCCTCTCATTGGTGAGTTTAACGCCTGTAATTTGTTACTAGCGCTGACTACCTTGTTAAGCCTAGGCTTTGACAAGCAATCACTACTAGAGACGGCAAAAAATATTACACCAGTACTGGGGCGAATGGAGCTATTCAAGTCGGACAACCGAGCTAAGGTTGTGGTTGATTATGCTCATACACCGGATGCTTTGGAAAAAGCGCTTCAAGCGCTGAAAGTTCACTGTTCAGGAAAGCTCTGGGCAATTTTTGGTTGCGGTGGTGATAGAGATGTTGGCAAACGCCCAATGATGGCGAAAATTGCCGAAACTCATGCAGATAAAATTATTCTCACCGATGATAACCCGCGTAGTGAGTCACCAACTCTGATCGTTGATGACATGCTAGCTGGGCTAGATTTTGCTGAAAAAGCACACGTAGAACACAATCGTTACCAAGCTCTTTGCTACGCTTTGTCTCAAGCGGCTGCTGAAGATATTATTTTATTGGCAGGGAAGGGGCATGAGGACTATCAAGTGATGGCAAAGGAAACGGTCTATTATTCTGATAGAGAGTCAGCACAGACATTATTGGGAATCAAAATATGATCTCTGTTTCTTTATTTCAATTGGCTAAGGTATTGGATGCTGAGTTAGTTGGAAACGATATTTCAATTTCTAACGTATCAACCGATACGCGAACTATCGATGTTGATACGTTATTCATTGCTCTGATCGGCGAGCGCTTTGATGCGCATGATTTTGTATTGCAGGCCGTTGAAAATGGTGCGGTTGCTCTATTAGTTGATCGCCCATGTGATGTGAATGTACCGCAGTTAATCGTATCAGATACTAAGCAGGCGTTAGGGCAATTGGGTGCTTGGGTGCATCAGCAATGCGGTACACCCACGGTAGCAATTACGGGTAGCTGTGGAAAAACAACCGTGAAAGAAATGCTGGCGAGTATATTGTCGAGGCAAGGCCAGGTTCTGTTTACTGCAGGTAACTTCAACAATGATATTGGCGCGCCGTTAACACTACTTCGATCTCAGCCTAGCGATGATTTTGCAGTGATAGAACTTGGCGCCAATCACGTTGGTGAAATTGCTTACACTACTGCGTTAGTGAACCCTGATATTGCGTTAGTGAATAATGTTGCCGCAGCGCATTTGGAAGGATTTGGTTCAATTGACGGTGTCAAAGTAGCCAAAGGCGAGATTTACTGGGGTTTACCCGAGAATGGTGTCGCGATCCTTAACCTTGATAGCCATGGTGGCCACTATTGGGATGAGGTGCTTTCTGATAAAGACGTACTGACCTTTTCAGAAAACAAAGAGAATGCAGACTTTTTCGCTTCAGACATCTCAATTAACGAATCAGGTGCCGCTCAATTTTTGATGCAAACGCCACAAGGCAGTATAACAGTAGAGTTAGGCATCATTGGACGCCACAATATTTCTAATGCTTTGGCTGCGGCCGCCATCGCGACGAAAATGGGCGTAAGCCTAGAAGATATTAAATTCGGACTTATTCATCTTAATAAGGTGAAAGGCAGAGTTGAAGCTATTGAGCTGACTACCACCCTTCGTTTGATCGACGATAGCTACAATGCGAGTGTGCCTGCAATGATTGCTGCTGTTGATTTATTATCAAGCTTTCAAGATCAGCGGTGGTTGATTTTAGGAAATATGGCAGAGTTAGGGCCTGAAAGCCTTGCACTTCATCGCCAAGTCGGTGAATATGCTGCCCGATTTAATTTCGAACACGTTTTAACATATGGTGAGGATGCCAAAGTTATCAGTGAGCTTTGTCATGGTCATCATTTTGAAACACATGAGCGTATGAACGCATATATTAAGCAACAATTAGAACAGCAGAATAATAACCATCACACGCTATTGGTCAAAGGAGCAAATAGCGCAGGGATGAGCAAAATTGTTGTTGCTTTAAAGGAGAACCATTCATGATTATTTGGCTTGCAGAAATTTTTCAGCCATATGTGTCTTTTTTTCGCTTATTTGAGTATTTGTCGTTTCGAGCGATAGTCAGTATTTTGACTGCTTTAGGCATTTCATTGTGGATGGGGCCAAGGCTCATTAAGCGACTACAAATGTTGCAAATTGGGCAGGTTGTTCGTAACGATGGACCTGAGTCTCACTTCAGCAAGCGCGGTACGCCAACCATGGGCGGCGTCATGATTCTTGCGTCGATAATCGTGACCGTTCTGTTATGGGCTGATCTTTCCAACCCATATGTGTGGGCTGTTATTGGTGTGTTAGGTGGTTATGGCGCTGTCGGTTTTGTCGATGATTACCGTAAAGTTGTTCGAAAGAATACAGACGGCTTGATTGCTCGTTGGAAGTACTTCTGGCAGTCGGCTATTGCCCTTGTGGTTGCGTTTGCATTGTACTGGCATGGTAAAGACACTGCTGCAACGCAGCTTGTCGTACCATTCTTTAAAGATGTCATGCCTCAGCTCGGTTTGTTCTACATTATCTTAACTTACTTCGTGATTGTCGGTACGAGTAACGCCGTTAACTTGACCGATGGCCTAGACGGCTTAGCCATCATGCCGACCGTTCTTGTAGCGGCGGGTTTTGCCGCCATCGCGTGGGCAACAGGTAATGTGAATTTTGCGAATTATTTGCACATTCCTCATATTCCTTTGGCGTCTGAACTCGTCATCGTTTGTACCGCCATTGTTGGCGCGGGCCTCGGTTTCTTGTGGTTTAATACTTACCCAGCTCAAGTCTTTATGGGCGATGTTGGCTCACTGGCATTAGGTGGAGCACTAGGCACAATAGCTGTACTTGTTCGACAAGAATTTGTATTGGTCATCATGGGCGGTGTTTTTGTTATAGAAACCTTATCAGTGATTCTTCAAGTCGGTTCTTACAAGCTACGTGGGCAAAGAATCTTCCGTATGGCGCCGATTCACCATCACTATGAGCTGAAAGGTTGGCCAGAACCTCGCGTCATCGTCCGTTTTTGGATTATTTCGATCGTATTGGTTCTCGTTGGCTTAGCGACACTGAAGGTACGATAGCCCAATCTTGTTTGCATCGAATATTATGGATAACCAATGAATCCGTGGGATAAAATTGAAAACGTCGTCGTTGTAGGGCTCGGTATTACCGGGCTCTCTGTGGTTAATCACCTGCTGAAAATGTCGAAACCTTTAGCCATTAAGGTGATTGATACTCGCGTTGTCCCTCCTGGCGCGGATAAGTTACCGAATTCTATTTCACTGCATAAAGGCAGTTGGAATAGTCATTGGTTGTTAGAAGCTGATCTCATTGTTGTAAATCCAGGGATTGCCTTGGCGACACCAGAGCTTCAACTGGCGAAAAAAGCGGGCATTCAGATTGTTGGTGATATTGAATTGTTTGCATGGCAAGTAGATAAGCCAGTGATTGCTATTACAGGATCTAACGGAAAAAGTACCGTGACAGACCTCACTGGTGTGGTTGCTAAAGCGGCTGGATTCAACGTTGGTGTAGGTGGGAATATTGGTGTGCCTGCGCTTGATTTACTCCGAGAAGACGCTGATCTTTACATTCTTGAGCTATCTAGCTTCCAATTAGAAACGACATCAAGTTTACAGTTAGCCGCAGCAGCCTTTTTGAACCTGTCAGAAGATCACATGGATCGCTATGAAGGCATGGATGATTATCGTGCGGCTAAGCTAAGGATCTTTGATCATGCATCGGCCTGTATCGTAAATCAGCAAGAAACGCTCACTTACCCTGATGAAACCAGTAAATCTCTGATCACATTCAGTTTGAGCAGTGATAGTGACTTTGGTTTAGGGATGCACTTAGGTAAAGAGCATTTAATGTCCTACGGCAGTCCTGTATTAGCGACAGATGAATTGACGCTTGTGGGGCGCCACAATGTTGCGAACGTGTTGGTTGTGCTGGCTTTACTGACTCAAGCTAACGTCGATATTACTAAGGGGTTGTCGGCATTAAAAGCTTACAGCGGTTTGACTCATCGTTGCCAACTGGTTGCAGATAAAGGTGGCATAAAGTGGGTGAATGACTCTAAAGCGACGAATGTTGCCAGTACTGTTGCTGCGCTATCTGGCCTAGATTGCAAAGGCACCTTGTATTTATTGGTAGGTGGTGATGGAAAAGGGGCCGACTTTTCTGAACTTCAAGACGTTTTAGAGCCGTTGGATCTCAAGCTGTGCTGTTATGGCGCAGACGCAGATGAATTTTTGTCGTTGCACCCATCAGCAAAGTCATTTGATACGATGAATGATATCGTTGTTGAAATCGCACCAGAGTTAAAGCCGGGTGATATGGTGATGCTATCTCCGGCTTGTGCTAGCTTTGATCAGTTTCAAAATTTTATGGCTCGAGGCGATGCGTTCACCCAATTGGCAAAAGAGTATGCCTAAGTGTTGAGGCTTAATTTTTCGAACTCGCTTGGTTTAAGGGAATAAAGGGAAACTATGCAAGTACGAAGTGTTTTTTCAAGTGTGCGAGATTGGTTTGCTCATCCAGTGTCCGAGCCCATGTTTGATAGACAGTTAGTGTGGATCTCCCTTGGTCTAATGTTGACTGGCCTTGTTATGGTGACATCCGCTTCATTTCCTATCAGTTCTCGACTTACTGACCAGCCATTTCATTTCATGTTTCGCCATGGCATTTTTTTGTTGTTAGCGCTTGCTACTTCTGCGGTGGTATTGCAAGTCCCTCTTAAAAAATGGTTTCAATACAGTTCCGTTTTACTCGGAATCTCTTTCTTTTTGCTGATTGTGGTTCTTTTAGTTGGTAAGTCGGTTAATGGCGCTTCACGTTGGATACCGCTTGGGCTTTTTAACCTTCAACCTGCTGAAGTTGCCAAATTGTCTCTATTTATCTTCATGGCTGGGTATTTAGTGCGCAAACAAGCGGAAGTCAGAGAGACCTTTTTTGGCGGTTTTATGAAGCCCATTATGGTATTCGGTGCTTTCGCTATTTTACTGTTAGGCCAGCCCGACTTGGGTACAGTTATTGTTATGCTAGTCACGCTGTTCGGTATGTTGTTTATAGCCGGTGCTAAGTTGACTCAGTTTATTGCTTTGATGGTGGCAGGCATCATGGCTGTGATTGCCTTGATTGTTGCAGAGCCATATCGAATGAGGCGTGTGACGTCATTTTTAGACCCTTGGGAAGACCCTTTTGGAAGTGGTTACCAACTCACTCAGTCTCTCATGGCATTTGGACGCGGCGAATGGTTTGGGCAAGGGTTGGGTAATTCAATTCAGAAATTAGAATATCTGCCCGAAGCACACACCGATTTTGTGTTTGCCGTTTTGGCGGAAGAGCTTGGTTTTATAGGTGTGGTCTTGGTTTTAGTATTGATATTTAGCCTAGTACTCAAGGCATTGTTTATCGGCAAAAAAGCATTCGATAATAAAGAGTTGTTTGGTGGGTACCTGGCATTTGGAATAGGGATTTGGTTTGCTTTTCAAACATTGGTTAATGTTGGTGCAGCCGCTGGTATTGTTCCAACGAAAGGATTAACGCTGCCGCTGATAAGTTATGGCGGGTCGAGTTTAATCATCATGACTGTAGCGGTGTCCATTTTGCTTAGAATAGATCACGAATGCCGGATGAATTCCAAGCCGACATTTCAAATAGAAAAAGATAGAAATGAAAAAGAATAAACGCTTATTAGTGATGGCTGGTGGTACTGGAGGACATGTTTTTCCAGGCTTAGCCGTAGCAAAAAAATTGCAGACTCAAGGTTGGGAGATCCGTTGGTTAGGCACAGCCGATCGTATGGAGGCTGATCTTGTTCCTAAGCATGGTATTGAGATTGATTTTATTAAAGTAAAAGGTATTCGAGGCCAACGTATTTTGGGCTTGATACAGGCTCCTTTTCAAATTATCGGGGCTATTTTACAGGCAAAACGCTATATAAACGCATGGAAGCCCGACGCAGTGTTGGGGATGGGAGGTTATGTCAGTGGCCCTGGTGGCGTGGCTGCTTGGTTAAGCGGTATCCCTGTTATTCTTCATGAACAAAACGCGGTTGCTGGCTTGACGAATAAATGGCTATCTAAATTAGCGAAAAAAGTCTTTCAAGCGTTTCCAGGGGCTTTTTCTGATGCCGAAGTCGTAGGCAATCCTGTCAGAGAAGATGTTGTCTCTATTGACGAGCCTATCCAGCGTCTAACTGGCCGTTCAGGGCCTATTCGTATATTGGTCATGGGTGGAAGCCAAGGGGCAAGAATACTCAACCATACCCTTCCACCTGTAATGGCAAGCCTAGGTGATCAGTTTGAAATACGACACCAAGCGGGCCGAAACAATCAATTAGAAGTAGAAAGCTTGTATCAAAAAAATAACGTAAGCCAATTTGAAGCGATTGAATTTATTGATGATGTTTCAGAGGCCTACCAATGGGCGGACCTTGTTGTTTGCCGTTCCGGAGCATTAACCGTATCGGAACTGTCTGCTGCGGGTGTTGGGGCTATCTTTATTCCATTTATGCATAAAGATAGACAGCAAGCGCTGAATGCCGATCATTTGGTGGAGTGTGGCGCTGCAAAAATGATTGAACAACCAGAGCTTAGTGTCGAAAAACTGGTTGATATGATAAAAGAATTGGATAGAGAGCAACTTTTGGATATGGCCTCTAACGCTAGAGCTTCCGCGAAGCTTCATGCTGATGAAACAGTGGCAAATGCTATTGTTGCGATAAGTAAGTAGTCAAACCTTAAGACTGTTGCCCAGTGTAAATTACGAGAAAAATTTATGACGATTAAACACACACAAGACCTAGCCCAAATTAGAGCCATGGTTCCTGAAATGCGCCGTGTAAAGTGTATTCACTTTATTGGAATAGGCGGCGCTGGTATGAGCGGGATCGCTGAGGTGCTACTTAACGAAGGCTACCAGATAACAGGTTCTGATTTAGCACAAAACCCAGTGACCGACCGCCTGTCTTCAAAGGGCGCAACTGTGTATATCGGTCATCAAGAAAGCAATGTTCAACAGGCAAGTGTGGTCGTGGTGTCGACTGCTATCAATGAAGAAAACCCTGAAATTGTTGCCGCGCGTCAATCAAGAATTCCGATTGTTCGTCGTGCTGAAATGCTGGCTGAATTGATGCGTTTTAGACACGGTATCGCAGTTGCAGGTACTCATGGTAAAACCACGACTACGGCGTTAGTTACGCAGATTTACTCAGAAGCTGGGCTTGATCCGACTTTTGTTAATGGTGGTTTAGTCAAAAGTGTTGGTACTAATGCTCGTTTAGGATCTAGTCGCATTTTAATTGCGGAGGCAGATGAAAGTGATGCGTCATTCTTACATTTGCAACCTATGGTCAGTATAGTAACGAATATTGAAGCGGATCATATGGATACCTATGGTGGCGATTTTGAGGTGCTTAAACAGACGTTTATTGATTTCTTACATAACTTACCTTTCTATGGTCAAGCTATTGTCTGTATCGATGATCCTGTGGTGAGAGAACTGATTCCTCGTATCAGTCGACAGGTCATCACCTATGGTTTCTCTGAGGATGCAGATGTGCGACTAGAGAATTACCATCAAGAAGGACAGCAAGGGAAATTTACGGTTGTTAGAAAAGACAAGGCAAACCTTGATATCACGCTTAACATACCTGGACGTCACAATGCACTAAACGCGTCAGCAGCGATTGCCGTTGCGACGGAAGATGACATCAGTGACGAAGCGATTCTCTCAGCAATGGTTGGAACTGAAGGCACGGGTCGACGCTTTGAGCATCTTGGTGAATTTGAAACCGGCAGAGGTAAAGCGATGCTAGTTGATGACTATGGTCATCACCCAACAGAAGTCGATGTAACCATTCAAGCGGCTAGAAGCGGTTGGGAAGATAAACGCTTGGTTATGGTATTCCAACCGCATCGTTATTCACGAACTCGAGATTTGTACGATGACTTTGCAAATGTACTGGATCAAGTGGATGTTTTGTTGATGTTGGATGTGTATTCCGCTGGAGAACAGGCTATTCCTGGTGCCGACGGTCGATCATTATGTCGTACGATTCGTAGCCGAGGCAAAATCGATCCTATTTTTGTCGCGGATATTGAAGCGTTACCTTCTGTTTTAGCAAATGTTTTACAAGATGGTGACTTAGTATTAACTCAAGGAGCAGGGGATGTTGGCAAAGTAGCAAAACAGCTTGCTGCTCTCGAGTTAAATATTAATAACATGCAGTGATTGTCTGTAATATACGACAATTAGTCAGGCAATAAGCAGATTAACTTATATCCTGCTCTTAAATATCAAATTCTGTATTTGATACTTTTGGTTAGCTCAGTATAATCTCAAGGTTAAAGTAAGTGCTTTACCTTGAGTGTTATTAATTGCATAGCTGAGCTTTATCAAAGAGATTGGAACACGCACTGTATAAAATAGGGATTGTTTGCTAGTCAAGCTAAGGACGACATACTTTGATTAAAAGTACTCTAGATGAAAGTCGTCGAATTAGGCGCTCGCCTGCAGTTCAAAGGCATGCGACTGGCAGTCTCTTTCTATTGTTGGTCATTGCGTTTATTAGTACATTGCTTTATTCAACATTATCATGGATGTGGGATGATCAAAGGTTGCCCCTTTCTAAAATAGTGTTGCAAGGTGATATGGAGTATGTGACAACTCGGGATGTCCAGCAGTCATTTGCAAAGCTTGATCATATTGGGACATTCATGTCTCAGGATATTGAGTCGTTGCAAGAAACGGTTCAGTCAATCCCTTGGGTTTCCCAGGTATCCATTCGAAAACAATGGCCAGATACAGTTAAGGTATTTCTAACTGAGCATCATGCAGAGGCCATTTGGAATGGAGACACTCTACTTAACGCTAAAGGTAATGTATTTAATGGTGATATTGGCCAGTTAAGAGGTGATAGAG
>NZ_MCWZ01000318.1:0-11307 GCF_002877365.1 Vibrio sp. 10N.261.55.A7
GTTCCACGGCGCTTCATTAGATGCCATTTCCGTCGGGGGTGAAGCGTGTTTTCGACAAGGCATGGGGCCATTGATGGCGGGCGTAGAACGCATTCCACCAGCCGTTTCATATCGCGGAGCACTGCCGTCTGCCGATGGCAGTGACGTTCACTATGCAGACTACCTTGAATACGTGATTGAGAAAGAGGGCGGCATAGGCGCATTCATTGCAGAAGCCGTGCGTAACACCGACGTTCAGGTGCCTAGCAAAGCCTACTGGAAACGCGTTAGAGAAATCTGTGACAAACACAATGTCATGTTGATCATCGATGATATTCCCAACGGCATGGGTCGCAGCGGTGAGTGGTTTACTTACCAAGCCTACGATATTGAGCCTGACATGCTGTGTATTGGCAAAGGCTTTGGCGGTGGATTAGTGCCTATCGCAGCCATGGTAACCAAAGAAAAATACAACACGGCTGAATACATTTCTATGGGTCACTACACCCATGAGAAAAGCCCAATTGGCTGCGCCGCGGCATTAGCCAGTATGGAGGCCATCGAAAACGAAGGCTTATTGGAAAAAACCAAGGCCGATAGTGAGTACATGCTAACCACACTGAGCAAGCTGAAAGAGACATACCCGATTATCGGCGATGTTCGCGGTATTGGCTTGCTGTGGGGCATTGAACTGGTCACTGATCCGGTATCTAAAACTCGCGCCTTTGATGAAGCCGAAGCGGTACTTTATCAGTGCCTAAATAATGGGCTTAGCTTTAAGGTGTCGCAAGGCAATGTGATTCAACTGAGCCCACCGCTCATCATTGAAAGAGCGCAATTGGAAGAAGCCATTGCGATTTTTGAAGAAGCAATACGAACGGTAAGTTTGCAGTTTGACTACCCAATTAACTCAGTTACTTAACGCAAACATTTAACTAAAGAATTTAGCTGAGGCTGACAAGATGCATTCGACATCTCGAATGGCAGCCTAACAACCAACAACACTTAATTTAAACAGGCATGACTATGACAACAACATCTCCAATTCAAGCGGTCATTTTTGACTGGGCCGGCACCATCGTCGATTTCGGATCATTCGCACCCACCACCATTTTTGTCGAAGCCTTTCGCCAAGGATTTGATTTCGATATTTCTCTAGAAGAAGCTCGAGTCCCAATGGGCTTAGGTAAATGGGACCACATCAAACAGGTTGGTCTACTAGAAAGTGTCAATGCTCGCTGGACCAAACAATTCGGCCGCCCAATGAACAATGACGATATAGACACCATCTATGCCGCTTTCATGCCTTTACAAAAAGCAAAAGTAGCCGACCATGCCGCCCCGATTTTGAATGCAATCGAGGTCGTCAACAATCTGAAAGCACAAGGAATCAAGATTGGCTCTTGCTCTGGCTACCCGCGTGAAGTCATGGATGTGTTAAGCCCTGTCGCCGCAGACTATGGCTATAAACCTGATGCCATTGTCGCAACCGATGATCTTGCCCAAGGTGGCCGTCCGGCACCCTACATGGCGCTGAAAAATGTGATTGATTTAGAAGTGACCGATGTGAAATCGTGCATCAAGGTCGACGACTCTGCACCAGGAATTTTTGAAGGCCATAATGCAGGGATGTGGACAGTGGGTCTATTGCTATCTGGCAACGAAGCTGGGCTGACATTAGAAGAGTTTCAAAACGCTGACGAAACGACTCTAGAAATGGCTCGTACACAAGCGGCTGAGAAATTTTCAGCGTCTGCACCGCATTACCTTGTCGACACTATCAGCGATCTGCCAAAGGTAGTGGCGGATATTGAGCGCCGTATTCAAGCCGGTGAGCGCCCATAAATCATTCTCTACACAACGCCTCTGCACATTGTCTAAACACCAGAGTGAGCAACGATCATTCACTCTGGTGCATTAGCTCTTCCCTTTCCTTTCCTTTCCTTTCCTTACTCTACCTACTAGGCAAGAAGAAAAATTGCACACCTCTACTTAGAAAGCATGTTTATATCAGTACTAATATCATCGATGAGTTGCCTTGCAGATTCATCTCTGTGCTGAACGAGCGCAATGAACAACAAATCAGTAATGATGTTTTGAGCAGTACGCGAGGCAATCGACGAACTGCGGTATTGGCTCTCATCCGCTATCGTATCGAATGATAAGTCTGCAAGGCTTCGAAGTTTACTCTTTCTCGGTGACGTGAGAGCGATGACCTTAACGCCCTGCTCCTTCGCGGTTTCTGCCGCCACTAAGACTTCTTTCCTCTCACCTGAGAACGAAATAACCACTTGGACATCTTGAGGTTTAAGGGTTCGCGCGATGGCAACCTGAACATGGCTGTCTTGCTCTGTTAACGCTGTAATTCCGAGTTTAAGGAGCTTGAAACTGAACTCCTTCGCCGTCAGTGCCGAGCCACCAATACCGACGACCTGCACTCTGTGTGCGGCATCTAACAACCGAATGGCTTCTGCACACGTTTCTAAAGAGAGTGCATTCGTTGTTTGAATCATGGCATCCGTTTTCTCTTTCACGAGCTTTTGTGAAATCACCGAAAAGGGATCGTCTGCAAGAATATTACTATGCAGAGGGATAGTGTGACTCGCGTGCTTTCGTCCTATCTCTTCGGTTAGAGCAAGCTTGAACTCACTGAACCCTTTGAAGCCAATTCTTTGAGTGAATTTTACGACACTAGACTGGCTCGAATTGGTCGCTTTCGCTAACTCTTGGCTGGTTAACGACGCCGCTTGCTCCATGTTATTCGCTACCCAATCCGCTATTTTTCTCGCATTTTCTGAAAGTTGTGTACGGCGACCGACTACTTTACTCACGACTGACATGGTAAACCTCAATTAATTCGAATAAATTATTCCAACCAAAGAATAACAACAAACCCACCTATATTGCTATTTATAGACAAATTATCGGTATTTAATTCAATTTTATCTCCATTATTCCACTTTAAACACCCCTCTAGAATAACTTCAATTGTGATTCCCATCACTCACTTGGAATATTTTATTCCTTATCATCGCCCTCAGTTTGTATTTGGTAAGAGAAAAGTAATGAAGATTGATTTGAGCCATTTGGTCACAGAGAGTCGTAACCCTGCAAGTGCTGACATAGATACACTATCAACAGCAGACATGCTAGCCGTCATTAATAGAGAAGATCAACGAGTGGCCCTAGCGGTTGAAGAGGTTCTTCCTCACGTCGCCAAAGCGGTTGATGCCATCACTCAGGCTTTTGCAAGAGGTGGACGCCTCATCTACATCGGCGCGGGCACGTCTGGCCGCTTAGGTATTTTAGATGCCAGTGAATGCCCACCCACCTACGGAACCAACCCTGACCAGGTCATTGGCGTCATCGCGGGCGGGCATCAAGCCATCCTCAAAGCGGTCGAAAATGCTGAAGATGACTCAACCTTAGCTCAGGCAGATTTGAAGTCACTGTCTCTAACGGACTCTGACGTTGTTGTGGGCATTGCCGCAAGCGGACGAACGCCCTATGTGCTGGGTGGGCTCTCTTATGCTCGATTCATCGGCGCCGCCACGGTTTCCGTGTCATGCAACCCAGGATCGCCAATGGTGCGTTCAGCCGATATCGCGATCACACCGGTTGTCGGCCCTGAAGTGGTCACCGGTTCATCGAGAATGAAAGCAGGGACAGCGCAGAAGTTGGTTCTCAATATGCTCACCAGTGGCGCAATGATTCGCAGTGGGAAAGTGTTTGGAAACTTGATGGTCGATGTCGAAGCGACGAACGCCAAATTGGTACAGCGCCAAATAAACATTGTTATAGAAGCAACGGGTGTGGCTAGCGAACGAGCCGAGCAAGCTTTGCAAGCCTGTGACCATAACTGCAAGACCGCCATTCTCATGATTCTTGCCGATATTACGGCTGAACAAGCGTATCAACGTCTTGAGAAAAGTGGTGGCTTCATCCGCACTGCGCTGGTTAACGAATAAGCACCTCATGAATAAAGGGTAATTCTTATGGCAAAAATAACGCCTTCAATGATAAAAGCTTTGCTCGTCGCCGTCGGTGGCAGTGGCAACATTAGTAAATGTGGCAACTGCATGACTCGATTACGTTTGGCCTTGGTCGATACGCATCAAGCAAACTTAGACACCATCAAAAAGACATCGGGCGTACTGGGTGTGGTTGAGAGCGATGAACAGCTTCAAATCATCCTCGGTCCTGGAAAGGCGCAACAAGCTTCTGAACTGATGAACAGCATGATGGTTGATGGTTCGACCGGCTCTGACCGTTCATCGACCGACCGTTCATCAACCGACGGTGCCGACCTATCCATGGTTGCGGCTGAGCAAAAGAAGCAGATGAAAAGCAAGCAAACCAGCGGCATTCAACGGTTTCTGAGCAAATTCGCGACCATTTTCACGCCATTAATCCCTGGTTTTATCGCCGCTGGATTACTGCTAGGTTTCGCGACACTGCTTGAGCAAATCTACGTCTTGGATCAAGACCCAAGTCAAACCATGCTCGATCTTGTGGCTTACATGAAAGTCTTTGGTACGGGTCTGTTCGCCTTCTTGAGCATTTTGATTGGCTACAACGCTCAGCAAGCGTTTGGGGGATCCGGTGTTAACGGCGCGATTTTAGCTTCTCTGTTTGTTCTGGGTTACGACCCTGCTGCAACATCCGGTGTTTATTCAGGAATGAGCGAATTCTTTGGATTCTCTATCGACCCTCGCGGCAACATCATCGGCGTGCTACTGGCCACCATTATAGGTGCACATGTCGAACGACAAGTTCGAATGTACATGCCTGACGATCTCGACATGATCCTCACGTCGGTTGTGACTCTTCTCATTATGGGCGCGGTCACCTATTTATTCATCATGCCTATTGGTGGTGAGTTGTTTAAAGGCATGTCTTGGTTGTTCCTCAACCTCAATGACAATCCATTTGGTGCGGCGCTATTAGCTGGTCTGTTCCTCATCTCGGTTGTCTTTGGCATTCACCAGGGCTTCGTGCCCGTCTATTTTGCTTTGATGGAAGCGCAAGGTTTTAACTCCCTATTCCCAATCTTAGCAATGGCGGGTGGCGGTCAAGTCGGTGCGTCAATGGCGCTGTACTTTAAAGCGAAGAAAGACTCCCTTCTCCGCACGCAAGTAAAAGGCGCGATTGTACCGGGTTTACTGGGTATCGGTGAGCCGCTCATTTATGGCGTCACCCTCCCAAGGGTTAAGCCATTTGTCACGGCCTGTGTCGGTGGCGCGGCAGGCGGGTTCTTCATCGGGCTGGTTTCCTACCTTGGATTGCCCGTCGGTTTAAACACAGTGTTTGGCCCTTCGGGCATTGTCGCTGTGCCATTAATGACTTCTAGCAGCGGAATTTTTGCAGGGATGGCAGTGTTTGTTATTGGTCTTCTAATTTCGTATGTCGTGGGTTTCTTTGCGACGTATATGTTCGGTTCCAAAAACGTTGATTTAACTTAGGTAAAAGCAGTAATGAATATAAATAAGATCATTTTGAGTACAGCAGTATTGTCTGCTGTGGGTTGTTCGAGTGGCATAAATAAATTCAGTAACCAAGACCTAGAACAGTACCAACAGCAACCTGAAAAATACGCTGAAAGCATCGTGGGTACGATGAATAACCGAGAGCTAATCGGTCAAACATTAATGATGGATTTTCGCTCATGGGGAAAAGACGCTTACACTGACGAAGATCTGCCTGTCACTAGGGTAAATGAAGACATCAGCGGCATCATTACCGATTACCACATTGGCGGCGTAATTCTGTTTCGCCAGAACCTCATCAACTCCAATCAAATCGTTGAGTTTACAGATGCATTACAAGCAGCCAGCAACAATCTTCCGCTTCTGATCGCGACCGACCAAGAAGGCGGTTACGTGACGAGACTGCAAAATGGGACAGAAATGCCGGGCAACATGGCACTGGCCGCCTCGGGTGACGCTAACAATGCGTATACGGCAGGAAAGATTCACGGTAACGAACTCGCGGCGCTGGGGATCAACTATAACTTTGGCCCAGTGGTTGATGTCAACGTGAACCAGAACAACCCAATTATCGGCGTACGTTCATACAGCAGCAATATCGATGTCATCAACGAAATGTCTACCGCCTACATGGATGGCATTCATAAATCGGGAGTCATTAGTGCTTTAAAACACTTCCCAGGGCACGGCAATGTAAGTGTCGATTCGCACTACGATCTACCAGAAGTAAGCTATTCACGCGAAGAGTGGGAAGCCATTGACTTAGCGCCGTTCAAATACGCTATCGAGCACGGTACTGATTCCATCATGTCGGCTCACGTGACCTTACCAAGCGTTGACGACACCATGATCAAGGCAACACTCAGTGACAAAGAGATGTTGATTCCGGCCACCTTCTCTAAGCCAATCCTTACGGGTATTTTGCGAGACCAAATTGGTTTTGATGGCCTCATTGTGACGGATGCGCTCGACATGGGAGCGATCGCTGACAACTTCGATAGAAACTATGCCGTGCACGCCTCTCTTGTGGCAGGTGCCGATATTGCTCTGATGCCTCTTCAAATTACAAACCAAGAAGAGATCAAACAATTAGACAGCCTGTTTGCTTCGCTTGAAGACAAAATGAAAACCGATCCTGAGTTCCATGAGCGAATGAAGGAAGCGGCCACTCGTGTCATTAAGAAGAAGCTAGAAATGGGGCTCGTTTATCAAGACTCTGACAAGCAACTTGCCATCGACACCGTTGGCTCGGAAGCGCACAAATTGGAAGAGAAACAGGTCGCCGATGCTTCGATTACTCTGATTGAAAATGAAAACGACGTTCTTCCCATTGATCCAAGTGCAGTGAGCAATATCTTGGTCATCTCAGATGAAGGCAGCCGAAATGCACTCGTGTCAAAGTACTTAAATGTCGTGAAGCAAGAAACAGGGAATCACCCAATGTTCATTAGCGAGATTAAAACGCCGCTATTGGAAGATAACCTGAACGCTGACGAACTGCGCAAAACGATTTCGAAATCAGACCTCATCATTATGTCGACGTACAACCTGACTGGTCATGCCATCGATGCGCAAAAAGTGGTCGATATTGCCAACGCAGAAGGTAAGAAACTGGTCATGGTTTCTACTCGCAACCCGTATGACATTGCACATGTAGACAACGTTAAAGCGAATATCGCCATCTACGGTATTACCGGCTTCGATGTCACAAACAATGATCGTAACTCACTGGAAGCCAACATTAGCTCAGGTATTCGCACTCTGTTCTTAGACCCGAAAACAGAGCTACCACTGAACGCTCCAACAGGCTCGTTACCCGTTGAAATTAAAGGTGATAACGGCGACGTTCTGTACCCATTCGGCCACTCAGTTAGCTACAAATAATAATAATCTGGAAGCAATAAAATGTTTAATTCTAAATCCAACATTACCTTATTAGCAGCGCTTTTACCTACCCTAGTGATGGCCCAAGAAGACAATACCGTGTCGGCCTCGACCGAAGAGCTAACGCAGAACTTTACATCCGAATGGAACGTCGCCTCTAACATCTATATGGAGTTAGAAAAATTTGAAGGGCACAGAGATGCTGATGGCAACGCTATCATCGACAAATTGACGCCCGTGGCACAACTGTTCATCAATAGCCCGAATTCAAAGTGGAGCTACTTCCTTGAACATAAAGTCGCGCGACGTGCAATCACCGAAGATCTCAACACAACCGATCACTCTTTCCAAAGAAATCGCGCGCAAATTGGGGCCACTCGAAACATCGTTCGCAATGAAGACGTGACCTTCAACCTGAATGCAACGTATCGAAAAGAGTCCAACGATTCTGCATCGGGTACCGACGCTCGCGGAAGCCACAATTTATTTTGGGTCATGCCAAGCGGTGAATTTAAGATAACCGATAAACTCTCGTTCTCGTATTGGGATGCGTTCTACTACTACGACCGTTTCGCTGGCGACAACGACTACGAATGGGAAGCAGAGCATGGTTTTGCGTATAAACACAGCGACAACTTCACGGCCAAAGTTTACCTGTACACGGATTGGACATGGGATAACGACCAAAACAAGAACTGGGAACAGAACCAGATTCGTGGTTACTTCCCAACGAAGATCAATGACGATTGGAGTGTGATGCCTTACTTCCGTTACTTCATCAACGAAAAGATTTACGACAGTTCAAACAACTACAACGTCGTCAATGAAACCGATGATGGTCTGCGTTTGGGTCTCAACATTGACTACAATTTGAGCCCAAAATCAACCTTGTGGGTTGGCATGGCTTACGAAGAAACAAAGTGGGATAAGTCTAAGTCTGCGGGGCTAACTAGCGGCCCAGATAACAGCCAAAAATTCTACCTTGCTCAAATAGGTTGGAAATATAAGTGGTAAAACAATAGCACCAAGCCAATATTCATGAATCTAAACCGCAGTTCACTGTCTGCGGTTTTTCTGTTTAAGTCACTGAATTTTCTAACCGGCTTTCTCTTCGACACGAACTGTATACCTGTATTTATTTCAATGGATCCAGCAGCGACTGCCCAAGCTATTCCGCGTCTTCCTCGAACGGCACTCTCGATTTTCATGCTCTCTACGCCTTTATTTGACTATCTTCCTCATTGGCAGTGAGATATAAATGAGTAAAAGACTTTACCTTAACTTAGGTTCAACTTTTATGATGATATCAACCTATTGATCCCCCTCTTTCGGAGTACAAATGAACATAGACGCTTTTTTGAATCGCATTCAGTTTGAACAGACACCGTCTCAAAACTTAGAAACTCTGACTCACCTACAGGAGCAGTTTCTAACTCACGTTCCCTTTGAAAACCTAACCATTCAACAACGTGTACCGATCGACTACCACCCGCTTGCCGTATTCGACAAGGTCGTTGAACGCAAGCAAGGTGGCGTCTGTTATGAGCTCAATAGTCTATTTTGTTATGCACTATTAGAAATGGGGTTCGATGCGCGTATTATTGCCGCGCAAATGTGGCCTGATAAAAAGCCGCGTGAAGCATGGGATTATGACCACATGGCCGTGATAGTGGCTTTAGACGGAACCGAGTATTTAATGGATGTCGGAAATGGTATCTATTTAGGCAAGCCACTTGCCATTAACAACAGCGATTCATCGCTGTCGGAAGGCATGCGCTTTCATTGTGAAAAATACGATGACGAACACCTCATTCTTCTCTGTCAGCCGACTTCATCTGCTGCGGAGCAAGACACCATTGAAGAGACGATTCAGCGCTATGTATTCAAGCCATCAGCAGTTGACCGAGATGACTTCAAACCAGCCTGTCACTTTGTCGAAACCTCCCCTGACTCTAAATTTGTTCAAAATCGTATCGTGTCAAAGTGGACCCCTGAAGGCCGCATTACACTTAGTGGCAATACCTTGGTGAAAACTGATCAAGATAAAAACCGAGAAGAAAATACCGTTGCTGAAAGCGATGTTAATCGGGTACTTGAACAGCACTTTGGCATTGGAAAGACGGAGTAGTGAGGTGTTCTCAAGCGTAACTGGGAACATTCAAAACCAATGTGACCTCTTTTAATCATCATCTAAAGAACCAATGTCTTCAATAGGCAGAACCTCTGCTTGTTGTTTCAATTATTTGGTCGATATGGCATAGACCTACCCCCTAACTCGAGCCTCGTCAAATTCAGTGCTCAACCTATATTTCTATATTTATAGAAATATATTGACGACATCATGGGTCAAGCGTATATTTCCATCATTCTAGAAATATAGAGAAAATAAATTATGAATATTACACAAGACATGGTGATGGACACATTGGGAATGTTTGCCTTCCTAGCTGTCGAGCTAACCATTTTGTTCTTGCTTATTAGCTACCTTGTGGGCGTACTTCAGGAGTACATTCCACCCGCTAAGATACAAAGTATCTTGAGTGGTAAAAACGGTAAGGGTTACATCATTGCGGGCTTCCTTGGGGCCATTACCCCATTTTGTTCGTGCTCAACCATTCCGTTTCTAAAGGGATTGCTTCGAGCAAAAGCGGGCTTTGGCACCATGATGGTGTTCCTATTTGCTAGCCCACTATTGAACCCAATTATCATTGGCTTATTTGCGGTGACCTTCGGGCTGAAAGTGACTCTTTTTTACTTCACGATCGCAATGGGTGTGTCTGTCATCGCAGGCTATACCTTAGAGAAGCTTGGCTTTGAAAAATACGTCAAACCAGAAGCGTACATTGCCCCAGAATCGAAAGGTTGCGGCTCTTCTTGCGGCGCGAAAGCAAAGCCTGTGAACAAGTGGGTTAAGATTTGGAATAGCACATGGAGCGATTTCAAAAAGGTCCTTCCTTACCTGATTGGCGGTATTGCACTAGGGTCAATGATCTATGGTTTTATGCCGACGGAGTTCGTTGCACGCGTGGCCAGTGAAGACAATCCACTTGCGATTCCTTTTGCAGCGGTCATCGGCATTCCACTCTACATTCGTGCAGAAGCGGTGATTCCATTAAGTGCGGCGCTGGCGGAAAAAGGGATGGGGCTTGGTGCGGTCATGGCGTTGATCATTGGTAGCGCAGGGGCAAGTTTGACGGAAGTTATTTTGCTCAAGTCGATATTCAAAAACAAAATGATTGCCGCGTTCCTATTCGTGATTATCGGCATGGCCATCAGCGCAGGATTTTTGTATCAGTTCTTGTTCTAGGCTTTATAGCAAGCGTTGAACAGATACGCTGAACTTAAACTCTAAACATAAACACTGAGCATAAACAAAGAAAGGCACACCACGGTCTACTCGCCATGGTATGCCTTTTCAGTTTATTGTCGTTTAAGACGAGACAGTAAAAAGAACCTATCTCGTTGTGTTGATCTCGAGTTCTTTACTCGTTTGCCAGCGCTAATCCATTAGTTTTCGCGCTCTTCTTTTCTCGATATTCAAAGATGATAAGTAACCCAACGGCAATCACAACACCGCCAAAACAGAAATACAACGCACTGTAATAATCAAACAGTTCACCGACCACCCCAATGGCGAGGCTAGAGGTCAGTACGCTGATATTCAGCATATTTGAAAACAGTGTTGAGGCTGTACCGAGTTGATCTTTCATCATATCTTGCAAGGCCACCATGCCAAGAGTCGCGCATATTCCAATAAAGAACCCATTCAATATTTGAGCGGCCAACATAGCGAAGAAAGTGGTGCTGGAGAGCATGACGAGATAGAAGAGAGCACCCGCCGACACTGCTAAAGTCATGATCCTAACCGTGCCGACTCTTTCCGCCATTTTCCCTGCGGCGAGCATAATCGGAATCTCACACGCGGCGGCCATTCCGAACAATAACCCTAGCCAGCTCA
>NZ_MCWZ01000318.1:11977-38791 GCF_002877365.1 Vibrio sp. 10N.261.55.A7
ACCCTAGCCAGCTCACGTCCACTTTCAGTTCTTGAGAGAGATACAAAGGGATGCTCGTCACGTACAAACTATTGGCTGAGAACACACACACCATCGCGAAACAGTAAAGCACGACTAAACCGCCCACTGGTTTTTTATTCTCAATCGCTTCTTCTTTTTCCTCCTGACTGACCACATCATCGGGAATGAATTTGGCGACCACTAGGATACCCAAAGCCACGGTTAATGCAGATGTGGCAAAGGATGCGCTATAGCCGAACTGCGCCTTAAGCATAAATGCTGCAGGAGGGCCAAAGACCCAGGCAATTGCGAGACCCGCTCTCATGGTGGACAAAAATTTGGTGCTGTTTTCAACATACTTATCGCCATACTCTCGCCCAAGCGCAAAGAGCTGACCAAACGAGGCACCACTTACGCTACCAAAGACAATAGCCACGGTGATGGCTAACCAATAATCTCGAATCACAATAAAGCTCGCGACCATCACCAAGTAGCCCGTCATTGAAACCATGAGGATGGTTTTCCGGCTCCAATTGGTATCGGAACGCTTTGCGATAAAATGCGACACAACCACAGAGCTGCCGACCGACAAAGTCATATAAAGGCTTAGCATCATCGGCGATGCATTCAATTCTTCAACTAAGAACAAGCTTGAAAGTGGGTAGAAAAATGAACCACACAGCCCTGTGATAAAAGCCACAAAGATGAATAGGAAGGTCTTATTATTTTTGGCCATTAGGCGCTCCATTAAACCGATAAGCATTCGTTGAGACCGCTAGTCTACGCAAACACATCGCCTTGGAATGATGCAATTCGAGCCACCTCTAATACTATTCATGCAATGTTTTTAATTTCTTTGACAGATATTGCGCAGAACATTAACTTAATATTAGATTTCAAGGCTTGGAACCATCAATGAAACCGCTAAAAGAACACGTTCAAAACGCACCCAATTTCGATTGGATGGTAAAAGACTGCCATTGCCGAATGAAGAACAATGAGTTCACGTGTTCATGGCACTACCATGCAGAATATGAACTGGTTCTCTACCTTGATCCTGACAAGGCATTTCAGGGCAACTACTTTGCTGGCGATGAGATTGGCGATATCAATCACAATACGCTGTTGCTCTACGGGCCAGGCTTGCCTCACATGGTGGCGGGTCGAAGTGTCAAACCCACTAACTACGCCCACCACACTCGCATTGTCTGGTTTACCCATCAATGGGTCGAGCGCTTGCAAGCGTTAATGCCTGAAGCTCGCCATCTCAAAAGCTTGTTGGAAAACGCCGCATTTGGGCTTTCGTTCAGTCAAGAAACCGCAGAAAAGGTGTCAACGTTATTATCCGAAATGAATCATCTCGACCGTCATTATCAGGCGATCAAAATGATTGAACTGCTGGTGGTGCTGTCGGACGATCCTGAGATTAAAAAGCTATCCGCTACGGCCTATCACGTTAGGCCCCCATCTGAAGACAGTGAACTTAACCAACGCATAGAGAAGGCCACTCGCTACATCGAAAATTACTACGGTGATGCGATTAAAATTTCCGATCTCTGTAATAAGCTGCACATGAGTGAAAGCTCTGCTTACCGCATGTTTGAAAAGCATTATGGGGTGAGCTTTTCTGAGCATTTAAAACAGTATCGAATTGGCAAGGCCTGCGAACTTCTCGCCAGTAGCGAATTTCCCATTGCGCTTGTGGCAGAAAAGACGGGGTTCAAGAACATATCCAATTTCAACCGCCAATTTAGGCAATTGAAATCAATGACGCCGACTGAGTTTCGACGCCGTTTTAACTAAAGTTTTCGTTATAGTCGTAATTACGGTTTTAATGACGCCTAGTACACACCGTTGGGTTTTGAATACTGCGGGAACTCAGCGGTTTTGGCTCTGACTTCTTCGGTGACTTCAGCTAGTATTCCTTGCTCTAACGCCCAGCGATGCCAGTAAAGATCGCGCGCAAAACCATGGCCAGGCATGAGATCGACTAGTTTTCCGGTCTCTAATCGGTCTTCAACCATAAGATCGGGGATCATTCCATAGCCAATGTCCAGTTCCGCCATGGTGATGAACGCCTCAGGGGAACGCAGCGTATGGAAACGCCACTGACCTTCTTTCAAATCAAAATGACTCTCTAAAAAGCGATGATGCATCTCATCATATTGATCGAAAATAACCGCAGGGGCTTTCATCAGCGCTTCGCGATTCACCCCATTGGAGAAGTATCGAGCAGCGAAGTTGGGGCTTGCGATGCAGCGATAATTCAGCTGTCCCAGGTAATCACTGCTGCAGCCAGTGATCGGCTTTTCATCGGCACTGATCGCCCCGAGCACTTCACCGCTTCTAAGCTTATCCAGCGTGTTTTTCTCATCGCCTAGCACAATATTAAGAGAGACTTCATGCTTGCTTAATACTGACTTGAGCGCAGGCAGTAACCATAACGCTAGGCTATCGTGATTGGTGGCAAGCGACAATTCCGTCACCTCTCGGCTTTCATCAGGCCACCACTCTTGCTCAAGCAATTTAACCTGCTTATACAAACCCAGTAGTCGCTGCCCCGCGGCGGTTGGGCTTGGCGGGTTGGAGCGAATCAGCATAGGCTGAGCCATGAGTTGCTCTAACTGCTTGATTCGTTGGGAAATTGCAGACTGAGTAATAAAAAGTTTTTGCGCGGCCAGTTCAAAACTGCCCGTCGCAATGACCGCATCCAGCGCTGCGATCGCTTTATAATCCAATGCCATTGATGCCTCTTTCACTCTTTACTTATTAGCTTAACTTATCACTCATTAATTTAATTAGCATTACTTATTCAGTATTTTCACCTAGTCTGCACACATCACTTACTTACGGGAGATAGCAAATGAGTGCTTGGGTATGGTTACAAGGTTTTGGTATTGGCGCAGCGATGATCATTCCAATTGGCGCGCAAAATGCGTTTGTCTTGAATCAGGGGATAAAAAAACAGCACCATTTGATCGTCGCGATGATCTGCGCCAGCTGCGACGCGTTTTTAGTCTTCGGTGGGATATTTGGCGGCAGCAAACTGTTGTCGGCTTCGCCTTTAGCGTTATCGATCATCACCTACGCGGGCGTTCTGTTTCTAACCTTCTATGGCGTAACCTCTTTGTACCGCGCTTGGCAAGCTCAAGCTGACACCATGACCACCAACAAAGCCTTTATGTCTCGCAAGGTGGTGATCAGTGCGACCCTCGCCGTTACTTTACTGAACCCTCACGTCTATTTAGACACCTTTGTGGTGCTTGGCTCAATTGGGGCCAGCTATGCGCAACCAGACCGACTGCCCTTTGCACTCGGGATTGTGGCCGCCTCTTTCTTTTGGTTTTTCAGTCTTTCAACTATTGCAGCAAAAATGGCACCTATTCTTAACCAGCCAAAGGTTCAACAGGTTATCGACTTGGTGATTGGCGTGATGATGCTCTTCATTGCCTGGCAGCTTCTACACTAAAAAAACAAAAAGCTCGTGAAAATCACGAGCTTTCTATTTCAGTCTCTTAAGCTTAGGCTTAGTTTCCTACGCCCCCTACGTTTTCAACCGGGGTGTCTGGCGTCACAGGCGGCCATTCTTTAAACGTCGCCAAGTGCTTCTGTACTGCAGCTTGAGCAGGGCCAAACGCCCACATTTTCTGCCCCATCCACTTCACATACATGCCTGACTCTTCTGCCGCTCTCTCATAAGGATCGCGACGTAAATTAAAGAGTAGCGGCGCATTTAGCTCTTCTTTTGCACCGCCCCAACCATGATTTTGTACGATGAAGTGAGCTTTCCAATCTCCTACTCGAACCGCTTGTAACTTATCTCGTTCGTAATAATAGATTTCATTGCGATTTGACTCGCCTTTTTCAGTCAACATATCCACTTGATTGTAGCCATCAAGATGCGCTTTAAAGCCATCATGGCCTTTCAACATCTTCTCTTTTAGATCTGTTGGGCCTCCTGCGGCCGCAATCAGCGTTGGCAGCCAATCCATACCATCAAAAATGCCATTCCCAACGCTACCCGCTGGAATTTTACCCGGCCAACTAACAAGTGCTGGAGCTCTTACACCACCTTCCCAAGTTGTCCCTTTTTCACCATGAAATGGAGTCATGCCTCCATCTGGCCACGTCATAATTTCAGGGCCATTGTCGGCAGTAAAGACAATGATGGTGTTATCGGCAATGCCTAACTCTTCTATTTTTTCGAGCATTTCACCAACGTGATCATCAAGATCTTTCATGACCACTTCTTGAAGCCCCCAGCCATTTTGCCCAAGCATTGCTTCGTATTCTGGAGAAAGGTGCGTCCATACGTGTCCCCTTGATGGGCAATACCAGGTGAAGAACGGTTTATCCGCAGCAACAGCCCTTTCAATAAAGTCAATGGCGTGTTTGTTAACTTCATCATCCAGTGTTCGCATACGCTCTATATTAAGCACACCATCATCTTCAATGCTTTGCCCGCCTTTATTATCTGATCTCGCATAAATGACATTACGCGGCGCAAAGGCATCCAAAGATCCATCTTCTGGCCAGTCAGGGTCTTCGATATATTCCATCGCATTCAAGTGATACAACCACCCCCAATATTCATCAAAACCGTGCATTGTTGGGAGAAACTCATCTCTATCACCCAAATGGTTCTTACCAAACTGCCCAGTCACATAACCCATCGTTTTAAGAATTTCAGGAAGGGTTGGTGTATCAACACTTAAACCAATAGGCCCACCTGGTAACCCAACCGTGTGCATACCAGTTCGAACAGGTAGCTGCCCTGTTAAAAATGCAGAACGCCCCGCCGTACAAGATGGCTGAGCGTAGTAATCTGTAAGTAGCATGCCCTTTTCAGCAATGCTATCAATATTCGGTGTCTGACTGCTCATCACACCATTGTGGTAAGCACTCAAGTTAGAAATACCAACATCATCGGTGAAGATAACGAAAATATTCGGCTTATCTTGCGCGGCTTGAGCCAATGTTGACAGAAATAGCAAACATAGTAATGACGAATAGCGCCCTATCCTTTTCATAGCAACTTCCTTATTGTTCCAATTGTTCCAATTGTTTAATCAGTTTGAAACCAACCACTCCAAAACCAAGTTCCAACAGTAAATATACGACTAATAGCCAATGAGGCATCCCATCGACCAATAAGCTCAACATTCGACCAAATGCCAAGCCAAACATGAAAATCGTTAAGCTATACAATGCGGGCAACTGGTACTTTTCACGCAAAGCACCCAAAACCCAAAAACAGACAAGCGCTAAGTACAAACCCATCACCGCACGAAATATATGGCTTACATTGATCGGCTGCGCATCAATATTAAATAGAAAATTCAGCGACGTAACCGGCACTAAACCATAAGACAATGCAATAGGTACCAGCCCAACTGAAGCAAGTAGTAAAAACACACTTTGTACTTTCATTCATAGCACCTTGTTTACTCATACAGTAAATAAAAGCGTAGAACATAATCCCTAACCTACAAGCAATGAATGATTAGAAATTACTATTTATACAAACAGTTAACTCAATAAGCACTAAAGTGACCTTATCGCTCCCCCTTGTTATTGGATTTCTTACTCTACTATCATGAAATATGCACTATGGTTTATATAAAGGAATGAACCACTTACTCACATGACATGGACGATAAAATGACCCAATTCATCAATAAACTCCTTTCTTCCTGCATACTCGTGTTTGCTTGTTTTAGCCAATCCACACAGGCAGAGGAGGTAAACACTCATCAACCTAGCTGGAAGCACAGTGTAGAAATTTACGCATTGGCACTTAATATTCGGGGCGACAGTACCATTGGATCTCTGTCCACTAATGTTGATGTCGATCCAAAATTCATCATGGATCACATTGATATTGGTGCGATGTTACGCTTTGAAGGGATTTATAATAACCAATGGGGTTATTACGTAGACTACAGCTTCATGAAGCTCAGTGGGCAAACGGATGCAATACGAAACAGCGACCTCGCCCTATTAAAAGGAAAAGCAGAAATTCGACAAGGCGTTCTAGAAGCCAAAGGGTTCAAACGTTATCAATACGAATTCGGCTCGATAGACTATATGTTCGGTTTTCGTTGGTGGGATAATGACATTGACGCAAATCTCTACACAAGCGGTGACTTTATTGATGCCAGTAAGAGCCTTGATGAAGATTGGGTAGATTACTTAGTTGGGGTGCGTTGGATAAACTCTCTTAGTGAGAACTGGTTATTTCACGCAAGCCTTGATGCTGGTGTAGGCAAAGATACCGATTTTACCAGCGCGATTCTTACGGGTGTCCTATATAAGATCAACACATGGTCTGATTTAAATCTCGCGTATAAATCAACATGGGTAGATTATGAAAATGGTGACAATTTTGCTTACAACACCGCGTCACAAGGCTTTCTCATTGGCTGGGCTGCTCATTTTTAAACCCTAAAACTGGCAATAACCTAACCACTAAGCGAAAACCATGAGTCGAGGTAAGCTGCGGCCAATGGTTTTCGTCGTAAAAGGGTAAAGTCATACTTCGAACAGCACACGACTTTAAAAACCTGACCAAACCAGATTTATTAGGATGCAACTATCACTAGAACCTGTTTGTCTTGCCGCGCCAAATTTGGGTTACGTTTCACCACTTGAACTAGCCATAACAACATCAACAACACCGCTTATTTCCGAGACAAGGTTAACTGGGTTTTTACTGGCGGTCTTGCCGATAAGCTCAACGGCATAGCTAGAGGGTGAAATTACCACTGCACTAACAAGGCAAGTTATTAAATGTCGATTCATCGTGGTGCTCCCAACGAAAGTGATGAGCACGGCACCAAGCCTTGAATGTCGAGTTTTTGTGGAATTGAATTTCGTTCGCCGTGATGAATGAGTGAAAACCATTAAAACTTCACATAAATTCGACATCCACACGATATGATGCACATAGGTGAATGACAACATAGAGTACGATGCCATGCTTGAAAATAGCCGCATTTTAGTTGTAGAAGACAACGAAGAGTTACAAGGCATTTTGGCCGACTTTTTCGAAGTCAAAGGCGTTAAAACGGATTTCGCGGATAACGGTGAACTTGGGCTAAAGCTGGCCTTGGAAAATGAGTTTGATGCGATCATTCTTGATGTCATGATGCCAAAAAAAGACGGCATGCAAGTGGCCAAAGAACTGAGGAGTGGCGGATGTACAACGCCAATCTTAATGCTGACAGCGCTAAATGGTCAGGACGATCTCGTGAGTGGTTTCGACAATGGCGTCGACGACTTTGTCAGTAAGCCATTCCAGTTTCCCGAATTAGAAGTGCGTTTGGCCGCCTTGATAAAACGCTTTCGCGGGCAAGTCGCCACAGCAGTCTCGTCTTTTGGTGGCTTAGTCATTAATGAAAAAACCAAATTGGTCAAAAGAGATGGGCATCAACTCACCACAACCCCCGTTATGTATCAAATTTTGCTCTCATTGGTAAAAGCACAAGGTGAAGTGGTTTCTCGAGACACTATCATTTACCAGCTATGGGGCGATGATATTCCAGATAAAGACGTTCTACGAAGTCATATTTACTTACTGCGCAATGTACTCGACAAACCTTTTGAAAAGGCCATGTTGAAAACCGTCCCTAAGTTTGGTTATCGTCTGGAGAAATGATGTTTTTTAAGAGAACAAAAACCGTAGAAAACAACATTGAGAACGTAAAAAAAAGACTGGTTCGCCGGTTTGCCATCATCGCGATTTCAACCTCTTTCGTTGTGTTCTTAGCCTTCTCGTTAAAATTGGTCAAAGAAGAAGACAACCAAATTGCGCGGCACTTACAGTCTTTCCGAGAGATTGCGGTAGATCAGTATCAACGTGACCAACGAAATGTGATTCCTATCAGTCCAAATGTAACCGCGTACTATGACGCGTCATTACTCCCTGAAAAAATGCAATTGGAAATGCCATACGCAATAAACGAAGTCACTCGGGTTCGCTCTTATTCTGAAAAAGGCTTTATGGTGTATCACGCTAGGCTTTTGTTTAACGGAAAGGACACACCACTTTATTTAGCGATAGATGTTCGAGCAATCGACTTTGGCGATGGCAACTGGGATATATTAATCGGGATTTCGACGTTGCTGATGCTATTTCTAGTGGGGATTTTAAGTGTGTCGACTAAACGAATGTTCGATGAACTGATGTCTCCCGTTGTTGAATTAACGCAACAGTTAAGCGATGGGAATAAATCGGAGTTTACCGTTTCAGACAACACCATCAGCGAAATCAAACAGCTGGCCAATCGCCTGAACAGTTATGCGCAGATGAAAGAGCGAGTCGTGAAACAAGAGCTGATGTTTGCTAAATATGCGAGCCACGAGCTGAAAACCCCTATCGCTATCATTTCCGGCGCAGCCAACCTGCAAGCGATGAAAGAAGAAGACCCCTCTTTTCAAGCTAAGCAACGCCGAAGAATTGTGGATGCGGTGGATAACATGCAATCCACCGTCGAAGTTTTACTCAATATTGTCAAACAAGAAAATGTCACGTCTAACGATGAATTGTGGCCGATAACCGAGCAAGACATACCTGTGCAAGAACTGGGGAAAAAAGCGGCTCACGGTGTTGATGTTGAATTAATGATTGAGTCAGGCACTTCAATGAACTTCCCGCCATCGGTACTGAAAATGGTGTTAAAAAACTTGGTGAACAATGCGATCCGATTTACATCTCATGGGTCCATTCGCATTCATATTTCAAGCAATAGGATATCCGTTCAAGACACAGGCACTGGGCTTTCCGACAAAAATGAAACCGAGCATGGCTTAGGTCTTTTGATCGTTAGGCGTTTATGCCGCGTGTATGGTTGGTCTTTCGAATTGAGAAGTCATGCCAACCCAACAGGGTGTATTGCCATTGCATTAAAGGAATCCAATATTTAAACCACGATTCTTCCACTGTTCGCTGTTTCTGCGATCTCTAATGCCTTGGCATTCATAACGCAAAAGGCACCGAAGCTAACAGTGGCGGGAGTCTCCATAAATACATAGTGACCGGGAAAAACTCTGGTCACTGTCATTCCAGTCATAGTTAGGCCACTGTTTCTCAGATTTCTCTCCACTTATGTCACTCAGCACTATTTCTCCATAGACATTTTTTCGACATCCCCCCGTTTAAAGTTCACTCTCTACCTAATTAGAGATTCTTGTCATGAAAAAAACCACCCTTTCACTTTCAATTTTAACTTTTTTTTTAAGCGCCTCGACGGTTGCCGAGCTAGCACCTGAATCCGGATTTGCCGGAGAGATCTCTCTTAATACTGGCTACATGTCTAAATCATCTAACTTCAACACCGACGATAAAGACGCAATATCTGATCTCAATTCCGAGGGGCAATCGAATGGTGAAATGCTGGTCATTCCTTTAGGGCAAATCAACTACACCTTCGGACAGCAACTAGACAAACAGGTATACATTGGTACGGCTCGTGAAGACATAGCCGTGGGTGATTTCGCGTTTGAAATTGGTTATAAGCAAGAGCTTCAATCAGGCACGGTGGTTGATGTCTCTTTTCTTCCAACTGTGGTATCAGGAGAGACTTGGAGCGATCCCTACGCACTGAACGCGTCGAGAGAGGTTACCGATGAAACAGGGAATGCGTATCGACTGAAACTGGAATCTATCGCGGGCAGTAACTTCACATTAGACATGGCGTACGCCACCATTGATGTCAAAAATGAAACATCAGGATCCGGAAGAAACGCAGCAGGCCAACAAAAGCTTCAGCGTGATGGTGACATCGTCGTTGTTAAAGGCGAGTACAGTTACATGTTGAATCAAACGTCGGGAATTGTGCCATCGTTAAGCTACAAGGTCCGCTCTTCTGATGGTGAAGCCATGGCCTACAGCGCCTATGGCACCGACATTACGTACTTCAAGGTACTCGGTCGTCACCAATTTGCGCTTACCGCTGGCTATGAGACACGCAACTATGATGGTGTAAACCCGATATTCAGTGAAACTCGCAGCGACAACGAATTAAGCCTGTTTGCTGCCTACGAATACAATGACCTGATGGGCTGGGAAGACGTGGCGTTCATTTCCTTTGCAGGCTACGGCAACAGTGCATCTAACATTGATTTCTACAATGAATCTGAATACCTATACTCTGCGGGTGTTAACTATAAGTTCTAAGAGCTTGTGTTCTAAATACTTGTGGCTTGGCCTGATTACCGATCAGGCCAAGTTCACATACCTGTGATATCAAGGATGTTCACGGTGCTATCATTCGATTCTTATTACGACTTTCCTTGGTTTCCCTTTCATTAGAGGCTTGGTTGAATCTCAACTGTCTGGCATCATGCGTCAATGAACGTAGAGATTAGTCAGTAGCAAAGAGATTGAAGGCAACCAGTGCTAGAAAACAGTCAACATTTAAGTAGCCAATACGACGAACATGGTTACTTTGTCCTTAGAAACTATTTCGATGAAACTCAAATCTCATCACTAAGAAAAGTAATATTGAAATTCCATGAGTTATGGAAAGCAGACAATGAAGAATTCTATCGAGAAGAAGCCTTTAACTCATCTTTGATTACGGGAAGCGAATACTTACCTACCCACGACAGAACCGCACTTTTTAACTTCATCAGCTCAAAAGAAGTAATGGAAGTCGTGGATGCGGTCATACCGGAAAAACCGGCATTCATGAATACGCAATTGTTCTTCAATCCCGTGAATCCTCAACTCAAAGACTTCTGGCACCGTGACTGTCAATATGACTATGACGTTCAAGACCAGATGAAAGTAATCATGGAAACGCAAGTTCTACATCTTCGCGTGCCTTTGTTTGATGAGCCCGGCATGGAGATCATACCCGGGACCCACAAGCGTTGGGACAATGAAGAAGAGTACAATGTTCGCCAAGAAGTGAATGGCAAAGTGAGCAGTGACGACCTAACTGGTGGGAAGCAGATAGCGCTGTCTGCGGGCGACCTATTGGTGTTTTCGGCCGATATGATCCACAGAGGGCGTTACGGTTTGGATCGTTTGGCCTTGGATATTTTGATTTTTGATTCGGCGTCGGATTATGTCGACTACGTCGATGACGATTGTTTGCCCACTCAATCGATGCTGAACAATATTGCCGACCCCAGGTTGTTCATGAACACACTGCATCTAAAATCGATGGCTCTTTCTTAAAGAACCGACGATGTATGCAGCCTCTAAAAAACAAAAGGTACCGAGTTCCAACGCTATCCATTAATGAGGATACAGTTAAAAACTCGATACCTTATTCGCAATGTTAAATACTTAAATGGATTAATGGATTAATGGCTTAAATCATTATGCAGAACATTAGCTTGAAGCTGTCACTAATGCTTCAGGTTCCGCTTGTTGCTTGTTTCGCTTAATGACTTGAACCAGCCTTATCAGCATCATCGATGCTGCCGTGGTTAACCCCGTAATGATGCCAACCCAGAACCCTGACTCACCCATAGCTGGAACGATATAGTCAGTCATACCAAAGGTGATGCCAACAGGAAGGGCAATCCCCCAATACGCGCCACAAGCTAGATACATTGGCACTTTCGTATCTTTGTAGGCTCTTAGTGCCCCATTGGCTGAAGTTTGCAACGCATCACTGACCTGATAAACCGCCGTAAACAGTAGTAATGAAGACGCCGTGGCACTGATCACGGGATCGGTGGTGTACAGGCGCGTTATCCACTCAGGAAAGAGAATGAAAATAGACGTTGGCACTAAGGCCATCATCGCTGCGATAGCGATCCCCACCTTTGAGCGAAATTGAGCCAGCAACTCTTCGTTTTGCCCCAGAGCATGCCCTACACGCACGGTAATACCAAACGATAAGCTCATTGGAATCACGTAGGTCATGCTCGAAATATTAAGAGCGATTTGCGCTGACGCAATGTTCTCAGTACCCAAACGGCCAATCAGAAGCGCAATCACCGAAAAGATACTGCCACAGACTGCGATGCTAATGCCGATAGGCAAACCTAGCTTGGTCAGTTTTTTCATCGGCTCAAGATGCGGTTTAAAGCGGCCAAAATCAATGATGTTTTTATAGCTGTGATGGCGTTTCACATAGGTGAACAGAAAAATTGACATCGTCCAGTAAACGATGCTGGTCGCCCAACCACTGCCGACTGCGCCAAGGGCAGGAAGACCTAGTTTGCCGTAAATAAGCACGTAGTTCAGCGGGATGTTAATGAGCAGGCCAAGTAACGAGAAAAACATTGGCGCTTTGGTGTTGTTCATCCCTTCACAGAAACTATTTAAGGTATAAAAAAGAGCAATACCAGGAACACCAAACGCAAGAGCGATTAGGTAGTTACTGGCGATCGGGATGACCTCTTCAGGCGCATTCACAAAAGATAGAATCGTGCCACCAAAGTTGAGGTAAACAATCAACAGCAAGCTACCAATTAAGGCAATCCATGCCATTTGAAACAGCTCTTGTGAGATTTTATCTTTTTGCCCAGATCCACGGTGATACGCTGTCACTGGTGTGAGTGCCATTAAGACACCGCGCAACAGCAAATTGGCCGGAACCCATAAACTCGTTCCTAGCGCGATGGCAGCAAGATCAGAAGGACTGACTTGCCCTGCCATTGTCGTGTCGACAAACCCCATCGCTTGGGTAGCAAGTTGAGTCACAATAATAGGAATAGAAAGGTGTAAAAGTGCTTTCGATTCAGTAATTAAACGAAATAAAGAAGTGTGTTTGTTGTTCATGTTTTCTGAACACCAATATGAATACCAGAATGGAGGCAGGATAGCGAGTTGGTATTAATAGGGTGTGCCTAGTCAGGCCGCGCAAGATTATAGAAAATGCTCGCGTTATTCAATCACAAAGCGTGCTATTTTGTACATTATTTACCCTTCATTGCAAAATCTGTTGTTTTTAAATGGATTAAACTTGAGCATCTAGATTCCATCGACAAGGAGAGTTTCATGGGCAAACAATTTGGCGCCTTAACCGACAAACATATTGAATTCATTGGCCTACAGAAAATCTACTTTGTCGCCACTGCCGCATCGACAGGCACAGTGAACCTTTCTCCTAAAGGTGGTGATTCATTGAGAGTCCTCGATGCCAATACCATCGCTTGGCAAAATCTAACAGGCAGCGGAAATGAATCAGCAGCCCATATATTGAAAGACACCAGGATGACCATCATGTTTTGTGCCTTTGATGGCGCACCGATGATTTTGCGTACTTATGGTCAAGCTCGCATGCTTCACCAATCCGATACCGAATGGGGCCAATACTGCGATTTATTCCCTAAAAGCCAAGGGACTCGGCAGATATTTATTCTAGACATCGATATGGTTCAATCTTCTTGTGGTATGTCTGTCCCTTACTTTGACTACCAAGATGATCGTCACGATCTCAGTCGATGGACTGACAATCGCGAAAAGAGCGACATCGAGGCCTATTGGCGCAAGAAAAATCAACATAGCATCGACGGGTTTGACACAGAGATTATTAAGCGCGCCGGAATGCCCGTTGATGCTGATATAGAAGAAAATTAAACAACTCGTCACGCTCGACATTAGTATTCAGTTTCGTGCCACTGCTTTATTTCAAATTGGGAAAATATGTCTAAAATTTATTGCCTCTGCGGTTTTATTGGTTCGGGTAAAACCACTTACGCCAAACATCTTGCACAACAGTATTCTGCGTTTCGATTTAGCATCGACGAGTGGATGATCCCCTTATATGGCGAGCACATGGAACGCGAGATCTTTGACGCAAGGCTCAACACCCTAAAATCCCTGTTTAAGGAATCAGCACTGCAAATGCTGAATTTAGGTGTATCCGTCATTTTTGATTTCGGACTGTGGAAGGAGCAAGATCGCTCAGAGTTAAAACAATGGGCGCAGGCGCAAGATATTGAGTGCGAACTTATCTATCTCGATGTTGAGTTTGATGTTTGTCAGCAACGTGCAATCGCAAGAAATGAACACAGAGGCGAGCACGCCTATGAAATGACGCCAGAGATGTTATCGCTTTTCTGGAGCTGGTTTGAAGTACCAACTGCGAATGAAAACATCACAAAAGTAACACCGGAGTAACTAGGCAGTGCCTTGCAACTTGTTATAACCTGACTGCGCAGCACACTGACTAAAACAGTGTGTGGCACAGTTGGCTCATTGGTTTGATTTCTTACGGCCTAGCATCTCTCGCTGGGTTGGGACGAGTCAAAGCCTTAAAGCACCACTGGCGAGATGTCATCACTGGGCTCGGCGTGGGTCTATTAGCAGCGATTGTGGCATGCCAGCTCTTGTAACAATCAAGCAAAATACCTAAGAATAACGGCTGATATTCAGATCTTGATGCACGATCTTTGGCGTTTTTTTACTCACAATATCGGCGATTAACTGCCCTGAACCACACGCCATTGTCCAACCTAATGTGCCGTGTCCAGTATTGGTAAATAGATTGTTTATCGCTGTTTCTCCAATCACTGGTGTGCCATCGGGCGTCATGGGCCTTAGCCCTGTCCAATACTCAGCTTGATCAAAGTCACCCACATCAGGGAAGAGATCATTCACCACACGATTAATGGTCGATGTTCGCTTATCAGGAATCGAAAGGTCAAAATCGCTTAGCTCTGCCGTCCCTGCCACTCGAATTCGATCCTCAAAACGCGTCACAGCAACCTTGTAAGTTTCGTCCATCACCGTTGACTGAGGCGCATATTGAGCTTGCTTAATCGGCAAGGTCAATGAATAGCCTTTAACCGGATAGGTCGGTAATGCAATGCCCAATGGAGCCAGCAACTTGGCGGAATAACTCCCACATGCCACTACATAATGATCCGCATGCAATGAACCTTTGCTCGTTTCCACAGACGTTATGGACTGCTGATCGGCCGTTAACGAGTCAATGTCTGTGTCGAACATGAACTCGACACCCGCTTGCTTGGCCACATTGGTCAATTGCTGGCAAAACAAAAAGCAGTCGCCTGTTTCATCACCCGGCAGATGTAAGCCTCCAACGATTTTCTCTTTTACGCGTTTCAGCGCGGGTTCTTTCTCTAAACAGCCTTCGGTGTCCAACAAAGAGAACGGTGTATTGCTCTTTTTAAGTAACGCCATGTCTTTCTCTATCGCCATTAACTGTTTAGGGTTTCTAAACACTTGTAACGTACCCAGTTGTCGGCCTTGATAGTGAATCCCCGTCACGTCTCTTAATTCAGAAAGGCATGCTTGGCTATGATTGGCTAATCTAAGCATTCTTGATTTGTTTGTTTTGTAGTGCGAGGTTCGGCAGTTACTCAGCATTTTTGCGGCCCAAGACATCATGGCAGGTGACAGTTGTGGCTTTACCTTTAACGGTGCATGCTCTTGCATTAACCACTTAATCGCTTTCAGAGGAATTCCAGGCGCGGCCCAGGGTGAGGAGTACCCATAAGAGATTTGCCCTGCATTGGCGAAACTGGTTTCTTTACCACACTCTGATTGTCTATCAACAACCGTGACCTCATGGCCTTGTTGAGACAAATACCACGCACTGGTTACCCCAATGACACCACCACCTAACACCATTACTTTCATAACACCCCCCCCTTTTCTGAGAGGGCTATATTGATCGTTTTACAAATCAGCAACAATCGATAAGAATTAACAACTGCGTATAGCTATTCTAAAGGCAAGCAATGAAACATTTGAAAAGCAACATGGCATCGGCACTCATGACATTTGTGGAAGTCGGCAAGCGAGGGAGTCTAACAGGGGCGGCCAAAGCAAAGTGTTTAACCACTGGCGCAATCAGCCAACAACTGCTGCAGCTCGAAAGTAATATGGGTATTAAACTGGTCGATAGACACTCTCGAGGTGTCACGCTCACCGAAGCGGGACACCTACTCCACCGCGTTGCTTCATCAAGCTTTCAAGACATTGATACCACCATTGCGAATTTACAAAGCAGCTCGGCCGATGCATCGGAAGTCCGACTAAAACTCACGCCGTCGTTTGCGTTTAAATGGCTCGTTCCAAGACTTGAAGATTTCCATCGATTACACCCTGATATTCAGGTTCAAACTTACGCTGAAGGCGCACTGGTTGATCGCTCCTCTCAAGACTTTGACCTAGCCATTGATTATGGGCCGATGCCTTATAGTGAACCAAACGCAGAGCTACTGTTGGAGGAAAAACTGATACCCGTTATGAGCCCTCAGTACTTGACTATGCACCCTTGGTTAGCCGAAGAAGAGGCCAATGTTCACGATTGGTCGGCCATTACGTTACTGCATGATGCGCAACCATGGGCTGGCGCAATCAGGCAGCAAGAGTGGCAATACTGGGCTAAATCAAACCAGGCTAATCTCTTGGCCGATAAGGGACACTTTTTTAATAGAACAGATATGGCCATGTCTGCGGCTGAAGCTGGAGTTGGCATTGCGTTAGCGCGCAAAGCATTGATACAAGATGAACTGATCAGCGGTCGATTAGTTGCACCACTGGCTGCCATTAGTGCGCAAGCTGGCTATTTCCTGCATACCCATACGAATTCTATAGCCAGTCGAAGTTTTGCCAATTGGGTACGCGAGCAAGTTCAAACGACAACATCACCGACCGATTGGTGACGCCTAGTGAAGAGAGTGGTGAGAATAGCTTATCGGCTTAATGACTTATCTGCATCGCGGTTTATCTGAATAGTGGCTTATCCAAAAAGCGACTTAGCGGATTGCACTGTGATGATGGCACGACTCAATCCTCTGAAATCAAGAGAGCACAAGTGTTTTAACGTTTCTCTTCTGACCGTAAAGTAAGTACTTCGTAACCAGAATGAGTGACTAAAATGGTATGTTCAGATTGCGCTGATAATTTCTTATCTCTCGTCACCACCGTCCATCCATCTTTCTTGGTTTTTGCTTTCGCAGTGCCTTGGTTCACCATTGGTTCAATGGTGAACGTCATGCCTTCTTTTAATCTAAGGCCTTTACCTGGCAAACCATAATGCAAAACCTGTGGTTCCTCATGCATTTCACGCCCAATGCCGTGCCCACAATATTCTCTTACAATGCTGTAGCCTTTCGCCTCAGCGTAGCGTTGAATCGCATGACCCACATCGCCAAGAGTTGCACCAGGTTTGACTTGTTTGATCCCTCTCCACATCGCTTCATAGGTGGTATCCACTAACCGTTGCGCGAGTGGCGACGCCGCTGGCATCACATACATTTTGCTCGAATCTGCAATGAACCCATTTTTCTCAAGCGTAATGTCTAAATTAACAATGTCACCGTCTTTAAGCACTTCCGTGGTTTTTGGAATGCCATGGCAAATCACGTCATTAATCGAAGAATTCAAAACAAACTCATAATCATATTGCCCCTTGCTTGCAGGGCGAGCATTGAGCTCATCAACAATAAAGTGTTCTACTCTATTGTTGATGTCCATCGTTGAAATACCAGGCTTCACGTATGAATCCAACATCTCAAAAACTTGCGCGAGCAGCTGGCCTGACTGACGCATTAGTTCTATTTCTGCTTCTGTTTTGATTATCACCGGGTTAATCATTGTTGTGCCCTTCCGAAGACATTTGGTTTTCAGTAGACGCTTGATTCTCAGGGGACGCTAGGTTTTCAGCAGACACATTCACCGACTGCATCAAATTGGCTTTGATTTGATTAAAAGAAAGCTCAGGATGCAATTCAGCCAGCATTCCCATTTTTACCCAAAATTCCGCTTGGGAATTGATGGAGCGAGACAAGACAGAACTTGCTTTCCTTATTTCTTCGTGCAATTCATCAGAGATTTTGACGATACCCATAAAATACGCTTTATATACGAAACATATATGTATTGTATTTATTTCAATTATTGAGTCAAGAAAAGGATCCACTGACAGCCCCTATGCAACCTCAAAATAACATCACGCTAGTCAATAGCCGCTTACCTACTTATACTTGATCAAATGTTAGATCCTGAATTCACACCGTTTCAAGGCCGAGTACACGGGCACGATTTATATCAAACCTGGACACCGCCTGCACCTGTCAGTCATTGGGTCCATTATTTCTGGCAACTTTCTGTTCCAGTTGGGGATTTCTATTATCGGAGTGTTCCTGATAACTGTGTCGATTTAATCATTAATCTCGATCAATTGAACGAAGCCGTTTTGGTTTCCCCTTTCACCTCTCCAATCATTTACCCTTTGACAGGCCCGGCACGATACTTCGGTGTTCGATTTCGCTTACTGGGCCAACATGCGTTGTTATCTGAACCCATTAGTGAGTGGGCATCAGAGGGTGACCAAACTGAAATAAAAGATCTATTTCCAGCGCAATTGATTGAGCAAATTCAGCACTCTCTCTCGTTTAGCGAGTCGTTCGAACAAAAAAGCCTTCGTTTAGCGAAAACCATCGTCAGCGCCATAAAGCGACCAGTCGTTGACCCGAGAATCCTTAAATTCGTCCGCTACTGCCATCACAGTGATAATGCATTACCATTGAATGAGTTATCGCCCAATATGTTGGGTATAACCGATCGTCAGTTGAGGAGATTAACGCAGCAATATCTTGGTGTGAGCCCTAAAGCATTTTGCAAGGTCGTCCGCTTCCAGAGCACTCTGAGGGCGTGGCAAACGAGGAAAGACAATAGAGCGTGGGCCGACTGGTATTTTGATCAATCCCATTTCTCACGAGAGTTTAAACAGCTTACTGGGAGCCCACCGAATCTATTTTTGAAGATGTCCGTTTTGTACAAGAATCCCTCTCCCCAATCTTCCATTATTCTCCCTGACAACGCATAAACATAATAAGGAGATAAGTATGATTGAATTTAGCGCGATGTTCCCAGTCATGGTAGCGGCAGATTTAGAGAAGATAAAAACCTTCTATGAGACATTTTTTGGTTTTCAGTCCGTTTACTATCAAGAAGATTTTTACCTTCATTTGGTGTCAATGGACACAGGGGTTCAACTTGGCTTTTTAGTTCCTGATCATCCAAGCCAACCTGAATTCCTTCACCGTCTATTTGATCCACAAGGCTACGTCATTAGCTTGGAAGTACCCAACGCGGTTGCCGCCTATGAACAAGCACAAAGCTTCAACATGACGTTTTCAATGCCACTGAAGGAAGAAGAATGGGGACAAGTTCATTTTATGGTTGAAGACCCTGCCGGTATTAATATCGACATCGTTCAACACAAAGCAGACACGGAATAATTCAGTCGAGACAATAAAAAAAACAGGGTATGTAAGCACATACCCTGTTTAGTGTTGTAGCCGACTTATGCGGTTATTTCAGCTTATAGAATACGGTCGCAAGCGGCGGTATACGTAATGAAAGTGATTGTGGTAACCCTTCACTTTCCACCATTTGTGTTGCCGCAGTATCGAACACATGATAATCGCTGCCATTGTAGTGGGCATTATCAGTATTCAATAACAACTCATATTCACCCGCCACTGGCACACCTAAGGTGAACTCATTTTGTGGAACGGGAGTAAAGTTGCTGATCACCAGAACGCGTTCGCCATTGTCACTCAAACGCTCATGAGCAAGCACGCTCACGTCTTCCGCATCTTGTAAGCGCCATTCAAACCCAGCAGGATCACTATCAAGCTGATGCAGCGCTAACTCATTGCGATACAGATGGTTAAGGTCGCGAGTCAGGTTTTGTACACCTTTATGACGGTCAAACTCTAATAGGAACCACTGTAATTGATCATCATGATTCCATTCCGCAGTCTGGCCGATTTCAGCCCCCATGAAGTTGAGCTTTTTACCCGGCTGACCATACATGTAACCTAAATAGGCACGTAAGTTAGCGGTTTTTTGCCACTCATCACCCGGCATTTTGTCGTGAATTGAACCCTTTCCGTACACCACTTCATCATGTGATAGCGACAACACATAATTCTCAGTATGTGCGTAAATAAGCGGGAACGTGATGGTATTGTGGTGGTATTTTCGGTTAATTGGATCTTCTTGAATGTACGACAAGCTGTCATGCATCCAACCCATGTTCCACTTAAACCCAAAACCTAAGCCACCCATAAACGTCGGTGCCGAGACGCCTGGGAATGCCGTCGACTCTTCAGCAATGGTCATGGCATTCGGGAAGTGTTTGTACACTTCTTCATTCATCCATTTCAGCGTTGCAATGGCATCGTAGTTTTCATTCCCCCCATCAACATTCGGCACCCATTGATCATGGCTACGTGAATAATCAAGGTAAAGCATTGACGCAACCGCATCGACGCGAATGCCATCAATATGGAACTGTTCAAACCAATACAGAGCATTCGACACTAGGAAACGGCGAACGTGTTCACGCCCTAGATCGTAGATGAAAGAACTCCAATCTTGGTGCCATCCACGGCGCGGATCTGGGTCGTGAAAAAGTGGCGTGCCATCAAAGTTCGCTAAGCCATGATCGTCAGACGGGAAGTGCGCAGGCACCCAATCAAGTACGACACCCAAGCCTGCTTGGTGACATTGATCAACAAAGTATTTGAAGTCATCAGGGCTGCCAAAACGACTTGTTGGCGCAAACAGGCCTATCGGTTGATAGCCCCAAGAGCCATAGAATGGATGCTCTGAAACTGGCATTAATTCTACGTGTGTATAGCCAAGGTCAACCAAGTAAGGAATCAGCTGCTCCGCTAATTCGCGGTAATTAAGGAACTCACCTTGCTCATTTCTTCTCCATGAACCCGCATGCAATTCATAGAATGATAGAGCGTCGCGACGTTTTTCCGTCACCGGGCGGCTTTGCCACTGCTTGTCTTGCCACTCATAGCGATCATGGTTATACGTGACCGACGAGAATGAAGGATGTTGCTCGCTGTAAAACCCCCAAGGGTCAGATTTATGAGGCAAACCCTCTCCATTTGGTCCCTTCATCTCAAATTTATATTGTGCGCCTTCTTCAAGTTCAGGGATAAATAACCCCCAGATACCGTAATCAAGGCGTTGCATCGGGTGGCGTCGACCATCCCAAGCATTGAAATCACCCACTAAGCTACACGCCGATGCATGTGGTGCGTAGACAAGGAATCGAGTGCCTGAAATTGATTGTCCATCACGCTCAAGAGTGACGAACTGAGCCCCCATATGATGGTGCATCTCTTTCGGTGTATGCAGCTCATCATAGCCTGCGTAAAGAGTGTGATACTGATAGGGGTCATCAATGAGTTGCTCAGTACCAGACCAATCAACGGCCAGTTTATAATGGGTGAACCGAAGGTCGATGGACTGTTCCAATATAAAACCAGAATCGTCCTCACGTATCAACGGAATGCGTTCTTGGCCTTCAATGACCAGTTCAACACCATTTGCATCTGGCATCCAAACGCGCAGTGCCCCCTGTTCAGCCGGTAAGTACGGACCAATAAATGAGAATGGGTCAGCAAACGCAGCATGCGAAAGTTGGGTGTACACCTGTGTAATCTTTTTAAGCCCTGTTTGTTTCAACTTAAGTTCTCCTAACCTAACTTTCTACTATTTTTATATTTGTTGAATCTACTTCTCTAACTTACCGTTTTTCAATCAAAAAAACCCGCTATTCAGCAGGTTTTTTGTGTTAGCAAATCCAGTTTACCGAACTCTAGTCCAATATAGAGTGACCAAGTTTATACTTTGTCTACACCAATGGTATTAGGTCTTATGAAAACGTTAAGATTCAAAGGTAGAAGCACAGAAAAAAGCTCACATACTGTCCCACTATTCATCCGTTGATGCCCGACCGAATTCCAATACATTCAAGTCAATATTGGTTTCGGTCAGATTCGAACGCCCTTTATCTTACTCAGTGCTTATTTTGCCGCTTTCGCTCGTACTTCGGTTAATCGCTTAGTAATGCGGTCAACGCCATCTTGAGCAAAGATTTCATCCAAATTCATCGATAGTTTACGACGCCAGTTTGGATATTCATTCACCGTACCTGGAATGTTGACCGGTTGATCCATCTCTAACCAGTCCTCTAACTGAACACTCAACAGCGATGAAGACCCCGCGGCTACGTGCAGTTGAAGCGCTTCACTGAGGTAAGAATCCATTGGAACTTGAGAAGCGTCTCGCCCCACACCGTCAGGCAGGTAACCATGCCATGCCACAGAATCTAAAATGCCTTGCTTGCAAGTCAAACGATCTTTGTATAGCCCTTCCAACTGTTCCACATCTGGATACAAGCCAATCTCATGGCCCATCTTCAGATCGTCGCAGTGCCAAAAGCCTCTCAACGTTGGCATATCATGCGTACACAGTGCCGACATTGATTGCTCTGCGTAGTGTTTTGGAGAGATAAATCCGCCATCTTCTTTTGAGGTTTCGAAGAAGAAGACTTTGTATGAGTTCACACCCGCATCACGCAGAATGTCGACAATTTCATCTGGCACAGTCCCGAGATCTTCGCCGATAACACTGCACTGGTGACGATGAGATTCAAGCGCCAAAATCGCGAGCATATCTTCAACAGGGTAGTAGATGTAGGCCCCTTTCGTGGCATCTTCACCTTTTGGAATCCACCATAAACGAAGCAATCCAAGTACGTGGTCGATACGCAGTGATCCACAGTGCTTCATGTTTGCTCGCAGCAATTTGATGTATGCATCATAACCAGTCGCTTGCAGCACTTGTGGGTTAAGTGGCGGTAAACCCCAGTTTTGACCCAATGGACCAAGAACATCCGGTGGTGCGCCAATACTTGCATCCAGCACTAAGCTGCCATCGTCTGCCCATGATTCAGAACCTGAATCAGCAACGCCAACGGCAAGGTCACGATAAAGCCCAACTGCCATGCCTTTTTCTTCAGCCAGCATTTGTGCTTCGTTAATTTGAGTATCGGCTACCCACTGAAGGTACATGTACAAATGCACTTTATCTTGGTTCTTTTCAATGTACTTTTGTACCTCAGCGCTATCGAACTGTCGGTACTGATCAGGGAAAACAGGCCATCCCCAAACGTTCGCATCTTTCGCATGCAGCTCAATGTGAAGTGCATCAAATGCAGCTTGATGAACCAAGCTATCGCCACCTTGCTCAACGAAGGCTAAAAAGTCTTGAGCACGTTCGCTGTTTTTATCTAGGTGACGAGTTTTAAATTCGGAATACAACATTGGTAGCACAGTGTTTTTCAGTTCTGCTACTTCTGTGTAGTTGACCCAATGAGAGTCACGCGCTTTCTGCAAGCGTTGCTGGAATTCTGCGCTACCAACGGTTTGTTGAGCCGTTGAACTGAGTGCAAACTCTGGCACAGAGCTGACATCGATGTACAAGATATTTAGCCAACGACGAGACGATGGGCTGTATGGGCTTGCCCCTTCTGGGTTTGCTGGAAACAGTGAGTGGATTGGGTTGAGACCCACAAAATCACCACCACGAGATGCAATATCAGCAACCAGTTGTTTTAAATCACCAAAGTCACCAATACCCCAGTTGTGAGACGTACGTAGCGTATACAGTTGGACGCTTGGCCCCCACATTTTTTTACCGCTGCTCATTGCTGATTGCTTGAAGCAGGCCTGTGGTGTCTTGATTAATGACATGGTATACGGCGCTTTACGACGCTTACGAGTCACGATCAATTTGTGGTAGCCCCATTCAAGATCATTTGGAAGCGTAAACACCAAAGGGCCACCCTCTTTGCGCTCATCTCTCACGATTTGCGACTGAAGATAGCCTTCTAGTACTTCACCCTGCTCCGTTTCTAGACGCCAGCTAAATTCACTTTCACGTGCGCTCACACCTAGGTTTAATGCTACTTCAACGGGTTCACCGTCGCGAAGCACTAATACTGGATCCAATACGTCTTTCTTGTGCTTTTTCTCTGCTGACTTTAATAGAGCTGAATCGCTACGAATATCGTAGCCAAGTGAGCCTAATAAGCTCAATAAGGTCTCGTCTGAGACTTTTGCTTCATCACCCCAAGCACTGATATAACTATCAGCGAGTCTAGCCATCTCGGCGACTTGTTGTAGTGCAGTTTGTTCTTTCATCGCTCTCTCCGAAGGCTCACATACACCTTCTTTATATAGGGTCTTTATTGAATATCTAAATTGAGTAAGCCAAGGCTTTCACCTTGGCTTTTATTTGATACTAAATTAACGTTTAACCGCTTCTAGTTTCCAAATGTTATTGACGTAATCTCGAATGCTTCGGTCTGAACTGAATTTGCCAACCAAAGCTGTATTGAGGATGGCTTTCTTAGCCCAACCCGCTTGATCGCGATACTGCTTATCCATGTCTTCATGCGCTTTCACGTAGGACGCAAAGTCAGCAAGACATAGGTAAGGGTCGCCACCATCAAGTAGGCTATCGAATGTTGCACGTAATAGGCCCGGTTGACCTGGCGTGAACTCTTCACCTAGCAGTAAATCCAGAGAAGATTTCAATAGTGGGTCTGCGTTGTAGTAATCGTATGGGTTGTAACCTGATGCTTTAACACGCTTAACGCCATCAACGTCTAGGCCGAAGATGTAAATGTTTTCATCGCCGACTTCTTCACGGATTTCAACGTTTGCACCATCCATCGTACCGATAGTGAGCGCGCCGTTTAGAGCCATCTTCATGTTGCCCGTACCTGATGCTTCTTTACCAGCCAATGAAATTTGCTGAGAAACGTCTGCTGCAGGAATGATGATTTCAGCCATGCTGACACGGTAGTCAGGAATGAATACCACTTTCAGCTTGTTGCCGATGCGAGCATCGTTATTGATCTTCTCTGCAATCTTGTTCACCGCGAAGATGATTTCTTTCGCTAGGTGGTAACCCGGCGCTGCTTTAGCTGCAAAGAAACACACGCGTGGCTCACACTCGAAACCAGGTTCGTTAAGAATGCGGTGGTACAGAGATAGAATGTGTAGCAAGTCTAGATGTTGACGCTTGTACTCGTGCAGACGCTTAATTTGAACGTCAAAGATAGCGTTCGTATCTAGCTCGATACCCATGTTGTCAGAAACCCAATCAGCCAAACGCTGTTTGTTTTGCTTCTTAACCGCCATGTACTCTTTTTGGAATTTCGCATCGGTCGCGAACTTAGCAATAGACTCTAGTTGCTCAAGTTTTGCTGGCCACTCAGAACCAATCTTGTCGGTGATCAGAGAAGACAAGCCAGGGTTACAGAACTTCAACCAGCGACGTGGTGTAATACCGTTCGTAACATTCGTCAGTTTGCCTGGGAATATTTCGTTGAACTCTGGGAACAGGTCTTTCTTAACAAGCTCAGAGTGAAGCGCCGCAACACCGTTTACTTTGTAAGAACCGATCACACATAGGTTGGCCATGCGAACCATGCGGTGGAAACCCTCTTGGATGATAGAAAGCTTCGCTTGCTTCTCACCGTCACCAGGCCACATCTTGCGAACTTCTTGCATAAAGCGGTGGTTGATTTCGAAGATGATTTCCATGTGACGTGGCAGCAGACGATTGATCAGAGATTCAGACCAAGTCTCTAGCGCTTCTGGAAGCAGTGTGTGGTTCGTGTAAGCGAACGTATGCGCACTGATTTCCCACGCGGCATCCCAAGTAAGACCTTTCTCGTCAATCAGAATGCGCATTAGTTCAGGAATCGCAATCGTTGGGTGCGTATCGTTAAGCTGAATCGTTTCTTGCTTAGGAAGATCTTCTAGAGAGAAACCTGCTGCTTCGTGACGACGCAGAATGTCGCGAACAGACGCTGCTGAGTGGAAGTACTGCTGCATTAGACGCAGAGTTTTCCCTTTCTCGTGGTTGTCGTTCGGGTAAAGTACTTTGGTAATGTTACCTGCATCGATAAGCGCGTGTTGCGCTTCGAAGTAATCGCCATTGTTGAAGCTTTCTAGAGAGAAAGGAGCAATTGCCTGACATTCCCATAAACGCAATGGGTAAACAGTCTCACTTTCATAACCAACGATTGGTAAATCCCAAGGCATTGCTTTAACAGCCATACCCGGTACCCATTTACGGACTTCTTTACCGTTCACGTTAACCACTTCAACGTGACCGTAAAAGCCAATTTCTTGTGCCAGTTCTGGACGTGCGACTTCCCAAGGGTAACCCTCAACGCCACGCCATGCGTCTGGCGCTTCTTGTTGACGACCATCTTCGAACGATTGCTTAAACAAGCCATATTCGTAGTGCAGACCGTAACCGACTGTTGGGTATTCTTGCGCCGCACATGAGTCCATAAAACACGCCGCTAAACGACCTAGACCGCCATTACCAAGAGAAGGATCGCGCTCTTCTTCAAGAAGGTCAGTTAGGTTATGCCCTAACTCTTCCATCGCTTCAGTAATGTCTTCATATAGGCCCATGCTGATCAGGTTATTACCCGTCAATCGGCCGATAAGGAATTCTAAAGATAAGTAGTTAACGCTTTTCGCATTTTTTATCTTTGGATCTTGTTCTGTCTTAAGCAAGTCAAACGTTGTTAGCTCCGCAAGCGCACGCCCCATTGCTAGGTACCAAGCACGTGGAGTCGCAGTTTCAACGGTGGTTGCATAAGTCGCAGATAGATGCTGCTTTACGCTTTCTTGAAATGCAATTTTGTTAAAATTCTTTTGTTGAGTAGGTTTCATTAGAGAAATCTCACTTATTGGTTTAATCCATCTGTGACATATCGTGCATCTACACGCTATTCAAAACATCCTCCCATCTCAGGCGTAGGAGAGGAGGAGAGCAAAGGGCGTAGAGGGTGATAACTCAACTGAGCGGTGATCTAATTCTCACAAATCGTGGAACGCCACAAATCCGCCGTGATTCACCTCACATTGCCCAATTATTTACCCTACTCCGTATTTATTAATAATGTCCTACACGAATGGAAACCAATGCTACAAAATGAGAAACAACTCTCATATATTTATTTATAT
>NZ_MCWZ01000319.1 GCF_002877365.1 Vibrio sp. 10N.261.55.A7
ATTGAAGCTCATATTAAAAAGTCTTTAGCTTAGCTTCTTAAAAACCTTGATACTCAGAGAGTTTCGTCTCAGTTTCGTCTCAGTTTCTGCGCTGACGGGGATATCTGGCTTATTCATCGTTGCCAAAGATATCCCGTGAATACACTTTGCATGACACATCACCAAGTTCTTGGGTCATGCGGTTCGTGACAATCACATCGACACTCTCTTTGAACGTCTTTAAGTCTTTTTCAACTGCGCAGCGATAGATCTCTTGCTGATTGAGCAATGGTTCATACACAACGACTTCTACATTGTTTTCATGTAAGCGCCTCATAATACCTTTGATGGATGAGGCTCTAAAATTGTCTGAATCCGCCTTCATTATCAGGCGATAAATCCCAACTTTTCTCGGTTTTTTGCTGATTATTGAGTCAGTTATGAAGTCTTTACGTGTGCTGTTTGCATCGACAATGGCTTGGATAAGATTATTAGGGACGTCGTGGTAATTGGCCAAAATTTGTTTGGTGTCTTTAGGTAAGCAGTATCCGCCGTAACCGAACGAGGGATTGTTGTAGTGATCACCTATTCGAGGGTCTAAGCAAACGCCATCAATGATCTGCCTAGTGTTTAATTCATGTCTTTCAGCGTATGAGTCGAGCTCATTAAAAAATGCCACTCGCATGGCTAGGTAAGTATTAGAAAACAGTTTGACCGCTTCTGCTTCTGTAGAATCTGTTAGCACAACGTCAATGTCTTTTTTGTCCGCGGCCGCTTGCATGAGTTCAGCGAATTCGTGCGCTCTTTGGCTTCGTTCACCAACAATAATTCGAGAAGGGTGCAGGTTGTCAAACAACGCTTTGCCTTCGCGTAAAAATTCGGGAGAGAAGAGCACATTGTTGATGCCGAGCTTTTCAGATATTTGCTTAGTGAACCCGACGGGTACCGTCGATTTAATCACAATGACGGCATCAGGATTGATTGCCGTGACCTGTTGTATCACCAGCTCTACGCTGCTGGTGTCAAACGCATTGGTAGAAACGTCATAATTGGTCGGTGTTGCGATGATGACATAGTGCGCATCCAAATAGGCTCGATTTTTATCGGTCGTCGCGGAAAGAGAAAGAAACGTATTTTTAAGGTGATCCTCTATTTCTGGATCTGAAATCGGGCTCACGCTATCTTGAATTTTCGCCACCTTCTCTTCGTCTATGTCGAGTAAAGTGACTCGGTTATTTTTAGCCAACAATACCGCATTAGATAGACCCACGTACCCAGAGCCAACAACTGTGATTCTCATATCGCCTCGTTTCATTCATTAAGTGCTGATATCAATCTCTAAGCATCAACAATGGTGTTCGATGCCTGTATTTGACTTAACGCGTGAGTGAGTCTTGCATGTGGATTTTGTATTGATACACGTCATCCATGCCAGATTGACTCACACGTATCGCCTGTTAATAAATGCTAGAGGGCTTATGTTTCAGATTTTTGTTAGTAACAATAAACAATTAATACCCATGAGCGACGATAGTGTTTGAATGAGGTACAGGTGTCGGGCGAGTTAAAGGGAATGAGCTAAGGAAGATGAGTTCAAGAAGGAGAGTGTAAATGGTGGGTTTAGAGGAGGGTTGATTGTTTAGTGTAGAATTTGCTTTAAACCTGATCGAACGCCTGAGAATAAAATGCACCCCTTAAAACACATAAGTAGCCATTGGTGTTTGTTGAGGTGAGTATCGGCGTTGTTCATTACCTCGTTAGTTTGCGGATTCGTTAGTTTGTGAATTCATTGGTTTACAGGTTCATAACAAGCCTTTTCTATGAACTGCATTCAGTCTTGTTATCAACACGAGTGTGTTTTTCAACTATGCTGGATACCGTTGAATTTATTTTCTTTCTGAGGCTTTTCAAATAGACATTAACTAACAATATCAGTTCATTGCCATTGTTTCTCGATGGATGCTTTCATTGCTATTTCAGTTCGTTAGATGAAGTAGCACCTCACTTTGAAGATTCGCTTGAAACTCTATATCAGTAAAATATGAACAGTTCTGACGTGTCGAATAGCTTGAAGAATGATAGATTTTTCATAATACACCTTCCATTGACGTTTATTGAATGAGCGAGGCGGCGATCGCCTCGCAATATTATTCGTGATTTACATTTTTGATTATGACTATAAGCCTAGTGCAGCTTTTAAACCTTCGCCATAAGCGTTGTCTGCTTGGAATGCATGGTCAACGTGGCGCTGTTGAATAAACTCAGGCACACCTTCTAACGATCGAGCTGTGTTGTCGAAGAGCGCTTGATGCTGCTCATCATTCATTAAGCGGAATAGATCACCGGCTTGAGTGAAGTAATCGTTTTCTGTTTGCCCTTGATCGTAGTGGTCGGCATCGCCAGAAATTTTCAAAGGCGGCTCTGAGTAATCAGGTTGTTCTTGCCACTCTTGCTTATGGTTCGGCTCATATCCGATGGTTGAACCAAAGTTTCCATCAACACGCATTGCGCCATCACGGTGATAGCTGTGAACAGGGCAGCGTGGTGCGTTAACTGGAATCTGATGATGATTCACTCCTAAACGATAGCGCTGTGCATCACCATAAGAGAATAAGCGACCTTGCAGCATCTTGTCTGGAGAGAACCCAATCCCAGGAACGATAGCGGCAGGGTTGAACGCCGCCTGCTCTACTTCGGCGAAGAAGTTTTCTGGGTTACGGTTAAGTTCAAATTCGCCCACTTCAATCAATGGGTAATCTTTTTGAGACCATACGCGCGTTAAATCAAATGGGTTAAAGTTCACTTGGTCAGCTTCGAGTTCTGGCATCACTTGAACGTACATCGTCCACTTAGGGAAATCTTTGTTTTCAATGCTGTCGTAAAGATCACGGTGGTGGCTTTCACGGTCTTTGCCACAGATCTCTTGTGCCTCTTGGTCAGTCAGGTTTTTAATGCCTTGCTGAGATTTAAAGTGGAATTTTACCCAGTAGCGTTCGTTGTCTGCATTGATAAAGCTAAACGTGTGGCTACCAAAACCATGCATGTGTCGGTATGTCGCAGGAATACCACGATCACTCATTACAATCGTAACTTGATGGAAAGCTTCAGGCAGTGATGTCCAGAAATCCCAGTTGTTGGTTGCGCTTCGCATGTTAGTGCGAGGGTCACGTTTTACTGCATGGTTAAGGTCTGGGAATTTTAGTGGGTCACGTAAGAAGAATACCGGAGTGTTGTTGCCAACAAGGTCCCAGTTACCTTCTTCTGTGTAGAATTTAAGTGCAAAACCACGAATATCTCGCTCTGCATCGGCAGCGCCACGTTCGCCAGCAACGGTAGTGAATCGAGCAAAAAGTTCGGTTTCTTTGCCTACTTCAGAGAAGATTTTGGCGCGGCTATACTTGGAAATATCTTTGGTTACTGTGAATTTTCCGTATGCGCCAGAGCCTTTTGCATGCATACGTCGTTCAGGAATCACTTCTCGGTCAAAATGAGCCAGTTTCTCTAAAAACCAGACATCTTGAAGAAGTTGAGGACCGCGTGGGCCAGCGGTCATTGTGTTTTGGTTATGAGCAACAGGGCAGCCTGCTGCTGTAGTTAGTTTTTTGCTCATGTTGTTATTCCTTTAAATGACGAACTTAGAAATAATTCCAATAAATGAGAATCATTTCCTTGATCTAAATGCTTGTTTTTTTCAACTAGTCATATTGTAGTACTAAGGAATGTGCGGATGAACACGTTAAGATCTATTACTGTAGTAGGGATTACCTATTGCATGGGGTTTCTATGTATAAGTCATTGTTATTAATTTGATTATCTAATAGAAGTCGCCCTCGAAAACGATCTTTTGAGGGCTGTGTTTTTGAAGATCTAAGAAATGATGTTGATAAAGTAAGGAATCATGACAGCGTTCGCTAAGTCAATGAAGAAGGCACACACTAACGGCACGATGATAAAGGCTTGATGCGAATTACCGTATTTTTGAGTAACCGCCGACATATTAGCCATGGCCGTTGGTGTTGAACCAAGAGAGATCCCGCCGAAACCAGCACAAATAACGGCCGCGTCGTAGTTTTTCCCCATCAGCGGGAAGATAACAAAAATGGCAATACTGATGGCGATAATAAACTGAGCAAACAAGATAACGAATATAGGCCCCGCAAGGTCAATCAGCACCCAAAGTTGCATACTCATTAAAGACATCGCCAAAAACGCACCCAATGCAATATCAGCAATGAGGGCAACCGCGGGTTGTCTTGAAGGCCAGCGTGTTCCTGTAAGGCGAGGGTAAGATTTAGGAATCAGGTTAGAGATGAGAATACCCGCGAACAGGCAGCTCACGAATAATGGCAGCTGTAAGCCCATTGATTCGATGGCTTCATTAAGCACCACACCCAATATAATACAGAGGTGAATGGCTAAAACTGCATCCAAGAAATCGTAAGCGTTGATCGTTGGTTGAGGCTTGTCTTTGTCTGTTCCAACATCCGGCATTTCATTTGGGTTCGCTGTTAAGTTGTGGCGTTTAATGAGGAATTTTGCGATAGGGCCGCCCATAATGCTCGCAAGAATAAGACCGAAGGTTGCACTTGCGATACCAATTTCCATCGCGGTATCCAAATCAAACAGTTCGCCTACTCTAGGCGACCAAGCAATCGCGGTGCCATGACCACCAATGAGTGAAATGCTCCCACTTAACAAACCAAATGCTTCTGGTTGGCCAAGAAAGGTTGCGATACCAATACCGGTAAGATTTTGAATGACCATGTATCCGATGGTAATCGCAAGTAACACGATGAGCGGTTTTCCGCCTTTAAAAAGATCAGAAAGGCTCGCATTGATACCGATAGTCGTAAAGAAATACACCAACAGGAAGTCTCTCGCCGCGAGATCAAAGCTGACTTCTACCTGAGTCACATAGTGAATGATGGCGAAAGTGATCGAGACGAGTATACCGCCGGAAACGGGCTCGGGAATGCTAAATTCCCTGAGGTAATAGCTGGATTGAGTTAATCGTCTGCCAATGAATAGGACTATGATCCCTAGCGTCACTGCAAAAAAAGATTCGATGTGTAATACACCTTCGGTAAAGTCCATAAAGCCTCGTGATTGTGTTGATAGGTTTGATTCATAACAAAAATTGCCCTAATAGATATAAATCAAGTCTCTGTTTTGTCGAGAGATATACCTATCTAATGTGCAGCTTGTAGCATTTCTGAGTAACCACCAGCATTGTGAATGTTGGTGAAGCCTTTTTCTTTGAGCCATTGGTAAGCAATCCCAGAGCGATTTCCACTTCGGCAATACAGAACAATGGGCTCATCTTTATTCAATGATTGAGACCAGCTTTTAATGTCTTGCACGGGTTTTAACTGAGCATTGTCGAGATGCCCTTGTTCAAATTCTTCTTTGGTTCGAACATCAATCAGCAGAGCACCGCGATCAAACTTTTGCCAACCAATTTCGGCTCGCTCTGATGCAAACGCGCTGGGTAATGAGAGTAGAGCAATAAATAAACAGGTAATAAAGGCAGTGGTTGTTTTAAACATATCGTCGATTCCTAAGAAATGCGGGGAGTAAAGCCTAACGTGGTTTTAGTCAGGGTGATACCAATAGGCGATCGAACCGTGGCCTATCTCAATATTGATTACTGTTCCTTAACGACAGTGACAATTTGCTAGAAACTGGGTTGATCTAGAGATAGTAAGGCAGTCATAATGCGTAAAATCTCAAACAGAGCCAACCTATGAACCATTCTAAACACTTTCCTCAGCTTGTTGAGTCTAGACGTTCAGTACGTAAATACGATACTGAGGCCGAATTCAATCACGATGATGTCCAGCATGCGATAGAACTTGCTACTTTGAGCCCAAACAGCAGCAACATGCAGATGTGGGAGTTCCACCGTGTGATAAGCGATGAGAAACGGTCGACACTCGCTGAGTTCTGTATGGGTCAGAATGCTGCGAAAACAGCCAATGAACTGGTAGTTGTGGTTGCCACGCCAGACAAGTGGCAAGAGCGTGCTAAAACCAACGCTGATGTTCTGCGAAAAGCGTTTATTGACCGTGATGATGAAACGGCGAAAAGAGCCTTAAGCTATTACGAAAAGCTCATTCCTATTTTGTATAACAACGATAGATTGGGTTTGAGGGGACTAGGGCGGAAACTGTATAGTGCTTGGCGCGGTAGAAACAAGCCCATGGTGCGTGAGGTACGTAAACGTGATGTCAGAGTGACGCTTCATAAAAGTGCCTCCCTCGCATCTATGACGTTTATGTATGCGATGAAAGACAAAGGCTATGATACCTGTCCATTGGAAGGGTTTGATTCAAAGCGAGTTAAACAGTTATTAAACTTAAAGAAAACAGATCAGATTTGCATGATCATCAGTTGTGGCGTTGCTGCTGAGGGTGGTATTTATAGCGAGCGTCACCGTGTTAGCACTAAAGACGTCATATTCTCCCACTGATCTTCAATAAAAGTGAATTGAGATAAGTGGATTGAGGCAAGTGAGCTGAGATCACTGAACTGAGATGGCTGAACTGAAAAGAGACGCTCGGCCGCACAGGTTGGGCTTCTCACCTAATCTATACCCTGGCTTCATAGCTTGACTGAGCGGCTTTCATCTCATTCTCCAATTCCGTTCTCTAAATAATTGCCTGCCCCACTGTTTGAATGAAGATCGCATTATTGATGGATCTTATGCAACAGCTGCTACACTGATTAATGAACCAAATCTCATATAGACAAAAAAAGAGATGCTTATTCGTCAGTCGGTAAAGGGGAAATCATGGTTGATTCTCATAAAATAGTGATTGTGGAATCTGATGTAGAATTTTGCGAACAGATGGTCAATCAGTTAAGTCATCATTATGAAGTTCGAGTCGCTTCAGATCTGAAATGCGCGCAAGACCTCATCGAAACACATCGCCCTCATATTGTATTGCTCGATACACACCTAAACAATCAATCGACGGTTGAATTCTATGTCGGCATCAAATCTTTGGAGTCTTATCGAGATCTCGCCGTTGTGTTTATCACTGAAAATGCCTCGCTTGAAGAGCGATTGAAAGCGTATGAAGTGGGGGCGTCAGAAGTGATTGTTCGACCATTTGCGTATGAAGAGTTAACCGCAAAGCTAGGTGTTATCGACAGTTATCTTGTTGAAAAAAGGAAACTTCTCGTTGAGTGTGAAGAGGCGAGGTCGGCGTCAACAGAGTTTATGAAAGAGGCCAGCCAACATGGCTTGGTGGTTCAGTTCTTCCGAAACCTATCTTATTGTCAGCATATAGAGCAGCTAAGCTTCACGGTATTTCAGTCATTGAACGCCTTAAACTTGCACGCCTCCATGGTGGTGAGAGATGAAGAGGATCATTATTTTGATAGTAAAACAGGGATAGTAAACCCAATTGAACGGAACATTTTTGATTTATTGCATACCAAAGGACGAGTCTTTCAGTTTGGGAATAGGCTTATTTTCAACGATAAGAATACCGCAATTTTAATTAAGAATTTGCCAGAAGATGAGCGTTTGGTTGGGCAAATTAGAGACATTTATGCGTTTGTTGTAGAGGGGCTCGAAGCCAAATATCAGGATATACGGCGACAGAATATGTTGCTGGATATTGTTAAAGATATTGCCAGCACAGCGCAACATGTATCGCAACGCATCGACCAATTTGATGATATATCAGCAGAAAATCTAAGTGAGTCCAACCAGGAGTTAAATGATAGCTATCATTTCCTTGGTCTTTCGTATGAGCAAGAAGAAGCCCTTTCTGCACTGTTTGAAAAAGGGTTAAAGCGAATGGAATTTGCGAGAGATGACCTGACCAATATGCAGCAAGAGCTCCAAGACCTAGTATACAAAATAGAGAATACTGAAATGCTCACGATACCGACGGAAGAGACGCCGTCTCAAAACAATGGTGGGGATGTCGAGTTGTTCTAGCATTGAACTTTGCAGTGAAGGGTAGATGTGATGCTCATTAAGCTGTTTGAGTTTAAGGGTTCAGGCTTTCAGATTTAAAATTTTCGGATTGGCCTATTGGTTCTGTGGCGACTAATAAAAAACCGCTCCTTTTTGAGCGGTTTTTTACGAATCAGTTTTGAGTTAGGTAAGATTTACCACATCAGATCATCAGGAACAACGAACTCTGCGTACGGGTCATCTTCTTCTGCAACCGTGTCGTCTGAAGTGTTGTTCTCAATAATGGTTTCCGCATCACGCATGGCGATTTTGTCCGCCACTCGCGCTGGAATAACAGCGTAACCATCTTCGAAACGAGCGATGGCTAATAGGCCTTTGATGATTTGCTCACGAATCAATGTTTCAACGTAAAGTGACTTTACTGTCGTGCCATCAGTAAAGTTGTATTTGATGTCGCCAGTAAGATCGAGCTTATTCATTTGAATCAGTTGCTTTACTTGCGCTTTCAGTTCTTTGCTTAGCTGCTCTTCTTTGCGTTGCTGGTTTAGCTCTTTATCGCGTTCTTGCTGAGCAATTTTATTGGCTTCAACGGCCGCTTTTGCCTCTCGAGCCTGAACGCGAGACTTCTTCGCGCCTTTCTTCGCTTTTTTTAATTTCTTTTCGTTTACCAAGCCTGCTTTCAGCATTTGCTCTTGTAGAGATAACTTTGCCATGGTTTTTCCAATTTATTCATATTGGGGCTAGTTTAGCGTTTAGGGCTGAGCAAAGAAAGATCTGAACGAGCCAAAATGCCGTCTTCTACTCCATTTCATTCTCTTCATTTTTTACGGGGAAGGTTTAGAAGATATACCTTATTCAAGAATCAGGTAAAAACCGTTTGAATGGGGATAGAGCAAGGCGAGACTCTACCCATCCAATGTTGAACAAACACTTAATTGATAGCGGGATTAAGAATTTGAGAACAACTGGTTAGCTGCGCTTCTTCGGTTTTTTCTTAAACTGCTTCACACTGTTTTTGGTGTTGGTTCTGCGATTGGCTTTTTTGTCTCGTGGTGCTCTTTTGCTTTCTCCATTTGATGGTTTATCCGTCACTGGAAATTCAACGAGAGTCTGGATCAGTAAAGGCCTGTTTGTTACGTGACGAATAGCCTCTAGAGAGCTTTGCTCCGCATGACAAATTAATGAGATAGCCATGCCCTGTTGCCCTGAACGAGCGGTGCGCCCAACGCGGTGGACGTAGACGGTTGGGTCCGTCGGCAGTTCAAAATTGATCACCACGGGTAGGCGATCAATATGGATACCACGAGCGAGGATATCAGTGGCAATGAGCACTTGAATTGATTGCTGTTTGAAGTCATGCAACGCCTGTTCACGGTCTTGCTGGGATTTATCGCCGTGCAATGCCGCGCAGCTAATTCCAGCTTTCGACAGCTTCTTACGCAAACTGTCCGCATTGTCTTTAGCGCCTATAAACACCAAAACCTGAGGCCAGTTATTGGTTTTCAATTTGTGGATCAGTGCTTTGGTCTTACTGCCTTTGTTTACCAGAAAGAGCTGTTCTTCGACATTATCGACAACCTGATTGGCCGGGTTTACTTGCACCTGTATTGGTTGTTTAAGTTGAGCGTTTACATGCTCACTAAGCTGAGGTGCAAGGGTTGCTGAGAACATGGCTGTTTGTTTCGTTTTTGGTAGCTTGGCAAGAATGGAGTCGATATCAGGCCAGAAGCCCATATCAAGCAATCGGTCAGCCTCATCCAGCACAACCTGATTAACACTATCCGTGGTGAGATCACCGGATTGAATAAGGTCAAGCAGCCGACCTGGCGTCGCAATCACAATACTCGGTTCTGAAGATAACTGAGTTAACTGCGTCTCTTTGTCTACACCACCGGTAAGCAGAACACTGTGAATATGGAGATCGTTCGATAAGGCGATCAGATCTGCATGAACCTGTTTTGCCAATTCTCGCGTCGGAACAATCACAATAGAGGCAATAGAATGAGTGCCGCTGTTGAGCGATTTTTCAATCAGAGGAAGACCGTAGGCCAACGTTTTCCCACTGCCTGTCTGCGCAATCGCGAGTAAGTCATGACCTTCTAACAGTACAGGGATAGCCTGTTGTTGAATGGCAGTTGGTGTCTCAAACGCGGGAGACAGTTTATCGGTGAGGGCGGGAGACAAGTTCAATTTTGAGAATGGCATGGCTTTGGTCATCAAGTGGCAATCAAATCTGGCCGTCACCTTAACATAAGCTATTTCGCTGACCTATCGCTTTAGCCTTCACCCTCCTGAGTACTTGATTTAAAGAGATGGAACGTTGATTTAACGAGAAGGAACTATTCGGCAGATTCTTCATCAAGGCAGCATTCATCTTCCAGAAAACCGATCACCGATTGAAGCTTTTGATACTCTGCCACGCAATAGAGAGTTCGACCTTCGCGCCTTTGGCTTAGTAGGCCTGCAGAGGCTAGGCTTGATATATGGTGAGAAAGCGTCGACCCCGGAACCCCCAGTTTTTGTTGTAGCCCGCCTACCGCAATTCCTTGATAGCCGGCACGAACAACGCAGCGGAAGATCAATAACCGTGTAGGGTGACCGAGTTCTTTTAGCGCTTTGGCAACTGTGTCGATGCTTAACTGCGCCATTTCATCACTGTTTGATTTCAGATTTTTAAGTGCCATTGATGTTCTCTCCAAAATATATATTTCGATAATACTGGAAATAAAGGCGGCGATCTATCTTTATAGGCCAGGCGTCTGTTTACTGTTGTTCGAGATGATTCGGCGATCGTAACGAATGAGACGAATATCATGCTGAAGGTCCATTAATGTGAACCACGACACATTGGCCACGTGCATTGAATTCGCTAAAGAACTAAAGTTACGCCAATGTTTGAATGGAATTAAACGGATCAGAACCAATGAAATACTTCTTGCTAACCTGCCTTACTCTACTCATTGCGAGTGTACCTGCCACTGAAGCCTATGCGAAAAAAGGGAAAAGTTCTCTTTCATCCGCTGGCAGAGGACTTGCCGCTTTAGCGGGGGGCATTAAAACGTATGACGAAGACACGTTAACGGTAGAAGCTTTGCGCACGTGCATGATCGAAGGTAATGACATCGATAAATCTGAAACAAAGTTGGCGTCTTTTGGCAAACCAATGTTTGATGCTGAAATTCGTATGGAATCAGATGAAGCGAGAATCGATGCTTTAGATGTGTACTTTACAGAAAACGAGAATACTGAGTATGAAACGGACGCAGAAGCGGATGTGTACAACAATAAAATTGATGAATATAACGCCTTGATCGATAGTTATAATGCCGCTTTAGCGAAATACCAAGAGTTAGAGGGGCCGTACAATGAGCGTGTTGATATCTTTAATGCCAAAGTCGATAAGTTTGATTCAGAGTGTGCGGGTAAAAGCTACTACGAAGACGATTTAGCGGCAATAGAAGACAGCATTAAGTAACGTTCGTCTATTGCTTAACAGGCAGCACCAACGTCTACTTAGTGAGTAAGTAGACGTTGGTGGCTTGTAAATTGAAATCTCTAAAGAATGAATTTGTCCGCGAATGATCGTTGTGGAATGGCATATTACTGACATTTGTTGACTGCCAATGCCTCCGCTACTCTATAAATGCCGTAATTTCGAGCTTATCATGACGAATCGGTAAAAAATGTCCCGTTCCGATACGGTTTGCTCTATAATCTGCGACCGTATTTTTGGTTATGCTGTACGTGGTCGTAGCCGTCTAATTTAGGAACACAACAATGTCATTTTCATCTCAGAATTTTGCGCCAGAAATTGTGAAAGCACTGTCCGAGTGTGGCTACGAAAAACTTACCCCTGTGCAGCAAAAAGCGATCCCATTTGCACGTAAAGGGCACGATATCTTGGCGAACGCCCAAACAGGAACGGGCAAAACCGCTGCTTTCTCTCTGCCAATTATTCAGCAGCTTTTAGACAAGACCAAAGCAAAGAACAATTTTCAAACACGTGCACTGGTCCTCGCGCCAACTCGCGAACTGGCTGCGCAGATCGCGCAAAGCATTGAAGATTACATCAAATACACTTCATTGAGTGTTGCCGCGATTTACGGTGGCGTAAAAATGTCTTCTCAGGTTCAAAAGCTAAAGCACGGTGTTGATATTCTAGTGGCAACACCTGGTCGCCTAATTGAGCATTTAGATGAGAAGAATGTTTCCCTGCAAAACCTAGAGTTTTTGGTCTTCGATGAAGCCGACCGAATGTTAGACATGGGCTTTATCTCATCGATTGAAACGATTATGGCTGGTGTATCTACTAAGCCACAAACCATGTTGTTCTCTGCGACTTTTTCTCCGCAAATGAATAAACTTGCGGGCGAAATATTGAATCAGCCGAAAAGAGTATCGGTCGCAAGAGAAAACGTCACGGCAGATACTATTGCTCACGTTGTTTACCCGGTCGATCAAGAAAGAAAGCATGAAATGCTATCGGAGCTGATAGGGCGCAAGAACTGGAAACAGGTATTGGTCTTTGTGAACTACAAAGAAACTGCCAATATGTTATTGAAAGAGCTTAAGCTAGATGGCATCAAAGCGGTGTTATGCCATGGTGACAAAGCGCAAAGTGCCCGTCGTAGAGCGCTTGATGAGTTCAAAGAAGGCAAAGCGCGTGTGATGATAGCTACTGATGTGGCTGCTCGCGGGTTAGATATCAAAGATCTTCCACATGTGGTTAACTTTGATATGCCATTTCTGGCGGAAGACTATGTTCACCGTATTGGTCGAACAGGTCGTGCGGGTCAAAAAGGGCACGCGATTTCTTTTGTAAGCCGTGAAGAAGAGTTAACGCTACAACAAGTTGAGTCATTGATTGGTCATACGATTCGACGTGTAGAGCAAGCGGGTTATGAACCTAAAAATCGCGAGGCGCTGCTTCAGAAAATGCACAGTAAGCCGGCTTTCAAGAATCGAAAAACTCGCACGAACAATCCGTCAGATACGGATCAAGGCTCTGCAGAGAAACGCGCTCGATTACGCAATATGGTAAGAAATCGAGCGGCCGGTACCAAAAAGTAAACGCTCTACCTCGTAAATTCGACACATAATTAGAAACGCCGATGATGCAAATCAATCGGCGTTTTTTTCTATATTTTGCCCAGCTAGCTCACTTTCTACTCGTTGTTTTATTTCCAACCTTCCACTTCCATGCTTTATTAAATGGACACCCTATGCGATTCGCATTGAATCAGAGCTGTGGAAAATGGCCGACAGGCTAACCAATATCAGCCGTCTTTATCAAATGTAAGGCATTATTGGTCGCGGCATTTCGGTATCGTATCACTCTTGATTGGAATGCTTGGCCTGAACAATTAAAGACTAAAATTGGAAATCGGGACAGCGCTTGTGAGTCATTTCAAATAAATTCTATCTTTCAACGGAGGAAAATATGAAAACGATGACATGTAAGCAACTTGGCGGGGCCTGCGATTTGGCGTTTCATGCGGAAACCTTTGAAAAAATGGTTGAAATCAGCAAACAACACGGCATGGAAATGTACCAAGTGCATGATGAAGAGCATCTAGAAGCGATGGCTAAAATACAGGCGTTAATGAGCGATCCCATTGCGATGCAAAAGTGGTTTGAAAGTAAAAAACAAGAATTTGAATCTTTAAGCGAGGATTGAATCTGTGAACAACACTCTCAAAGAAAAATTTGATTCATACCCTGATGACGTTAAGCCGAAAATGCTTGAATTAAGAGAACTTGTTTTAGAGGTTATGAAAGACGTCGGCTGCAAGACGTTTGAAGAGACTCTTAAATGGGGAGAACCGAGCTTTGTTGTCGACAAGGGCAGCACGATTCGGATTGATTGGAAGATGAATAAGCCCAATCAATACTGTTTGTATTTTAACTGTAAGACCAAGCTGGTCGATACTTTCCGAGAGCTATACACCGATGACTTGCTGTTTAGTGGTAACAGAGCCATTGTCTTAGATTTGAATCAGCCGTTGCCGAAAGCGCCGTTAAAACACTGTATTGAACTATCTCTTCGTTACCACACGATTAAACATCTGCCTCTTTTAGGTGCGCAGCCTGTATAAACATATAAAACGGTTACACTTACGAAAGTACATCAACATGTTACGTTGAATTTGGCATCGACTGGCGAACCTAATTTACTGACATATACTTAAAAGAATTCCCATCACGAGTACCTATGTCTATGTATAAATTGATGTTATGTCTATTCACCATTCTCGTACCCACCCATTTTGTCAATGCGAGCGCTTTACCAAAACCCACAGAAGAGGTCATGCTGTGGGTTTCCGGAAATATAGAGCACTCGAATTCATCTTCAGGTGTCGAGTTTGATGAGGCGATGCTAAGCCAGCTTGAGGTCTCTGAAGTAAAGACGAACAATCATGTCGTACAAGAAGAAACGCTGTATAAGGGGCCAAAACTGAAAACGGTTTTGGATTATGTCGGCTCTCGTGGCGATGAAGTTAAAGTGATTGCTTGGGATGACTATATTGTGACGATTCCGATTAAGACAATCGAAGAATATGGCGTATTACTCGCCACCCATGAGAATGATGTTCGAATGACACTTGATGATAAAGGCCCATTCTTTATTGTGTTCCCATTCTCAGGCTACTCTGAATTACGAAACGATTTCTATTACAACCTGTCCGTGTGGCAAGTTAAGGAAATAGTCGTGGAGTAAATCTCAGATGAGAATATCCCCAGTTGTGTCTAAAAGTGCATTCATCGGAACGATAGGTTTCCTGTGTGTATGCTTGATTGTTTCTATCGGGATTGTAATTTATTCCTCTAACAAAATAGAGAATATTCAGGCTGAACCTTACGTCGCGATCATCAATAATAACCTTAGCTCTAAGTCCAAAATCCTTTCTATAAAAATCGATTTGCTAGAGTATCTCAATGCACCGACAGAGCGAAACTTAAAGAAACTAAAGATAAGAGTTCGGGTTATGCGTTCGAGCATTAACCAAGACTTTTCAAGTGAAAGTACCATTAATATTCATAAGAGGTTTGGAGACGCAAGCCGGCTTGAATATATTGGTGAGCGTGTCACTATCATTGCTGAAAAGATAAAAGCCATCGACAGCAATAAGGGCTCGTTTGACAATGCGCAACAGATCCTCAAAGACATTAATGGAACCTATGCCACTGTTAACGATTATCTATCTGGGATGGTGTCAAAAGTAGAGCGGAATCAACATGAATTTACGGATTTGAGAGAATCCCACTACAAGAGGCTTTATATTTATTACACGATTATTCTTGTCATTTCTCTGCTTATTATATCTTCTATTTCAATGCTTTATCTAAACCAAATTCAACTCACAAGCAAACTGCATAAACAGAGCATTAGAACTGAAAAGGCGCGAAAAAAGGCTGAGCATAGTGCTCATGCTAAGTCCACGTTCCTAGCCAATATGTCACATGAAATTCGAACCCCACTCAATGCCATAATCGGGTTGAGTGAAGGTGTGCATTATGAAAAAAGCGACCCAGAGACAAAGAAAAATTTACAGCTCATCCATTTGTCTGGGAACCATTTGTTGAGCGTGATTAATAACATATTGGATCTCAGCAAAATTGATGCGGGCAAGATTAATATTGAAAATGCAGATTTTAAACTGAATGACATTGTGGATCAGGTTCGTTCGATATTTATAAATAATGAGAGTAAGCCCGATGTCGAAGTGTTGTTGCTGAGCCCTTCGCATATTGACTATGAGTTACATTCAGATCCAACGAAAATCATTCAAATATTAACGAACTTGTGTGGGAACGCATGGAAGTTTACTGAGAGCGGTTTCATTGTCGTGGATTGCCAAATTCAGAAAATCAAAGGGAAGAAATCCAACTTGATCATGTCCGTCACTGACACGGGTATCGGAATGACAAGTGAGCAGTTGACGCATGTGTTTGCCGAGTTTGCTCAGGCGGATGACTCCATAAGTCGAAAATTTGGTGGCACTGGGTTAGGCCTCTCGATCAGCAAGCGACTCACCGATCTATTAAGTGGTGAAATCAACGTTGAAAGTACCCAAAACCAAGGGTCAGCATTTTCGGTCAGGATTCCCATCGATGTGGTGGGTGAAGAGGCGATTATTGATCAAGAATTTGTTGCCAATAACAAAGTTTCGGTCGTCGCTGACAATACGAAAGTGCATCAGTTAATTGAAGCGAACATCCAGGGCATGGGGTTACTTGATAAAGAGAGTGATCACGTGCTCTATCACAACAGTAATCCAATGGAAATATCGGCGGTCGTGGATGAACTGACTAGAGCTGGTAAGCGCGTTACCATCGTTGCATCCAAATCAAATTATGCTTCTGGCGTGGACAGTTTTGTACCATCCAATCTTGATAACGAATTCATTAGTAAACCCTTTACCTCAAACAAACTGGTGAATGCGTTACTCGCCAATACAGACCAAAAACGAATAGATAAAGAAGCGACCAAAGATTTTGCTTCATTTTCGGAAGTGTCCGTTTTGATCGTAGAAGATGTCACCGTTAACCAGATCGTCGCACAGAAGACACTCGATATATTAAGCACTCAGCATGAAACGGTGTCGAATGGTCAAGAGTGTATTGATCGTCTACTGGAAAAAACCTTTGATGTGATTTTGCTCGATATTCAAATGCCCATCCTCGATGGCGTTGAGACGATTAAGAGAATTAAAGAAGAATCCTTAGCGGATGAGACGATGATCGTGGCGTTAACAGCGAATACATTTGAAGACGATGTTCGTCGGTACTTCAAATTAGGTTTTGATGATGTGTTATCCAAACCTTTTAAACTGGAACAGATGGAAAGTTTATTAAGTAAATGTCATCGACACTCTCTTTAATTCTTACCCTACCGAGTTTAGCAATGGCTAATAGTACGAGTATTTAATGTCACAATTTGATTTCATTCATGATGCCCAATAAACACTTACCTCTACGTTTTTATTTCTTGGCGTAAGCCCGTTTAGGGCAGATAGGTTTTAAGGGGGAAATAAATCTGACGGGTACCGAGTTTAAATGGGTAACCGTCAGATTGGGCCTTAACGGCTTTTAAAGCTCATCGTGTCTGAATCCTAGCCTATAAACAGTTTTAGCGCTGTGCTTAGATATGCAGTCAGCTTTTGCTTTGGTTATTTTATTTTCTTCGAAGAGCTTTTTAAGTACCTCACTTCTCAAATAAGAAACGGCACCTCTATACGCTCCAGAAACATTTAATAAAGAGTTTGGGTTAACAAGTCCGCTCGCGGCTAAATACGAGTAGACTGAATTGCCATCACTGTCTTTCTCTTCCTCTTTCTCAATTAAACCGACGGCGATACCAATTAAGACACCATTATGAAAAACGCCGTTTAGTGTAGTATTAAAAACAGCATCGTCATCATCATTTCCCGACAATATAGCATTAACATGATATAGCGAATTAGTGGCAATATGTAGACCAAGTTCTAACTGTACTTTATCTTCTTCACTTGCATTAACCATCATCTGGTTTATTTTATCAATCCATTCAGTAAGCGATTTTTGATATTCGGTTGCAGCCGTTATAACTTCTTCGCTATTAATGTTCTCCTCCGTTATTATGATTATTTTTGTTGTATAGCTTTCTCCTTCTTGAATCTCGGGGCTTTCATTGTCATTTAGAATTTTCACTACATTAGGTAACGGGGAAAAATTTTGTTCCATGAGGATATATTCACCTAACGCAGCGTCAGAAACAGCATGTTGTACTTCTACTGAGCTTGTTGCCGTTTCTCCATTCACATTGGTCAGAAAATCAGGCGAAGCCATTGCTGCCATACCAACCATTCCAGCAGCCTCCTGCAGTACATTGGCTGCATCTTCTGAATTTTCGTGAATTATTTGAACTAACTCTGATCGGTCTTCTTCTGTACCATCTGGGTATTGCTCTTCAGGGAAGAAAGAATCAGGGATAGAACTACTATCTATCACATGTTGGACAATTGTATTGATATCCATAAAGCTCAACCCAAGGAACATGTACAAGTCAATCATCCTTGAAGACCAAACTAAGCAAGTATTTGAATCTGGAGAGCGTTCATGACGTCTGTTCTCTACTCGAACCATGACGGGGACATTGCAATAACGAGATGAAACGACAAACGCTACCGTATTTTGGTCTTTTAAATCAAATCCTTCCAGTAAATGGTATCCAACGATATCATCATACTTTTGCTTGTCGACGGCAACTTCTATCAACTCTTGTTCTAGGCGCATATCTTCCGAGGATTTATTGTTTGCACTGTAGATATCAGAGGCGGGTTTAGGGTTACAGATGCTGCTACCAGAAGAAAAAATCGCTTTTAACTCTTCAATTAATGTCATGTTCGGTCTGACGCATCGAGCATGACGTTCATGAGCGGGTAACTCATGGTAAAAGGCCATTGCTTTACTAATGGTTACGTTACCTTCAATTCCCTCTTTACCTGCAAGTTCATAGAAAGGGCTCTGGATGGTTTCACTCAGCATGGCGTTATCGGTGGTGATATTATCGCTATGGAAGGCTTCATAGTCGTAAAGCTCGCCATTTGAATCTTCTTTTATGACAATATTTTTGTAGTTGTTCTCTAAACCTTGTGATACCCCTAGTCCTATCGTAATGTTCGGTGAGTCAGTCTGATATTCATACAAAGAGTTATCATTAGTGTAGGTATCTAATATGTAAATTTTATCTTGGTTGAATTCCAATATGTAGTGACCTGATAGGTTTAGAACAAACCTTTCGCTGCTTTTCACATCTTTCAGTCTGAGCGCGAAAATTGCTTCAGTCTCAGCGGGCAACAAATTTTTATCGTAGTCAAAAGTGTGTTGTTCAGGGGATTGATTGTTAGTAATGGATACACTGCCTATATTTTGATTGGCATGTGCAAAAGTATTACCGGCACCTGGACCATGCCAGCGTGCCACTTCAACGGGGATACTTCCGCCTGTGTAGTGACCATTAGATAAGTGGGTATTATCTTCTTGATTTATAATGAATCGAAATGCGGCTGGACGATTAGGAAAGGCACCTAGGCCTTCATTTAATCGATAATACTTATTCTGTTTCACTGAATTCGCTTTTAAGTGTACGAAATGGGCAAGTTGATTCTCGTCTTTGGTGGACACTGTTACTCTTGAAGGGGTTTGTGAATATGTCCATATAGAGAGAGAGTTATTACTTGCCTCTGAATAAACAACATCTCCGATACTTCGTTCCAGTGGATTTGGATAGGGCGTAAAAAAAAACACATTGCTGTTTGCCTCGTAATACGTCGAGGAAACATCGCCGAGTTCCATGGAAGTACATAAGGATTCTCCTATGTCCTCTCCATCGTTGATAATCTTAGAGTCACAACCATAGCCACTACCAGAGAGCTTGTAATTCTTATCTAATTTGAAGATAGACCATGCAGAATTATCAAAGCAAACCTCATCTTTTATACCGTCAGCTTCATATTGAGTGACATAGCGTTGGTCAGGTAAGCATTGTGAGGAGGGGGTAACAATGACATCTTTTACGTCGATAGCCATAGCCAGTGGAGTTATACAAAATAGGCTCATGAGAGTGAACCTATTTCTGAGCATTGGGAAATTTCCCATATATAGTTCCTATTTGATTACGAGTTGTTATTACGAGTGGAAACTAAAAAGTAGCCTAGTTTTGAGTCAACCTGAGCGTCTCTGTTAATTAATCTTTTTTTTTGAAGTAAGTTCTATTAATTGATAATTTAAATAGGATCGTAGAAGTTAATAATATTTTATTTGAATGGACTGTCATTGAAAAACCTTCTGGCTTCGGTGATGA